>JAPSJT010000215.1 GCA_031178045.1 Agromyces sp.
ATGCCGATCGCGAGGATCACGAGGATCGTCGTGAGCACGCCGGCGAGGTCGGCGAGCTCGCGGCTCTGCTGGAGCATGGAGCCCAGACCGAACCCGATCGTGCCGCCCACGGCGATGATCTCGGCGGCCATGAGCGAGCGCCACGAGAACGCCCAGCCCTGCTTGAGACCGGCGACGTAGCCCGGGAGGGCCGCCGGCAGCACGACGAGGGTCGCGAGGCGTCCGGGCCCGGCGCCGAGCACGGTGCCGACCCGCCGCAACTGCGGTGGCACCTGCTCGATGCCCGAGATGAGCCCGTTCACGATGGACGGCACGGCGCCCATGAGCACGACGAAGTACACCGTGGCATCCGTGAGGCCGAACCAGATGATCGCGGCGGGCACCCATGCGACGGACGGCAGCACCTGCAGGCCCGAGATGATCGGGCCCATGGCGCGGCGCAGCGGCTTCACCTCGGCCAGGAGGAGCCCGAGCGGGGTGCCCACGGCGACGGCGATGAGGAAGCCGAGCACGCCGCGCTCGAGGCTCGTCGCGACGGCGAGCTGCAGCCGGCCCGAATCCCAGGCCTGCGAGATCGCGGCGACCACGTCGAGCGGGCCGGGCACGATGTCGGGTCGCGGCTGGGCGATCACGACGTAGAGCTGCCACGCCGCGATGAGGGCGACGACGAAGACGACCGGCGGCACGACGCTCGTCGTGAAGCGACGCCAGGCGCCGGGCGCCCGGTCGAGGTCGGTCTGCAGGCGGTCGAGCCCCGCCTCGAGGCTGCGGAGCTCGTCGTGGTCGGTTGCCTGGGACGCCCGTGCGGCGGTGCCGCCGGCGCTCGCCGCGGCAGTGGTGGTGCTCGAGTCGAGCAGTGCGGTCGTGTCATGCGGCATTTCGGCGGATCTCCTTCCGGAGCTGCTCGGTGATCTCGATCGAGAGGGCCGCGACCTCGGGCGACTCGATGCGCCGCCCCTCGGTCGAGCCGATGCGCCACTCGCCCGCGACCCGGCCGGGCCGACTCGAGAGCAGCACGACGCGCTCGCCGAGGCGAGCCGCCTCGCGCACGTTGTGGGTGACGAACACGATGGTGCGGCCCGTGCGCCGCCACACCCGCTCGAGCTCCTCGTGCAGGAGGTCGCGGGTGATGGCGTCGAGCGCCGCGAAGGGCTCGTCCATGAGCAGCACCGGTCGATCCTGGGCGAGGGCCCGGGCGAGGGCGACGCGTTGGCGCATGCCGCCCGAGAGCTCGTGCGGGCGCTTCTCCGCGGCATCCGCGAGGTTCACCGTGTCGAGGAGTTCGAGCGCCTCGCCACGCCGCGCCGATCGCGCCACGCCGCGCAGCCGCAGGGCGAGTTCGACGTTCTGCCGCGCGGTGAGCCAGGGCATGAGCGCCGACTCCTGGAACATCACCGCGGCGCCTTCGGCAGGCACGTCGATCGTGCCGGCCGTCGGCCGGTCGAGTCCCGCGATGAGGTTCAGCAGGGTCGACTTGCCGCAACCGGATGCCCCGAGCAGGCAGACGAACTCACCCGGCGCGATCGAAAGGTTCACGTCGTCGAGCACGAGGGGACCTGCGCCGAAGCGCTTGCCGAGGTGCTCGATGCGGATGGCCGCCTGCCCGCTCATGGCGACTACTCCTCGCCGAGCCCGCCGGCGGACACCGGCTCGGCGCCGTCGGACTCGAGCAGCTCGTTGAGCAGCCGAAGGTCGAAGAGCCCGTCGATCGAGCCGTCCTTCTGCGTGCCGGCTTCGAGGCCGTTCGCGACGAGGGTCTCGAAGGTCTCCGCGTGCGGGTCGACCGAGAAATCGACGTGCTCGAGGGCCCGGCTGAGCACGGCGTCGGCGAGCGGCTTGCCCGTCTCGGCCTCGAGCGCGGCGTTGATGACGGCGGGCGCCTCGTCGGCGTGCTCGTCGAGCCAGGCGACGGAGGCGACGTGACCCTCGAGCAGTGCCTGCACCGTCTCGGGGTGCTGCGCGAGGAACTCGGCGCGCACGAGCAGCACGGTCGTCGGGAACGCGCCGTCCTCCCAGAGATCGGCCTCGTCGACGAGCACCTGCGCGCCGTGGCCGCCGTCGGCGAGCAGACGCGACACCCACGGCTCGGGGAGCCAGGCGCCGTCGAGCCCGCCCTGCTGGAAGAGCGTGAGCGTCTGCGCGTTCTCGGTCGGCGTGATGTGCACGTCGCCGCCGCCGGTGGTGTCGGTCGCGAAGCCCTCGTCGGCGAGCCACGAGCGCAGCGCGACGTCCTGCGTGTTGCCGAGCTGCGGGGTCGCGATCGTCGTGCCCTCGAGATCGTCGACCGAGTCGATGCCCTCGCGGACGACGAGCGCCGCACCGCCGGTCGCGGCGCCCGCGACGATGTGCGCCGACTGCCCGCCCGACTGGATGAACGTGTTGATCGAGGGGTTCGGGCCGATGTAGGTGGCATCGATCGCACCGGCCGAGAGGGCCTCGATCGCGGCGGGACCGGCGTTGAACGCCTGCGTCGAGAGCTTCGTGTCGCCGAGCGCCTCGGCGAAGAGGCCCTCCTCCAGCCCGACGAGCGCGGGAGCGTGCGTGACGTTGGCGAAGTAGCCCAGACGCAGCTCGGCGGCCCGCCCCGTCGAGGCGGATGCCTCGGCGCCCGCCCCGGTCGCGGCGGCCTGCGGCGCGCACCCGCTCAGGGCGAGCACGGCGGCCGCGACGATCGCGGCGGCGAGCATCATGCCGCCCACCAGGCCGATGCGGGTGCGGACGCGGGTCGTGGCGTTCATGCTGCTGCTCCTTCGGTGCTGGTGTGGCGGATACGGGGTGGGATGCTCGTCGCTCACGCGGCGGGCGGGGTGACGATCGCGGCCGCGAGGGTCGCGCCGTCCTGCGGGTGGATCACGAGGAACGCACCCGCGCGGCGGTGCTCGGCGTAGGGCTCCACGGGGAGCTCGGCCGAGAGTTTCAGGGCGACCTGCCCGATGTCGTTCGCGTCGAGCCGGTCGGCCGGCTGCAGTTCGAGCGTCGCGAGATCGCGGCGGCCGTGGACGGCGGTGACGAGGGCCTGCACGGTCGAGGTGCCGCTCTTCACGAGCACGCGGGAACCGGGGGTGAGCGGGCGCGGGTCGAGCTGGAAGACCGAGGCGTCGAGCTCGCGACGCGGAGCGCTGAGCGAGCCGGATGCCGCGATCACCGCGCCGCGGGCCGCGTCGATGTCGTCGGCGAGCCGCAGCGACACCGATTGCGGGGCGGATGCCTCGTCGAGATGCACGGGGCCGGCGTCGATGCCCGTCACGGTCGTCGTCGCCCCGCCGGGGAACACCTGCACCTCGTCGCCGACGCGCACGGTGCCCGAGGCGATGCGACCCGCGAACGCGCGGTAGTCGCGGTACGACTCGGGCTCGTCGACGTCGGGGGCCAAAGCGCCCTGGGGCCTGATGACGAGCTGTACCGGCATCCGCAGTGCTTCGAGCTCGGTCTCGAGCTCGTCGAGCGACGGAAGCGTCTCGAGCAGTTCGAGCAGGGCGGGGCCGTCGTACCAGGGGGTGTTCGCCGAGCGATCGACGATGTTGTCGCCCGCGAGCGCCGAGACGGGAATGACGTGCGCCTCGGGCAGGCCGAGCTCG
Source organism: Agromyces sp. (assembly GCA_031178045.1). GTDB lineage: Bacteria > Actinomycetota > Actinomycetes > Actinomycetales > Microbacteriaceae > Agromyces. The sequence continues at coordinate 3,579 of JAPSJT010000215.1, forward strand.
CGCGTGAGCGTCGTGACGTCGGCGGCGACCGCCGCGAACGCCGACTCGGCGTAGCCCAGGAGGTCGATCTTGTTCACCGCGACGATGACGTGCGGCACCCGGAGCAGCTGCACCACCGCGAGATGGCGCCGGGTCTGCTCGAGCACGCCCTTGCGCGCGTCGACGAGCACGACGACCGCGTCGGCAGTGGTGGCTCCCGTGACCATGTTGCGCGTGTACTGCACGTGGCCGGGGCAGTCCGCGAGGATGAACGAGCGTCGGCCCGTCGAGAAGTAGCGGTAGGCCACGTCGATCGTGATGCCCTGCTCGCGCTCGGCGCGCAGCCCGTCGGTGAGGAGGGCGAAGTCGATCGCCCCGGGCTC
>JAPSJT010000216.1 GCA_031178045.1 Agromyces sp.
TTCCACGCGCTGCGTGCGTACGAGCCCGGCGATGCGATGCGCAACGTGCACTGGCGCACGTCCGCCCGCACCGGTCAGCTCATGGTGCGCCAATACGAGGAGTCGCGTCGTTCCCAGCTGATCCTCGTGCAGTCCACCGAGCGCGAGCACTACGCGTCGGAGGATGAGTTCGAGCTCGCCGTCTCGGTGCTCGCCTCGATCGGCGTGCAGGTGGTCCGCGATGGGACGAAGGTCGCGGTGCTCACCGAGGCGCGCTCCCTCCGCACGGCGACGCCCACGACCCTGCTCGACGATTCGTCGCGCGTCGAGCCCGTGCGCCGCGCCTTCCCGAGCGTGCGCGACTTCGTGCGCGATGCGACGAAGCGGCTCCCGCCGCCGAGCGTCGTGATCACGGTCGTGGGATCGGCCCTTCCGATCGCCGAGGTGCGTTCGCTGGAGACCCTCTTCAGCGCCGACACCCAGCTCATCGCCTTCCGGGTCGAACTCGGTGCGAGGGCGCGGATCCAGCGCATCGGAGAGACCACGGTCGTCACCGTCGGGGAGATCGGAGAGCTGTCGCGGCTCGTTCGGAGGGTGCGCCCGTGAGTCGCCTTCCCAGCATCGTGGTCGCCGACATCCTGGTGCTCAGTCTTCTCTCGCTGCTCGGAATCGCCGGCTACGAGACGGCCTTCGGCGATCTGAACTTCCTCGTCGCGGCCGTGGCCGGCCTCGTCGTCGGCACGCTCGCGGCCGTCGCGGGCGCGGTGTGGCGCCTCGGCGTGGTCACGACCGTGCTCATCGCGCTCGTCGCGTACTTCCTGCTCGGCACGCCCGCGACGATGCCGGATGACGCGCTCTTCGCCGTGCTGCCCTCGCTCGAGAGCCTGACGGGGCTCGTGATCGGGCCGCTCTACGGGTGGGCGGACATCGTCACGATCGGCACGCCGGTCGAAGCGCCCGACTATATCGCCGTCCTTCCGTACTTCGCCGCGTGGCTCGTGGCCGTCGTGGGCACCATGCTCGTGACGCGATGGCTGCCGAAGCGGCGCACGGTGCTCCGCTCGAGCGTGCTCGTGATCGGCCCGCTCGCGCTGTACCTCTCCGGCATCCTGCTCGGCACCGACGAGGCGTACCTTGCGGGGGTCCGCGGCGTCTCGTTCGCCGTCATCGCGCTCGTCTGGATCGCCTGGCGACGCGGTGCGACGGTCGAGAGCGGCGCCGAGGGCGCCGCGCGCCTGCGTCGCCGCAAGCTCGCCGGCACGGCGGCCGTCGTGGGCGGCGCCGTGGCGATCGGCGCCGTCGCCGGTCTCGCCGTCGCCCCCGTCGCGCCCGACCGCTTCGTGCTGCGCGAGGAGGTCGTGCCGCCCTTCGACCCGCTCGAGTTCCCGAGCCCGCTGACGGGCTTCCGCAACTACACCAAAGACCTCGCCGAGACTCCGCTCTTCGAGGTGAGCGGTCTGCTCCCCGGCGACGTCATCCGGCTCGCGACGATGGACGCGTACACGGGCAGGCTGTGGAACGTCGCCGGGCCCGAGGATGTCGGCGCCGACGGCGGCGGATACGGCATCGTCGGCGAGACGCTGCCCGAGCCGCTCTACGCCACACTCGGCAGCGCACGGGAGCTCGAGTTCTCGGTGCTCGGGTACGACGACGTATGGCTGCCGACCGTCGGCTACGGGGAGCGGCTCGCGCTCCTCGATGCCGGCACCGGGGACCGCGCCGGAGACCTGCGATACAACCCGGCGGCCGGCACCGCCGTGCTCACGAGCGGTGTCGCCGAGGGTGCGCGATACGAACTCGAGTCGCGCGTGCAGCTCGAACCCGACACCGAGGACCTGCTCGACACACCGGTCGCCAACCTCACGATGCCTTCGATCGAGAACTCGCCTGATGTCGTCGCCGCGAAGGCCGACGAGTACGTCGGCGAGGCGGCGACGCCGATCGAGCAGCTCCGCGCGATCGAGACGGCTCTCAAGACCAACGGCTTCCTGAGCCACGGCCTCGCCTCCGACACGGCGCCCTCGCGCGCCGGCCACGGCGCCGACCGCATCATCGAGCTCTTCACCAGGTCGCAGATGGTCGGCGACGAGGAGCAGTACGCGTCGGCGATGGCGCTCATGGCCCGGCACCTCGGGTACCCGGCGAGGGTCGTCATGGGCTTCGCTCCCGAGATCGGCGAGGACGACGCGACGGTCGAGGTGCTCGGTGGCGACATCACGGCGTGGGTCGAGGTGCCGTTCGAGGGGGTCGGGTGGATCTCGTTCCGGCCGACGCCCGACCAGGTCGACGTGCCGCAGGAGCAGACGCCGAAGCCCAAGTCCGAACCGCAGCCGCAGGTGCGGCAGCCGCCACGTGCCGAGCACGACGAGGAGCAGCTGCTCACGACCGTCGAGATCGACGACTCCGACGACGACCGCGACCGCCCCTTCCTGATTCCCGGTTGGGTCTGGGCCATCCTCGCGGTGGTCGGCATCCCCGCCGCCGTGGCCTTCCTCCCGATGCTCATCGTGGCGCTCATGAAGAAGGCGCGGCGCCGTCGTCGACGCAGTGGCGCGAACGACCGCCGCGCAGCGGGTGCCTGGGAGGAGCTCGTCGACCGCTACGCCGAGCTCGGATTCGAGCCGCCCGCCCGGGGTACGCGTCTGCAGGCCGCCCGCGTGCTCGAGCGCCAGCTCACCGAGCAGGGTCTCGCCTCGGCGCTCCCTCCGGCCGCCGCCGGCGGCGCGGTCGCCACTGCGCCCCCGCCGCGACTGTCGACGCTCGCATCGACGATCGATCGTGACGTGTTCGCGGGCGGCGAGGTGGCCGACGACACGGTCGAGGCCCGCTGGGCGAGCGCGGATGCCGCGACCGAGGCCGTCGCGCGCGCGGCGGGCCGGGCGCGTCGCCTGATCAGCAGGTACCGGGTGCGGTCGCGTCGCTAGAGTGGGGGCGTGGACACGCCGGACTTCATCGTCCCGCCGCCCGGGCTGATCCCGGCGGCGCCGCCGGCGCGCGAGAACGCCGATGAGGAGGTCCCCGAGACCTCACGGCGCGTGCTGCCCTCGTTCCCCCCTCCCTCGGCGCTGCCGTCTCCGCCCGCGAACACGACCACGGTCACCGCGACGACCGTCACGCCGAGGCCGGCTCCGCCCGTGGGTGTGTGGCGCCTTCGCGGTGCCGACGGCCTCGAGGTGCTGCTGCGACGCTCCGTGCTGCTCGGACGCGACCCGGCCGCCGACCCGTCGCGCGTTGACGCGGCATCCGTCGCCCTCGTCGACCCCGCTCGGACCGTGTCGAAGACGCACGCCCTCGTCGAGGTGGTCGGCGATCGAGTGCGCGTGACCGATCTGCACTCGACGAACGGCACCCGCGTGCTCGGTGCGGGGGGTGAGGCGCGCGAACTCGTTCCCGGCGAAGCCGCCGAGGCGTCCCTCGGATCGACCCTCCTGCTGGGGGAGTTCGCGCTCCGTCTGGATCGGGCTCCCGTCGACACGGTGTAATCTGTTGTGGTGCGCGCTCCACGACTTCTTCTTCGCTGCCGCGGCGGGGCCTCGCTCTAGGCCGATCCCGTCGCGGAGTCCGTCGTCGGCTGACCACAGATTCTGAGGAAGCGAACGCATGAACACAGCGCCGATCAAGGCAGCGCCCACCGCCACAGCGCCCATCACGGACGGCAGCGCGACGGATGGCCGACCGCGCACCCTGGCCGAGAAGGTCTGGGAAGCCCATCTCGTGAAGAAGGGCGAGGACGGCACCCCCGACCTCATCTACATCGACCTGCACCTCGTGCACGAGGTCACGAGCCCCCAGGCCTTCGACGGGCTGCGGATGGCCGGGCGGCCGGTGCGCCGCCCCGATCTCACCATCGCGACGGAAGACCACAACACGCCGACGCTCGAGATCGACAAGCCCATCGCCGACCCGACGAGTCGCATCCAGATCGAGACCCTGCGACGCAACGCCGCGGAGTTCGGCA
>JAPSJT010000050.1 GCA_031178045.1 Agromyces sp.
CCGTATGGTGACCGGGATGCGAAGCGCCCGTATGGTGACCGAGATGCCCGCCGCGCTCCTGGCGGTGGCGACCGTCGGCCGAGTGAGCGGGGCGCCCGGCCCGCGGCACGCGACCCTCGCCAGGATCAGCCGAGGGAGACGCATGGTGCCCCCGATCTCGCCGTCCGCCCCAGGCATGACGATCCCGAGATTCCCGAGCGGATCCAAGCACGAGACCTCGACCGTGGTGCGCGTGCCGAGCTGAAGACCCTCAGCAAGGACAACGCCGACTGGGTCGCGCGGCACCTCGTCGCGGCATCCGAATTGCTCGAGGATGACCCTGAGCTGGCGCACCGTCATGCGATGTCGGCAGCCCGCCGGGCGGGCCGTATCGCCGTGGTGCGCGAGACCATCGCCATCACGGCATACGCGACGGGTGACTTCGCTCTCGCCCTTCGCGAGTTCCGTACGCACCGGCGCATCTCGGGCAGCAATGAACAGCTGCCGCTCATGGTCGACAGCGAGCGGGGCGTCGGGCGTCCCGACCGGGCGCTCGAGGTCGGCCGCTCCGTCGACCGCGCGACGCTGCCCGCGGCCGTGCAGGTCGGGCTCGCCATCGCGATGTCGGGTGCCCGTCTCGATCTCGGGCAGCCCGAACTCGCGCTCGCGGAGCTCGAGATCCCCCAGCTCGACCCCGACCTCGCCTTCTCGTACAGCCCTGCACTGTTCTCGGCGTACGCCGAAGTGCTCGAGGAGCTGGGGCGCGACTCGGACGCCGCGGAGTGGCGCGAGCGCGCCGAGCGCGCGGAGGTCGCCCTCGGCGGCTCCGCCGAGTCGGAGCTCGTCGAGATATACGAGGTGGATGTCGACGACGATGAGGAACCCGAGGCGCCCGAGTCACCTGCGCCGACGGCTGCCGCGGCAGCCGTCGCTTCGGACGACGGAGTGATCGACGATCCGGGCGCGGTGCTCGAACCGGATGTCGCAGCGGTGCTCGCCGAGGGCGACGAATTCGAGGGCGATGCCGACGCGGACCCTGCAAGCCACACCGATGAGGACGAGGTCGATGGGCCTGTTCGGCACGAGGACTGAGCCGGCGACGCCGCTCGACGGCGTCGACGCGCTCTTCGCCGACCTCGATGGCGTGGTCTACGCCGGACGGGGCGCGATCCCGCACGCCGTCGCGAGCCTCAACCGCACGAAGGCCGAACGCGCCGTCGGATACATCACGAACAACGCCTCGCGCAGCGACGCGTCGGTGGCGGCGCACCTCGCCGAGTTGGGCCTCGCGGTGCAGCCCGAGGACGTCGTCACCTCGCCCCAGGCGGCGATGCACCTTCTCGCCGAACGCGTCGCGCCCGGCTCGCTCGTCTTCGTCGTCGGCGGCGAGGGGATCGTCAGCGAGCTGGAGAAGCGCGGGTACCGCGTGACGCGCTCCGCGGACGACGGCCCGGCGGCAGTGGTCCAGGGTTTCGCCCCCGACGTCGGCTGGCGGGAGCTCGCCGAGGCGTCCTTCGCCCTCAACGCGCACGGCGGACCCCACGCCGCTTCCGAGGGCATCCCGTGGATCGCGACGAACATGGACTGGACCATCCCGGTCGCTCGTGGCATCGCCCCCGGCAACGGAACGCTCGTCTCTGCAGTGCACACTGCCGTGGGCAGGTTTCCGGTCGTGGCCGGCAAGCCCGAGACGCCGATCTTCGAGGAGGCGAAGCGCCGATTCGGGGCGGCGCGGCCGTTGGTCGTGGGCGATCGCCTCGACACCGACATCCTCGGCGCGAACCGCGCCGGCATGACGAGTGCGGTCGTGCTCACCGGTATCGACCGCGCGAAGCAGCTGCTTGCCGCGGATGTCGCGAGCCGGCCCGACTTCATCCTCGACGACCTGCGCGGACTGCACGAGCCGTATCCGGCGATCGAGACGATGCGCGGCGGTGCGATCCGGGTCGGATCGGCACGAGTGCGGATCGACGGCAACCGCGTCGTCGTCGCGGCGGAGGGCGAGTCCCGACTCGACCTCCTGCGTGCCGCCTGCGCGGCCATCTGGAATTCCGGCACCGCGATCCACGTCCTCGACGTGCCGGCGGAGCTCTACTCCTGAGCGCCGCGTCATGGCCGAGCCGTTGCCTGCTCGGGGTAGCGTGGACGGGTGAGCATTGACGACCAGTTCCGCGATCCCGAGGTGATCGAGTCGTCGGCGACGGATGCCCCCGGTGCAGGCGAGCCGCGGGGAGCCGGCTCCGAGGCGTCCGACGGGTCGGTCGCCGAGCTCCGCGAGATCGAGACCCTGCCGCTCGCGGAGCGGGCGCCTGCGTACCAGGCGCTCGCGGATCGGCTGCGCGCCGAACTCGAGCAGTCCGACCCGTCGCGCGGCCCGAACTGATGCCCGAGCAGCGCCTCGATGCCGCGCTGACGGCACGCGGGCTCGCTCGCTCCCGCACGCACGCCGCGACGCTCATCGGAGCAGGTCTCGTCACGGTCGGCGGGCGACCGGTTCTGAAGCCCTCGGCGAAGGTCGGCGACGCCGACACGCTCGAGGTCGCGGCATCCGACCACTACGTGAGCCGCGCCGCGCACAAGCTCATCGCCGCACTCGACGGCTTCGGGGTCGATCCGTCGGGTCGGGTCGTACTCGACGCGGGGGCCTCGACCGGCGGATTCAGTCAGGTGCTGCTCGAACGGGGAGCCGCGACGGTGCTCGCAGTCGATGTCGGGCACGATCAGCTCGCGACCGAGCTCCGGGGCGCCGAGCGGCTCATCGTCGTCGAGGGCTGCAACGTGCGGCATCTCGATCGGGTCGCGCTCACGGCGGCGACCGGCGTCGCAGAACCGCCGACCCTCGTGACCGCCGACCTCTCCTTCATCTCGCTGACCACGGTGCTGCCCGCCCTTCGAGCGACGGCCGCCGACGACGCCGACTTCGTGCTGCTCGTCAAACCGCAGTTCGAAGTGGGTCGCGGCGGTGTTCGAGAGGGTGTCGTCCGGGATGCGGCGCTCCGATCCGACGCCGTCGCGAACGTGCTGTGGGCGGCGTTCGATCTGGGGCTCGGCACCGTCGGAGTCCTGTCCTCCCCAATCGTGGGGAGCCACGGCAATCACGAATACCTCGCGCACCTCAGCGCGACCGCCGGGACGAATCCGACAGAATGGATGCGTCGGGTGGAACAGCTGTCAGGAGGCGCGAACGCGTGAACGACGCACGGCACTTCCTCGTGGTTTCGCATACCGGCCGGCAGTCGGCCCTCGAGGCGACCGGTGAGGTGTGTTCGCAACTGCTCGCGGCGGGCGCTGTTCCCGTGATCGCGGCCGAGCACTGGGACGACGTGCACGAGTTCGTCCCCGAGCTCAACGGTGCCGTCAAGCGGTTCGAAGAGATCGATCCGAACGACATCGAGCTCGTGATGGTGCTCGGCGGCGACGGAACGATCCTCAGAGCCGCCGAGCTCATGCGCGACCACCCGGCGGCGCTTCTCGGCGTGAACCTGGGACACGTCGGATTCCTCGCCGAGAGCGAGCGCGACGACCTCGGCTACACGGTCGCTCGCGCCCTCGCCCGCGAGTACACCGTCGAAGAGCGGATGACCCTCTCGGTTCGAGCCAAGGTCGGCGACGATGTCGTCTACGAGAGCTGGGCACTGAACGAGGCGACCGTCGAGAAGGCGGAGCGCGAGCGGATGCTGGAGGTGGTGGTCGAGGTCGATCGTCGCCCACTCTCCTCATTCGGCTGCGACGGCATCGTGATGTCGACGCCGACGGGTTCGACGGCGTACTCGTTCTCGGCCGGCGGACCGGTCGTCTGGCCGAGCCTCGAGGCGCTCCTCCTCGTGCCGCTGAGCGCGCACGCCCTCTTCGCACGTCCGCTCGTGGTCGGGCCCGAATCCTCGCTCGCCGTCGAGATCCTGCAGCGCACCGAAGCTTCGGCGGTGATCTGGTGCGACGGCCGTCGCACCTTCGACCTGCCGCCGGGCGCGCGGGTGATCGTGCGTCGCTCGCCCGTGCCGGTCCGACTCGCTCGACTGCACGAGGCACCGTTCACCGATCGGCTCGTGAACAAGTTCCAGTTGCCCGTGACCGGATGGCGAGGACCGGTCGGTCGTGATTGAAGGCCGCGATGATTGAAGAACTCGGCATCCGCGACCTCGGCGTCATCGCCGAGGCGACGCTTCCACTCGGGGCGGGCTTCACCGCCGTCACCGGAGAGACGGGCGCGGGCAAGACGATGGTCGTGACCGCGCTCGGGCTGCTCCTCGGCGCCCGCGCCGACGCCGGTGCCGTGCGTTCCGGAGCGAAGCAGGCGTGGGTCGAGGGCCGATGGCTCGTCGCCGACGACGGTGCGATCGCCGAACGCGTCGCCGAGACGGGCGGCGAGGTCGAGGCGGGTGAACTCCTGCTCGGCCGGTCGGTCTCGGCAGAGGGCCGCAGTCGTGCCGTGGTCGGCGGCCGCAGCGCCCCCGTGGGCGTGCTCAGCGAGCTCGGTGACGAGCTCGTGGTCGTGCACGGCCAGGCCGACCAGCAACGGCTGCGCTCCGCGGTCGCACAGCGCGACGCACTCGATCGATTCGCCGGGGCGCCGCTGCAGCAGGCGCTGGCCGAGTACCGCTCGGCCTTCACCGCCTGGCGCGCGGATGCCGGTGAACTCGAGCGGCTCCGCGAGGCGCATGATGCCCGTGCTCGTGAGGCGGCCGAGCTTCGCCAGGCGCTCGACGAGGTCGAGGCTGCGGACCCGCAGCCCGGTGAAGACGTCGAGCTCGCCGAACGTGCCGACCGGCTTTCGAACCTGGAGGAGCTGCGCATCGCCGCGGCGCAGTCGAAGTCCCTGATCTCCGCCGAAGATCTCGTCGACGGGGCGCCCGACGCCGTCGAGCTGGTCGAGAGCGCTCGACGGCACCTCGAGCGCGTGGTCGAGCACGACGCCACGCTCGCGCCGATCGCCGAGGCGCTGCAGAGTGCGGGCTTCCTCCTGGCCGACGCCGCGACCGAACTCGCCGGCTATCTCGCCGGCCTCGACGCCGACGGGGCCCGCGAGCTCGAGGTCGTCCAAGAGCGCCGCGCGCTCATCACGGCGCTCGTCCGACGGCACGGCGGCAGTCTCGAGGAAGTGCTCGAGTTCCGACGCACCGGGGGATTGCGGCTCATCGAGCTGGAAGGCGACGACGAGCGCATCGAAGCGCTCGAGGCATCCGTCGCGGAGCTCGCCGGCGAGGTCGAGCGACTCGCGGCCAGGTTGAGCGAGCTTCGCACCGATGCTGCCGACCGGCTCGCAGCGGCCGTCACGACCGAGCTCGCAGCGCTCGCGATGCCCGACGCGCGACTCGCGGTGACGGTCGACTCGTCGCACGAGCCCGCGTCGCACGGGCGGGACCAGGTGGCGATCCTCCTGCAGCCGCACCCAGGCGCCGAGCCCCGACCCGTCGCACGCGGCGCATCCGGCGGCGAGCTCTCGCGCGTGATGCTCGCGATCGAAGTGGTGATCGCCGGCAGCGATCCCGTTCCGACCTTCGTCTTCGACGAGGTCGATGCGGGCGTCGGCGGTGCCGCCGCGATCGAGATCGGCCGCCGACTGGCCAGGCTCGCCGAGCGCTCTCAGGTCATCGTCGTCACGCACCTCGCGCAGGTCGCCGCGTTCGCCACGAACCACCTCAGCGTCGTCAAGGGCACCGACGGACAGGTGACCTCGTCGAGCGTGCGCCAGCTGACCGGTGCAGAGCGCGAAGCGGAGATGGCGCGGCTGCTGTCGGGGTTGACCGACTCCGAGAGCGGACTCGCCCACGCGAGAGAGTTGCTGGAGATCGCCTCGGATCGCGCGGCGTGAACATCGCGGCGTCGGCCGCACGAGAGCGACACCCTGGCCGGGGTCGCAGGAGGAGGGGGAGCGCGTGCGGCATGTCGGCGTAGGTGGCGAGGATCGTGGGTTAGACTATAAGCCCGTGGTGGATGAACGCGGCAGAGCTCTTTCGAGCACAGACATTTCAGGCGACACGACCAAGCACATCTTCGTGACTGGTGGTGTCGTTTCTTCGTTGGGCAAGGGACTCACGGCGGCGAGTCTCGGCAATCTCCTGACAGCCAGGGGCCTCAGAGTCGTCATGCAGAAGCTCGATCCGTATCTCAACGTGGATCCGGGCACGATGAACCCGTTCCAGCACGGCGAGGTCTTCGTGACCGACGACGGTGCCGAGACCGATCTCGACATCGGCCACTACGAACGCTTCCTCGACATCAATCTCAGCCAGGCGGCGAACGTCACCACCGGGCAGATCTACTCGACCGTCATCGCCAAGGAGCGCCGCGGCGAGTACCTCGGCGACACGGTGCAGGTGATCCCGCACATCACCGACGAGATCAAGCGACGGATGCGCCTGCAGTCGACTGAGACCCCGAAGCCCGATGTCATCATCACCGAGATCGGCGGCACCGTCGGCGACATCGAGTCGCAGCCGTTCATCGAGTCGGCACGGCAGGTGCGCCACGAACTCGGGCGCAAGAACGTGTTCTTCGTGCACGTGTCGCTCGTGCCGTTCATGGGCGCCTCGGGGGAGCAGAAGACGAAGCCCACGCAGCACTCGGTCGCCGCGCTCCGCTCCATCGGCATCCAGCCCGACGCCCTCGTGCTCCGCAGCGACCGACCGGTCACCGAGTCGAACAAGCGCAAGATCGCGCTCATGTGCGACGTCGATGAGGCGGCGGTCGTGAATGCGGTCGACGTCCCGTCGATCTACGACATCCCCACGATGCTGCACGACCAGGGCCTCGATGCGTACCTCATCGACGCCCTCGGCCTCGGCGACAAGGCCGCCGACGTCGACTGGTCGGGGTGGAGCGAGCTGCTCGACGTCGTGCACGCCCCCAAGCACGAGGTCACGATCGGCCTCGTCGGCAAGTACATCGACCTGCCCGACGCCTACCTCTCGGTCACCGAGGCGCTGCGTGCCGGCGGCTTCGCGAACGACACGAAGGTCGCCATCGAGTGGATCCCGTCCGACGAGTGCCGCACCCCCGAGGGGGCACAGAAGCACCTCGCGCACCTCGACGGCATCTGCGTGCCCGGCGGGTTCGGCGTGCGGGGCATCGAGGGCAAGCTCGGCGCGCTGCGGTTCGCCCGTGAGAACGCGATTCCCGTGCTCGGCCTCTGCCTCGGCCTGCAGTGCATGGTGATCGAGTACTCGCGCAACGTGGTCGGCCTCGAGGGCGCATCCTCGAGCGAATTCGACCCCGATACGCAGTTCCCCGTCATCGCGACCATGGAGGAGCAGGTCGAGATCATCGCCGGCGGCGACCTGGGCGGCACGATGCGGCTCGGCCTCTATCCCGCGAAGCTCGCCGACGGATCGATCGCGGCCGAGCTCTACGGCTCGACCGAGGTCTCCGAGCGCCACCGGCACCGCTACGAGGTGAACAACGGCTACCGCGATCGCATCGCCGACGCCGGGCTCGTCTTCTCGGGCATGTCGCCCGACCGGCACCTCGTCGAGTTCGTCGAGCTGCCGCGCGAGGTGCACCCGTTCTACGTCGGCACGCAGGCCCACCCCGAGCTGCGCAGCCGCCCGAACGACGCCCACCCCCTCTTCCGCGGACTCGTGGCAGCGGCACTCGAGCGGCAGCAGGCCAGCCTGCTGTTCGACGTCGCCAATGCCTGAACCCCTCGCCGACGAGCCCGTCGAGCTCCCGCTGCGCGAGAGCGAGCGGGTGTTCGACGGGCGGGTGTGGGACATCCGCCGCGACACCTTCGAACTCGGGGGCCGCCCGATCGTCCGCGAGTACGTCGACCACCCCGGCGCGGTCGCGGTGCTCGCGCTCGACGACGACGAGCGGGTGTTCCTCATCCGCCAGTACCGGCATCCGGTGCGCACACGCGACTGGGAGATCCCGGCCGGACTCCTCGACGTGCACGGGGAGGACCCCCTCGCGGCGGCGAAGCGGGAACTCGCCGAGGAGGGCGACCTCGAAGCATCCGAATGGGCGGTGCTCGCCGACTTCTTCACCTCGCCGGGCGGCAGCGACGAAGCCATCCGCATCTATCTCGCCCGAGGCCTGCGAGTGATGTCCGAGGCGTTCGCCCGTGAAGACGAGGAGGCGCACATGGAGACCCGCTGGGCGGGGCTCGACGAGTGCGTCGACGCGGTGCTCGCCCGGCGGCTGCAGAACCCGTCGCTGGCGGTCGGGGTGCTCGCCGCGCAGGCGGCGCGCGCCCGCGGCTGGGTGACCCTCGGCGAGGCGGATGCCGCGTGGCCGGGGCGTTCGACGCCGCGCGAGGAGCCGTCCCGGTCATGACGCCGTCGGCACCGGTGGAGGGGTACCTGCGGCACCTCACCGTCGAACGCGGCCTCGCGCGCAACTCCATCACGTCGTACCGGCGCGACCTCGCCATCTACGCGGGCTGGCTCGATGCGCACAGCTTCGACGGACCTGGTGAGGTCGGCGAGCAGGACCTCGCCGACTTCGTGCGGTACCTCGGCACCGAGCGAGAGCCGCCGCTCGCGACCTCGTCGATCGCCCGGGTGCTCTCCGCCGTGCGGGGGCTCCACCGGTTCCTCGCCGAGGAGGGAGCCATCGCGGCGGACGTCTCGCGCGAGCTGCGTCCACCGAAGCTTCCGATGCGTCTGCCGAAGGCGATCCCCGTCGAGGAGATCGAAGCGCTCATCGAGGCCGCCGGGGGAGAGGAGCTGCACGAGCTGCGCGACGTCGCACTCCTCGAGTTGCTCTATGCGACGGGTGCGCGCGTGTCGGAGGCGGTCTCACTGAACGTCGACGACCTCGTCGACGAGGAGGTCGTGCGGCTCTTCGGCAAGGGCGGCAAGCAGCGCATCGTGCCCCTCGGCTCGTACGCGCGGCGTGCCGTCGATGCGTACCTCGTTCGCGCGCGTCCGGTGCTGTCGGCGAGAGGGAGCGCGACGCCGGCGCTCTTCCTCGGCCTCCGCGGGCGACGGATGTCGCGGCAGGCCGCGTGGGATGTCATCCACCGAGCGGCCGATCGCGCCGGGCTGGCGGCATCCGTCTCACCGCACACCCTGCGGCACTCGTTCGCGACGCATCTGCTCGAGGGCGGCGCCGACGTGCGCGTCGTGCAGGAGCTGCTCGGGCACTCCTCGGTCGCGACGACCCAGATCTACACCCTCGTGACAGCCGATACACTCCGGGAGATGTACACGGCCGCGCACCCCCGTGCTCGCTAGAATCGACCAAGCACTCGCGGACGCGACCCGAGCAACGCAGGAGAGAGACCACACGTGACCCACCAGACGCAGGACTCGGCGGACGGAATCGCTTCGCTGGCGACCGAGCTGGGTCCGACGGGTCGCCCACACCGCGAGTTCCCCGCGCCCGAGCCGCTGCGTTCGCACGGTCCCGCCCGCATCATCGCGCTGTGCAACCAGAAGGGCGGCGTCGGCAAGACGACGACGACCATCAACCTCGGCGCGACGCTCGCCGAGTACGGCCGGCGCGTGCTGGCCGTCGACTTCGATCCGCAGGGTGCGCTGTCGGCGGGCCTCGGCGTGCAGACGCACGACGTGCCCACGATCTACGACCTGCTGCTCTCGCGGAACATCGAGCCATCCGACGCCATCCAGCACACGGGTGTCGAGGGTCTGGATGTGATCCCCGCGAATATCGACCTCTCGGCCGCCGAGGTGCACCTCGTCACCGAGGTCGCCCGTGAGCAGATCCTCGCGAGCGTGCTGCGACGGGTCGCCGCCGACTACGACGTCATCCTCATCGACTGCCAGCCCTCGCTCGGCCTCCTCACCGTCAACGCGCTCACCGCGAGCCATGGTGTGGTCATCCCGCTCGAGTGCGAGTACTTCGCGCTGCGCGGCGTCGCGCTCCTCATCGAGACGATCGACAAGGTGCGCGATCGCCTGAATCCCGCCATCGAACTCGACGGCATCCTCGCGACGATGTACGACGCCCGCACGCTGCACTCGCGCGAGGTGCTCGAGCGCGTCGTCGACGCGTTCGGCGACAAGGTGCTCGAGACGGTCATCACCCGCACGGTGAAGTTCCCCGACGCGACCGTCGCCGCGACCCCGATCACCGAGTTCGCCCCCGAGCACCAGGCGTCGAAGGCGTACCGGCAGCTCGCGAGGGAGCTGGTCTTCCGTGGCGCGGTCGCCTGAGTCGGTCCCGGCCGCACCTGCACCCGAGGCGTCAGCGCCCGACGAGGCCGGCGCGGCCGAGGCATCCACGGGATTCCGGGTCGCCCTCTCGAACTTCGAAGGTCCGTTCGACCTGCTGCTCTCGCTCATCACGAAGCACGAGCTCGACATCACCGAGGTCTCGCTCTCGGCGGTGACCGACGAGTTCATCTCCTACCTGCGGGGCCTCGACTCCGCCGAGGAACTCGACCGTGCATCCGAGTTTCTCGTGGTCGCCGCGACGCTGCTCGACCTGAAGGTCGCCGGCCTCCTGCCGCAGGGCGAGCTGGTCGACGCCGAAGACGTCGCGCTGCTCGAGGCGCGCGACCTGCTCTTCGCCCGGCTGCTGCAGTATCGGGCCTTCAAGGAGGCGTCACGCTGGTTCGCGGCGCACCTCGAGGCCGAGGCGGCGCGTCACGCGCGCACCGTTCGGCTCGAGGAGCGATTCCGCCAGCGGGAGCCCGAGCTGAGGTGGACGCTCAGCGCCGACGACTTCGCCGCGCTCGCGACCCTCGCCCTCACGCCGCGCGAGATCCCCGTCGTGGGGCTCGACCACCTGCATGCGCCGCTCGTGTCGATCCGCGAGCAGGCCGCCCATGTCGTGGCGGTGCTGCGCCGGGGCGACCCCGTCACCTTCCGCGAGCTCATCGCCGGCATCGTCCAGCCCGGCGTCGTGGTCGCCCGGTTCCTCGCGGTGCTCGAGCTCTACCGGCACGCCGCCATCGGCTTCGAGCAGCTCGAGCCGCTCGGGGAGCTCACGCTGCGGTGGGCGGCCGAATCATGGAACGACGAGAACCTCGACAGCCTGGGAGCCGACTATGACGAATGAGACGGAGGTCGCGGTGCAGACGGAGGTCGCGGCGGAGACGGACGCCGAGGCGACGGCCGAGGGGCCCGAACTCTCGATCGTCACGCCGCTCGACGTGCCGGGCCAGCCACGGCTCGACCTCGATCGGGCGATCGAGGCGATCCTGTTCATAGCGGACGAGCCGCAGAGCGTCGTGCATCTCGCGGCAGCGGTGGCGCGTCCGGTCGCCGAGGTGCGCGCGGCGATCGCGCGGCTCCGCGCCGACTATGACGGCACGGGCACGTCGGGGGAGCCGCGCACCGACGTGGCCGACGACGAGGGGTCGGCACGTGGCATCCGTCGGGGCTTCGAACTTCGCGAGGTCGGTGGCGGCTGGCGCTTCTACGTGCGCAGCGAGTACGACTCGCTCGTCTCGGACTTCGTGCTCACGCAGTCGTCGACGCGTCTCTCGCAGGCGGCGCTCGAGACGCTGTCGGTGATCGCCTACAAGCAGCCGATCTCGCGATCGTCGATCGCGTCCATCCGTGCCGTGAACGTCGACTCGGTCGTGCGAACCCTGCTCGGACGGGGGCTCATCACCGAGGTCGACACGGATGCCGAGACCGGCGCGATCCTCTACGGCACCACAGAGCTCCTGCTCACGAACCTCGGCATCAACTCGCTCGACGAACTGCCGCCGATCTCGCCGCTGCTCGACGACGGCCAGGAAGGATTCGACCTTGACTGAGCCCTTCGACGCACCGATCGAGGCCGGACAACGCCTGCAGAAGGTGCTGGCAGCGGCGGGCGTCGCGAGCCGCCGCGTCTCGGAGCAGCTCATCGTCGAGGGGCGCGTCGAGGTCAACGGCCGGATCGTGACCGAGCTCGGCAGCCGGGTCGACCCCGAGACCGACCTCGTGGCGGTCGATGGCGTCGCCGTGCAACTCGACCCCGCGAAGCGCTACTACATGCTCAACAAGCCGCGCGGCGTCGTGTCGTCGATGCGCGATGAGCAGGGCCGGCCGGACCTGCGTCAGTTCACCGACCACCTCGAGGAGCGCGTGTTCAACGTCGGCCGGCTCGACGCCGAGACGAGCGGACTCCTGCTGCTCACCAACGACGGCGACCTCGCCCACGTGCTCGCGCATCCGTCGTTCGGGGTCGAGAAGACGTATATCGCGAAGGTGCGCGGTCGCGTGACGCCCCAGGTCGTGCAGCGGCTGAAGCAGGGCATCGAGCTCGACGACGGGTTCATCAAGGCGGACCGGGCGCGCGTGCTGCAGCAGCAGGGCGACGAGCGGCACTCGATGGTCGAGCTCACGTTGCACTCGGGTCGCAACCGGATCGTGCGTCGGATGCTCGACGCGGTGGGGCATCCGGTCGTGGACCTGGTGCGGCGCAGCTTCGGCCCGTTGCACCTCGGAACGCTGCGATCTGGCGCCATGCGCGAGTTGACTAAGGTGGAACTCGGCCAGCTCCTCACCCTCTCCCGTGCGGCGGACGCCGGCCGGAAGGGGAAGCGCTGACGTGGTCGAATCACGGCTCATCGGACCCGTCCGCGTCGTCGGGGCCGGGCTGCTCGGCACGAGTGTGGCGCTCGGGCTGCGTGCTCGCGGCATCGACGTCATCCTCACCGACTCCTCACCGACGCACGTGGCGATCGCCGCCGATCTGGGCGCCGGGCGGCCGGCACAGCCCGGTGACGCCCCGCAGCTGATCGTCGTCGCCGTGCCGCCCGACGTCACGGCGACGGTCGTCGCCGCCGAGCTCGCGGCCTTCCCCGATGCCATCGTGACGGATGTCGCGAGCGTGAAGGCCGGCATCCTCGATGAGCTCGTCGAGGCTGGCGCCGACGTGTCGAGGTACATCGGCTCTCACCCCCTCGCCGGTCGCGAGCGCGGCGGGCCGCTCGCCGCGCGAGCCGACCTCTTCGCCGGACGGCCCTGGGTCGTCGCCGCGCACGACGAGATCAGCTACCGGCGGGCGAGTGCCATCGACGACCTCATCCTCGACCTCGGGGCCACCCTCGTCGAGATGACCCCCGACGAGCACGATCGAGGCGTGGCGCTCATCTCGCACGTGCCGCAGGTGATCGCGAGCATCATGGCCCGGCGATTCATCGACGCCCCGAACGCCGCCCTCGGGCTCGCCGGGCAGGGCGTGCGCGACGTCACCCGCGTCGCCGCGAGCGATCCCGACCTCTGGGTGCAGATCCTCGGCGCCAACGCCGCGCCGGTCCGAGACATCCTGCTCGCCTATCGCGACGACCTCGATCGTTTCATCGAGGCGCTCGACGACCCGTCCGCACCCGGCGCCCGTCGACGCGTCGCCGAGGAGCTCACCGGAGGCAACACGGGCGTCGCGCGCCTGCCCGGCAAGCACGGCACCGACAAGCGCTTCACGACGGTCGTCGTGATGGTCGACGACCGGCCGGGTCAGCTAGCGCGGCTGCTCGCCGAGGTCGGCGAGATCGGCGTGAACCTCGAAGACCTCCGCCTCGAGCACTCGCCCGGCCGGCAGGTCGGCCTCGCCGAGATCGCCGTGCTGCCCGAGGCGGCCGACCGCCTCACCAACGAGCTGGCCGAGCGCGGCTGGCGGATCGCAGGATGAACGTGACCCATTCCCCGATCGTCCCCATCGTCGTCGCGGTCGACGGTCCGGCCGGCAGCGGCAAGTCGAGCGTCTCGAAGGAGGTCGCGCGCCGACTCGGTTTCGGCTTCCTCGACACGGGCGCCGCCTACCGCGCCCTCGCCTGGCACGCGGCGGCATCCGGGGTGGACACGAACGACGCAGCGTCCGTCATCTCGTGCCTCGACTCGTTCGACTACGGCATCGGCACCGACCCCGAGGGCTACGCGGTGCGCGTCGGCGACGTCGACGTGACAGCGGCGATTCGCGATCCCGCGATCTCGGCCATCGTGAGCCGCGTGGCGCGGGTGCCCGAGGTGCGTGCGCATCTCATCGAGCTGTTCCGGGGCATCATGGCGGCCGAGCCCCGACCCGGCATCGTCGTCGAGGGCCGGGACATCACGACGGTCGTCTCACCCGATGCGCCGGTCCGGATCCTGCTGACCGCGAAGGAAGACGTTAGAATAGCGAGGCGCGCGGCGGAGCTCGTCGGCGATTCGGCGCAAGCGGCCGGCGAGCAGCTCCATCGGCGCGATCAGGCGGACTCGAAGGTCGTCGATTTCATGACCGCCGCCGAGGGCGTGACCACCGTGGATTCCACCGAGCTCGACTTCGGGCAGACCGTGGAAGCGGTGATCGACGTGATCCGGGCCGTGCAGCCCGAGGCGGTGCGGTAGCGCCGCGACCGGGCGGGCCCGGCGCATCCAGACTTCAGAGGAGACACCATGACCGACCAGCGCGACGAGTACGACGACTCGATCGTCGACGACGACCTCGCCGAGCGCCTCGCCGACGTCGACGAGGAGCTCGCCGAGCAGCGAGCCGCCGCCCTGCGGTCGGGACTCTCCGACTACGAGCTCGACGAGGACGACCTCGAGGTGCTCGAGATCTCGGAGGAGGGCGAGGAGGGGATCCGCTACCTGCCGGCGCTTCCCGTCATCGCGATCGTCGGGCGCCCGAACGTCGGCAAGTCGGCGCTCGTCAACCGCATCCTCGGCCGTCGTGAGGCGGTCGTCGAGGACACTCCTGGTGTCACCCGCGATCGGGTCTCGTACAAGGGCGAGTGGCTCGACCGGCGCTTCACGCTCGTCGACACCGGCGGTTGGGAGCCAGATGCGAAGGGCATCGACGCGTCGGTGGCCGCTCAGGCCGAGGTCGCCATCGATCTCTCCGACGTCGTGCTCTTCGTCGTCGACGCGACGGTCGGCGCGACGTCGACCGATGAGCACGTCGTACGCCTGCTCCGCAAGACGAAGAAGCCCGTCTTCCTCGTCGCCAACAAGGTCGACGATGCCCGCCAGGAGCCGGAGGCCGCAGCGCTCTGGAACCTCGGACTGGGGGAGCCGTACCCGGTGTCAGCCCTGCACGGCCGCGGCGTCGCCGACCTTCTCGACGAGGTCTTCAAGGTGCTGCCGCAGGTCTCGGCCGTTGCCAAGGAGGAGTTCGGCGGCCCCCGCCGAGTCGCGATCCTCGGACGCCCGAACGTCGGCAAGTCGAGCCTGCTCAACAAGGCCGCACGTGAGGAGCGGGTCGTCGTCAACGAACTCGCAGGCACGACGCGCGATCCGGTCGACGAACAGATCGAGCTCGGCGGCAAGATCTGGCGATTCGTCGACACCGCCGGCATCCGTCGTCGTGTGCACCTGCAGCAGGGCGCCGACTTCTACGCCTCGCTCCGCACGCAGGCCGCTCTCGAGAAGGCCGAGGTCGCGGTGGTGCTGCTGGATGTCTCCCAGCCGATCTCCGAGCAGGACGTGCGCATCATCGACCTCGTGCTCGAGTCGGGCCGCGCGCTCGTGCTCGCGTACAACAAGTGGGACCTCCTCGACGACGATCGCCGCCGCTATCTCGAGCGCGAGATCGAGCAGGACCTGCACCACGTGCAGTGGGCTCCGCGCGTCAACATCTCGGCGAAGACGGGGCGACACCTCGAGAAGCTCGTGCCCGCGCTCGAGACGGCCCTCGAGTCGTGGGACACCCGCATCCCCACGGGCAAGTTCAACGCCTTCCTCACCGAACTCACGCAGGAGCACCCCCACCCGGTGCGCGGCGGCAAGCAGCCCCGCATCCTCTTCGGCACGCAGGCTGCAAGCCGTCCGCCGACATTCGTGCTCTTCACGACCGGGTTCCTCGATCCCGGGTACCGCCGGTTCATCCAGCGGCGCCTGCGCGAGATCTACGGTTTCGAGGGCTCGCCCATCGTGATCAACATGCGAGTGCGCGAACGCCGTCAGCGGTGATGCGGAGACGGCGGTGACCCGTTTCGGCCGCGTCGCCGCCACGGGTTTCCGCGCGCTCTCCGCCTTCCACGCGTCGCTGCTGAGGCTCACCGGTTGGCGCGTGGCCGCCCGAGTCGGCGGGATGCCGATCGTCGAACTGCGCACCATCGGCCGGCGCACGGGCCGCGCGCGCACCGTCGTGCTGTCGGCGCCGGTCGTGGCAGGTGACGCTGTCGTGCTCGTCGCGTCGCGGGGCGGCGACGATCGTCAGCCCGCGTGGTACCGCAATCTCGCCGCCCATCCCGACGTGGAACTCACGATCGGCGGAACGACGCTCCGCATGCGGGCCCGAGTCGCCGACGCCTCGGAGCGCGCCGCGCTCTGGCCGCGCGTGGTTGCCGCCTATGGCGGCTACG
>JAPSJT010000217.1 GCA_031178045.1 Agromyces sp.
TGAGTCGCGTTCTCAGCCGAGCCGGGCGGCGACGCGCTCGAGCTCGGGAAGCAGCGACGCGAACGCGCGCGCCCGGTGGCTCCGCGCGTCCTTCTCGACGGGCGCCAGCTCGGCGGCGGTGACCTCGAGCCCCTCGGGCTCGAAGATCGGGTCGTACCCGAAGCCGTGCGAACCGCGGGGTTCGTAGGCGAGGTTTCCGCGCCAGCTCCCCTCGGCCGTGAACTCGTGACCGCCCGCCATCACCGAATCGGGCACGACGAGCGCGATCGTGCAGTGGAACTCGGCACCGCGATGCGGACGCCGGATGTCGCTCAGCTGGTCGAGCAGCAGCCGCACGTTCGCCTCGTCGCCCGCCGCCTGGCCGGCCCACCGCGCCGAGAAGATGCCGGGAGCCGCGCCGAGCACGTCGACGATGATGCCCGAGTCGTCGGCGAGGGCGATGCGGCCGGTGTGCTCGGCCGCAGTGCGGGCCTTGATGAACGCGTTCTCGGCGAAGCTCACGCCGTTCTCGACGGGTTCTGGACCGTCGTACGGGAGCACGACCGCCTGCGGCATCCGTTCGCCGATGATGCGCTGGAACTCGCGCACCTTCTTCGCGTTGTGGCTCGCGAGCACGAATTCGAGGCTCATGCGCCGGTGTCGGGGGTCGCGGCGAGCACCGTTTGCTGGATGCTCGTCAGCTGCGCGGTGCCGGCGAGCGCGAGGTCGAGCAGCGAGTCGAGTTCGCGTCGGTCGAACGGCGCACCTTCGGCCGTACCCTGCACCTCCACGAAGAGCCCGCGCCCGGTCGCCACGACGTTCATGTCGGTCTCGGCCCGCACGTCCTCGACGTAGGCGAGGTCGAGCATCGGGGTGCCGTCGATGATGCCGACCGAGACGGCAGAGACCGTGTCGATCAGCGGCTTCGCCTTCTGGCCGATGAACTTCTGCCCGCGCGCCCACTCGATCGCGTCGGCGAGGGCGACGTAGGCACCCGTGATGGCGGCGGTGCGCGTACCGCCGTCGGCCTGCAGCACGTCGCAGTCGATCTGGATCGTGTTCTCGCCCAGCCCCTTCGTGTCGACGACGGCGCGGAGGCTGCGGCCGATGAGGCGGCTGATCTCGTGGGTGCGGCCGCCGATGCGCCCCTTCACGGACTCGCGGTCGTTCCGCGTGTTCGTCGAGCGCGGGAGCATCGCGTACTCGGCGGTGACCCAGCCGCGCCCCTTGCCCGTCATCCAACGCGGCACGCCGTTCGTGAACGACGCCGTGCAGAGCACCTTGGTGTTGCCGAAGGAGATGAGCGCGCTGCCCTCGGCGTGCGTGCTCCAGCCGCGTTCGATGGTCACGGGTCGCAGCCCGTCGGCCGCGCGGCCGTCGGCGCGCACGATCGTGTCGGGTGCGGTGTCGGATGCCTCGGTCATGCGTGCTCCTGTCGAAGTCCGGCACTCGACCGTGCCGGATGGTGGGCGGGAATGGTCAGCGCACCGGTCTCCACGAGCTCGACGCTCGGGATCTCGGGGGCGATGAGTCGGTGGGCGAGATCGAGGAAGGCGCTCGTCGACGTGCCGGTCGCCTCGTAGCGGTAGGTGGCCGGAACCGGGGATCGCCGCTCCATGCCGTTGGAGACGAGCACCCGGTAGACGTCGTTCGCGGTCTCGATGTCGCTCGAGACGAGCGCCACCTGCTCCCCCATGACGTACGAGATCGCGCCCTTCAGGAACGGGTAGTGGGTGCAGCCCAGCACGAGCGTGTCGACGCCCGCATCGCGCAGCGGCGCGAGGTACTCCTCGGCGACGGCGAGCAGCTCGTCGCCGCTCGTGACGCCCGCCTCGACGAACTCGACGAACCTCGGGCAGGCCGCCGAGAACAGCTCGAGGTGCGGCGCCGCGGCGAACGCGTCGTCGTACGCGCGGGACTGGATGGTGCCGACCGTGCCGATGACGCCGACCCGACCGTTGCGCGTCGTCGCCACGGCTCGGCGCACGGCGGGCTGGATGACCTCGACGACGGGCACGTCGTAGCGCTCGCGGGCATCGCGGAGCATCGCCGCCGACGCGGTGTTGCACGCGATGACGAGCATCTTCACGCCCTGCGCCACGAGGTCGTCGAGCACGGCGAGCGCGTACCCGCGAACGTCGGCGATCTTCTTCGGACCGTAGGGCGAGTGCTCGAGGTCGCCGATGTAGAGGATCGACTCTCGCGGCAGCTGGTCTTTCACGGCTCGGGCGACCGTGAGACCGCCGACGCCGGAGTCGAAGATCCCGATCGGTGCATCCGTCACGACATCCAAGCTTAGGCGAGGCCGGATGCCGCGCCGCTGTGCGCCAGCACGGCCGCGACCGCATCCGGCCCACCAGTAGGCTGACCCTGTGACCGGGTCTGCTGCGCTCTTCACCGACCGATACGAACTCACGATGGTGGATGCCGCGCTGCGCGACGGCACCGCGCACCGTGAGAGCCTCTTCGAGGCCTTCGCGCGCCGCCTGCCGGACGGCCGGCGCTACGGCGTCGTCGCCGGGACCGGCCGCCTCCTCGAGCTCATCGACCGGTTCCGGTTCGAGGACGCGGAACTCGAGTGGCTCCGCGAACACGAGATCGTGCGGTCGGAGACGCTCGACTGGCTCGCCGACTACCGGTTCCACGGCGACATCTGGGGCTACCGCGAAGGCGAGGCGTACTTCCCCGGCTCGCCGTTGCTCACGATCCGGGCGACATTCGCCGAGGCCGTCATGCTCGAGACCATCGTGCTCTCGACGCTGAACTACGACTCCTCGGTGGCGAGCGCGGCCGCCCGCATGGTCTCGGTCGCGCTCGGCCGACCGATCGTCGAGATGGGGTCGCGGCGCACGAGCGAGCGCGCGGCGATCGCCGCCGCGCGTGCGGCGTACATCGCCGGGTTCGACGCGACCTCCAACCTCGAGGCGGGGCGCACGTGGGGCATCCCGACGATGGGCACCGCCGCACACGCGTTCACCCTGCTGCACGACAGCGAGGAGGACGCGTTCCGGGCGCAGGTCGAGTCGTTCGGACCGAAGACCACACTGCTCGTCGACACCTACGACATCGCTCGAGGCGTCGAGCTCGCGGTGCAGGTGGCGGGCACCGAGCTCGGGGCGGTACGCATCGACTCGGGCGACCTGCCGACCGTCGTCGCCGCCGTGCGCGAGCAGCTCGACGGTCTCGGCGCCGTCGAGACGAAGATCACGGTGACGAGCGATCTCGACGAGTTCACCATCGCGGGCCTCTCGGGCGCCCCGGTGGACTCGTACGGCGTCGGCACCGCCGTCGTCACGGGCTCGGGGTTCCCCGCCGCGGGCATGGTGTACAAGCTCGTCGCCCGGCGCGACGACGCGGGCGACTGGGTGGCCGTGGCGAAGGCGTCGACCCAGAAGGCGAGCGTCGGCGGCCGCAAGAACGCCGCGCGGCGGCTCGATTCGACGCGCACGGCCCGCGAGGAACTCGTCTTCCTCGGCGACGGCCCCGACGGCGAGCCCGAGTTCGAGTCCGGCGACGAGCTGCGCCCCCTCATGGTGCAGCTCATGGCCGACGGCGTCGCCGATCCCGCCTTCCTCGGCCACGCCGGAACCGAAGCCGCTCGCGCCCACCGCGCCGCCGTCATGCAGGAGCTTCCGATCGAGGCGTTCCGCCTCGGACGCGGCGAGCCCGTCATCCCGACGACGTACCACTAGCCTCGACGACCTCGGCGAGGTCGGCGCCCGCACGCAGCAGTGCCACCGCTCGCGCGGCGAGCGCATCGAGTCGCTCGTGCAGGATGCCGTCGACCTCGTCGGATGTCCCGAAGCGGCGCAGCGTGCCCAGGATCTCGCGTATCGCAGCGACGCCGTACCCTGCCACGCGCAGCGCGGCGACGATCCTCGCCTCGCCGATCGCCGCCGTGCCGTACCTCCGCACCCGCAAGGAG
>JAPSJT010000051.1 GCA_031178045.1 Agromyces sp.
CGGCGACTCCGCCGCGTTGAAGTCCGTCCGCACCGAGCACACGGGGGAGAAGTCGACCCTCGCGCAGTTGAACGCCGGGCTGCGCAACGTGCCGAACGAGCAGAAGGCCGCGCTCGGCAAGCTCGTCGGCTCGGCCCGCGGCCGGGTGAACCAGGCGTTCGCGGCGCGCGAGGCCGAGATCCTCGAGGCCGAGGCGGCCGCACAGCTGCAGGCGGAGACCATGGATGTGACGGCGCTCCCGTCGCGGTACCGGCCGGGCGCGCGGCATCCGCTCGCCCTGCTGCAGGATCGGGTCTGCGACGTGTTCACCGGCATGGGCTGGGAGATCGCCGAAGGACCCGAGGTCGAGCACGAGTGGTTCAACTTCGACGCGCTGAACTTCGACGCCGACCACCCGGCGCGCGCGATGCAGGACACGTTCTTCGTCGACCCGCCCGAGTCGCACCTCGTGCTGCGCACCCACACGAGCCCGGTGCAGATCCGATCGATGCTCGAGCGCGAGCTCCCGCTCTACGTGCTCGCCCCGGGCCGCGTGTACCGCACCGACGAGTTCGACGCGACCCACCTGCCGGTCTTCATGCAGTTCGAGGGCGTCGCCGTCGACAAGGGGCTCACGATGGCGCACCTGAAGGGCACCCTCGACCACTTCGTGAAGGCGATCTTCGGCGACGAGGCGAAGATCCGCCTGCGTCCGAGCTTCTTCCCGTTCACCGAGCCCTCCGCCGAGCTCGACTTCTGGCACCCCACCTTCAAGGGTGGCCCGCGATGGATCGAGTGGGGCGGCTGCGGCATGATGCACCCGAACGTGCTGAAGGCCGCGGGCATCGACCCCGAGGTCTACACCGGGTTCGCGTTCGGCATGGGCGTCGAGCGCGGGCTCATGCTGCGCAACGACGTGCAGGACATGCGGGAAATGGTCGAGGGAGACATCCGCTTCTCCCAGCAGTTCGGAATGGTGGTCTAGAACATGCGAGTGCCGCTCAGCTGGCTCGCGGAGTACGTCGAGCTCGTTCCGGGCACGACGCCCGAAGACGTGCACGCCGCGCTCGTCAAGGTCGGCCTCGAAGAGGAGGACGTGCACACGTTCGAACTCTCGGGCCCGATCGTCGTCGGCGAGGTGCTCGAGTTCGTCGAGGAACCGCAGTCCAACGGCAAGACCATCCGGTGGTGCCAGGTACGCGTCGCGCCCGAGGGCGGGACCGCGGCCGACGGGGGCGAGGCCGTGCACGGCATCGTCTGCGGCGCCCGCAACTTCTTCGTCGGTGACAAGGTCGTCGTGACCCTGCCGGGCGCGGTGCTGCCCGGGCCGTTCCCGATCGCCGCGCGCAAGACCTACGGGCACGTCTCCGACGGCATGATCGCCTCGGCGCGAGAGCTCGGCCTCGGCGACGACCACGAGGGCATCCTGCGACTCTCGACGCTCGGCATCGACGCGCCCGTCGGCACCGACGCGATCAAGCTGCTGGGCCTCGACGACGCCGCCGTCGAGATCAACGTCACCCCGGATCGCGGCTACGCGTTCTCGATCCGCGGCGTGGCGCGCGAGTACGCGCACGCGACCGGGGCCCGCTTCCGCGACCCCGTCGACCAGGTGGCCGCCACGGATGCCGCAGCCGACGGCTTCCCGGTCGAGATCCGCGACGAGGCACCGATCCGGGGCCGTGTCGGATCCTCGGTGTTCGCGACGCGTATCGTGCGCGGCGTGGACCCCTCCCGGCCGACGCCGCCCTGGATGGTCGCGCGGCTGAAGCTCGCCGGCATCCGGTCGCTCTCGTTGCTCGTCGACATCACGAACTACGTCATGCTCGAGCTCGGTCAGCCGATCCACGGCTACGACCTCGACGCCTTGCGCGGCGGTCTCGTCGTGCGCCGCGCCGCGCCGGGGGAGACGCTCACGACGCTCGACGGGAAGCAGCGGCCACTCCATCCCGAGGATCTCGTCGTCACCGACGATCGCGGACCGATCGGCCTCGGCGGTGTCATGGGCGGCGCCGAGACCGAGATGAGCGACGCGACCCGAAACGTGCTCATCGAGGCGGCGAACTGGGACCCCGTGTCGATCGCCCGCACCGCGCGTCGGCACAAGCTGCCGAGCGAGGCCGCGAAGCGTTACGAGCGCGGCGTCGACCCCGAGATCCCGTCGGCCGCGGTCTCCCGCGTCGCGCAGCTCATGGTGGACCTCGCCGGCGGCACGGCCGACGACGGCGGTTCCCTCGTGCGCGAGCTCGCCGAACGCGGCGCGATCTCGCTGCCGACGGGCTACGTGTCGCGCCTGATCGGCATCGACTACACCGATGCCGAGGTGCACGATGCCCTGGCCGAGATCGGCGGGGCGATCACCGAGACCCCCGACGGATTCGACGTCGTGCCGCCGTCGTGGCGCCCCGATCTCACGGGCAAGGCCGAGCTCGCCGAAGAGGTCGCCCGCCTCGTCGGCTACCACCGCATCCCGTCGGTGCTCCCGGTCGCGCCGCCCGGCCGCGGACTCACTCGTTCCCAGCGCCTGCGCCGTCGGGTGGCCGACACGCTCGCCGCCGCCGGCTCGACCGAGGTGCTCTCGTTCCCGTTCGCGACCGAGTGGGAGAACGGCACGTTCGGTAGTGCCGACGGCTCGCCCGTGGCATCCGTACGGCTCGCGAACGCCCTCGACGCGAGCACCCCGCTCCTGCGACGATCACTGCTCCCGGGTCTCATCGCCGCCGCCAAGCGAAACCGCTCGCGTGGGCTCACCGACGTGTCGATCTTCGAGCTCGGGCTCGTGTTCCTGCCCGAGACCGGCCGCGCGTACGGCACCTCCGAGCTGCCGCCCGGCGATGCGAAGCCGAGCGACGACGAACTGGCCACGCTGCAGCGGAGCATCCCACCGCAGCCGAGGCATGTCGGTGCGCTGATCGTCGGCGACGCCGTGCCGAAGCAGCCGGGCCAGCCCGCCGTTCCGGCGGGTATCGTCGATGCGCTCGACCTCGTGCGCCAGGTCGCGCTCGCCACGGGCGCCGACATCGAGATCGTGCAGGGGTCGCATCAGGCGCTCCACCCGGGACGCACGGCCGAGCTGCGCGTCGCCGGACGCTCCGTCGGCGTCGCGGGCGAACTCCTGCCCACGCTCGCGGAGGCGTCCGACCTGCCGCGGGTGGTCGCGGTGGTGGAGCTCGATCTCGATGCGATCGTCGAGCTCACCGACCCGGCCCTCGAGGCCGGGCAGGTCGGCACGTTCCCCGCGGCGACGCAGGACCTGTCGCTCGTCGTCGACGCCGCCGTGCCCGCAGCGACCGTCGCGGCCGCCGTGCGCGACGGGGCTGGGGCGCTGCTCGAGGACCTGCGCCTCGTCGACGACTACCGCGGCTCGGGCGTGCCCGAGGGGTCGAAGAGCCTGACGTTCGCGTTGCGCTTCCGGGCGCCCGACCGCACCCTCACGGCGGCGGAGGCGAGCGAGGCGAAGCTCGCCGGCGCCGCGGTCGCGGCCGAGCGCACGGGCGCCGCGATCCGCGAGTGACGTCCGAGCCCGCCTCGGTCGCAGCACTGGCCGAAACGGTCCGTCGTCGCTCGGCCGGGCGAGCACGGTATCTCGTCGGCATCTCGGGGTACGGCGGGTCGGGCAAGTCGACGCTCACTCGCTCGCTCGTCGAGGAGCTGCCCGGCGCGAGGCGGATCCGGGGCGACGACTTCCTCGACCCGCCACGCGTGTTCGAACGCTCCGAACACTGGGCCGGCGTCGATCGCCTGCGCCTGCGCGACGAGGTGCTCGAACCGTATCGCCGTGGGCGGGCCGTCGTCTTCCGCCGTTACGACTGGTCGGCCGGTCGCCTCGGCGACCCCGAGCCGCTGCCCGAGACGAGGATCCTCCTCGTCGACCTCATCGGCCTGCTGCATCCTGAGCTCGACGGATGCTTCGACCTCACGGTGTGGGTCGACACCGATCTCGCGACGGCGACGGAACGCGGGAAGGCGCGCGACCGTGCACTCGGCAACGACCACGATCGGGTGTGGGACGAGGTGTGGGCGCCCAACGAGCGCGACTTCGACCGGCGTTTCCGTCCCCGGGATGTCGCCGATCTTCGTTTCGTGCCGCCCGCCGAGTAGGGGTCAGGCCCCGTATCGCTCGACGAGGCGGTCGAACGCGGCATCCAGGTCGGGCTCGACGACGCGTCTCGCCGCATCGGCATCGTGCCAGTCGACCATCTCCTGCGCGCCGCGCCAGAACGGGATGACGGCACGGTACTCGGGAACGAGGGACTTCACCTTCGCGTTGTCGAAGATGACCGAGTGCGCCTTGTCGCCCACGAGGCCCGGGCCGTGCTCGGGAAGCTCGCGGGCGATGACCTCGCTCGCGATGTGCACCGGTCGGTACCGGGCACCCGCGGCCTGCGCGAGCTGCTCGAAGATCTGGTTCCACGTGAGCACCTCGTCGGAGGTGATGTGGAATGCCTCGCCGACCGCGCGATCGTTGCCGAGGAGACCGGTGAAGGCCACCGCGAAGTCGCGCGTGTGCGTCATCGTCCAGAGACTCGTGCCGTCGCCCTGCACGACGACCGGGAGGCCGCGACGCATCCGGTCGATCGCGGTCCAGCCGCCGAGCAGCGGCACGCTCGTCGCATCGTACGTGTGCGAGGGCCGGATGATGGTGGCCGGGAACCCGCGCTCGCGGTACGCGGCGACGAGCAGGTCCTCGCTCGCGATCTTGTCGCGCGAGTACTGCCAGAACGGGTTCCGCAGTGGGGTCGACTCGGTGATCGGCAGTCGTGCGACGGGCTTCTGGTACGCCGAGGCCGATGAGATGTAGACGTACTGGCGGCACCGGCCCTCGAACAGGCGGATGTCGCGTTCGACCTGTTCGGGCGTGAACGAACGGAAGTTCGCGACGACGTCGAACGTCTCGTCTCCGATCGCGGCGGCGATGGACGCCTCGTCGTCGGCGTCGCCGGTCAGGTGGCGGGCGCCTTCGATGGGCGGGCGCACCCGGCTCGTGCCGCGATTCAGGAGCGTCAGCTCGTCGCCGCGCTCGATCAGCCGCGCGCTCGACGCCGAACTGATGATGCCGTTGCCGCCGATGAACAGCACACGCAGGGCCATGGGATCCTCCTCGATCGACGCGATCGCGCCGTCACGCCGAGCCTAAGCCCGCGGGCACCGTCATCGAATTGCACGAGCGTGCCCCGCCTCGATAGGGTCGATCCATGTCCGCCGTCCGGTTCGCCACCTCCGCCCGCTTCGCGCGGGTCGTCGAGCTCGGCACCCGACGTCGGGGCGCGCGCCGAATGTCGGCGACCCCTGCTGCGGCCTGACGGGCCTGAGGCGGGCGTCGCCGGAACTTCGCCTCGACCGCTCAGACCCTAAGGTGGATCCATGACGTACTCCGTCGCCGTTTCCGGCGCGTCCGGCTATGCCGGAGGGGAGATCCTGCGCCTCCTCGCCGACCATCCCGACTTCGAGGTGCGCACCGTCACGGCGCACGCGAACGCCGGCCAACCGCTCGTCGCCGTGCAACCGCACCTGCGCACCTATACGCACCTCACCCTCAAAGAGACGACCTCCGAGACGCTCGCGGGCCATGACGTCGTGTTCCTCGCCCTGCCGCACGGTGCGTCCGGCGCCGTGGCCGCCGAACTCGACGAGGAGACCCTCGTCATCGACTGCGGCGCCGACCACCGGCTCGAGCGGGCCGCCGATTGGACGCAGTTCTACGGCGGCGACTTCCACGGCGCGTGGAGCTACGGCGTTCCCGAGTTGCCGCGCCTGTCCGGTACGCAGCGCGATCGCCTCACCGGTTCGCGCCGCATCGCCGCTCCCGGCTGCAATGCGTCGACCGTCGCGCTCTCGCTGGCTCCCGGCATCCGCGCGGGCGTCATCGAAGACCGCGACCTCGTCACGGTGCTCGCCGTCGGTCCGTCGGGCGCGGGCAAGAGCCTGAAGGCCCACCTGCTCGGCAGTGAGATCCTCGGTTCGGCCGCCCCCTACTCGGTCGGCGGCGTGCACCGGCACATCCCCGAGATCACGCAGGCGCTGCGCTGGGCAGGCGCCTCCGCGCCCACCATCTCGTTCACGCCGGTCATCGTGCCGATGTCCCGGGGCATCCTCGCCACCTCGACCGCTCGCATCGTGCCGGGCACGGATGCCGCGACCGTGCGGGCGGCCTGGGAAGACGCCTACGCCGGCGAGCGGTTCGTGCAGTTGCTCCCTGCTGGGCAGTTCCCGCGCACGGCCGACGTGCTCGGCGCGAACACCGCGCTCATGGGACTCGCCATCGATGAGGCGGCCGGCCGGGTGGTCGTCGTGACGGCGGTCGACAACCTGGTGAAGGGAACGGCGGGCGCCGCGATCCAGTCGGCGAACATCGCGCTCGGCCTGGCGGAGTCGACCGGCCTTCCCGTGAACGGGGTCGCGCCGTGACCGTCACGGCGCCTGCCGGCTTCGATGCCGCCGGGATCGCCGCCGGCATCAAACGCTCGGGTGCGCTCGACCTCGCCCTCGTCGTCAATCGTGGGCCGTCGGATGCCGCGGCCGCCGTTTTCACGTCGAACCGGGCGAAGGCGAATCCGATCCTGTGGTCCGAACAGGTCATCGTCGACGGCCGCGTCGCGGCGATCGTGCTCAACTCGGGAGGGGCGAACTGCTTCACCGGTCCCGAGGGGTTCCAGGTGACGCACCGCACGGCCGAGGCCGCGGCATCCGCCATCGGAGCGTCCGCAGGCGACGTGCTCGTGTGCTCGACGGGGCTCATCGGCGAACAGCTCGACGGCGAGGTGCTCGAAGAGGGCGTACTGTCGGCCGCGGCCCGGCTGTCCGACGGCGGCGGCGCCGATGCCGCTCGCGCGATCATGACGACCGACACGAAGCCGAAGACGGTCGTCGTGGAGGGTGAGGGATGGCGCGTCGGCGGCATGGCGAAGGGCGCCGGCATGCTCGCGCCCGGCCTCGCGACCATGCTCGTCGTGCTCACGACCGACGCACTCGTGGCGCCCGACGCGCTCGACGTGGCGCTGCGTGCCGCGACCCGAGTGACGTTCGACCGTCTCGACTCCGACGGTTGCATGTCGACGAACGACCAGGTGACGCTCATGGCCTCGGGCGCGTCGGGCATCGCACCCCACCTCGACGCGTTCACGGCGGCCGTGACCGAGGCCTGCCGCTCGCTCGCCGAGCAGCTGCAGCACGACGCCGAGGGCGCGAGCCACGACATCGCCATCGAGGTGCGCGGTGCCGTCACGGAAGACGACGCGGTCGAGGTCGGCCGTTCCGTCGCCCGGAACAACCTGTTCAAGGCGGCGATCTTCGGCAACGACCCGAACTGGGGGCGCGTGCTCGCGGCGATCGGCACGACGGCCGCACCGTTCGACCCGTACCTCGTCGACGTGTCGATGAACGGCGTGCGCGTGTGCCACGCCGGCCGTCCCGACGCGCCGCGGGAGCAGGTCGACCTCACGCCGCGGGCGACGCACGTGCTCATCGAGCTGCACGCAGGCGAGGCATCCGCCACGATCCTCACCAACGACCTCACGCACGACTACGTGCATGAGAACAGCGCCTACGCGAGTTGAGCATGAGCGACGTGACGAAGACGGAGACGGATGGCGCAGCCGCTCTCTCGGCGGATCCGGCGCCCGAGACGGCCTCGGCGAAGGCGCAGGTGCTGATCGACTCGCTGCCGTGGCTGAAGCGCTTCCACGGCGAGACCATCGTCGTGAAGTTCGGCGGGAACGCGATGGTGAGCCCCGAACTGCAACGGGCGTTCGCCGAGGACATGGTCTACCTCCGCTACGCCGGCATCAAGCCGGTCGTCGTGCACGGTGGCGGACCCCAGATCTCGGCGATGCTCGCCCGGCTCGGCATCGAGAGCGAGTTCCGCGGCGGCTACCGAGTGACGACCCCCGAGACGATGGACGTCGTGCGCATGGTGCTCTCGGGGCAGGTGAATCGCGAGCTCGTCTCGCTCATCAACGAGCACGGCCCGCTCGCGGCGGGGTTGTCCGGTGAGGACGCCGGGTTGTTCACCGGCCGGCGCCGCGGTGCGGTGGTCGATGGCGAGGAGGTCGACCTGGGCCTCGTCGGCGACGTCGTGGCGGTCGACCCGGCCGCCGTCCACGCACAGCTCGATGCCGGACGCATCCCCGTGGTGTCCTCGATCGCGCCGGACGGCGATGCCTCCGGCCAGTCCCTCAACGTCAACGCCGACTCGGCGGCGGCCTCGCTCGCCGTCGCACTGGGCGCGGCGAAGCTCGTCATCCTGACGGATGTCGCAGGCCTGTATCGCGACTGGCCGAACCGCGACTCGCTCGTCTCCGTGATCGACATCCCCGCGCTCGTCGAGCTGCTGCCGAGCCTCGAATCGGGGATGATCCCGAAGATGACGGCGTGCCTCGAAGCCGTCGAGGGCGGCGTCGCGAAGGCGGCGATCATCGACGGACGGATCCCGCACTCGATCCTCCTGGAGATCTTCACGCAGTCCGGCATCGGAACGGAGGTGGTGCCCGCATGAGCGATCTCAACGATTGGCAGGAGCGGTTCGACCGGCGCGTCATGCGTTCCATCGGGATGCCGCTCGCGAAGCTCGACCACGGTCACGGCGCTCGTGTCTGGGATGACGCGGGCAACGAGTACCTCGACTTCCTCGCCGGCATCGCGGTGAACTCGCTCGGGCACGCGCACCCGGTGTTCGTCGAAGCGGTGTCGCGGCAGGCCGCACGCCTTGCGCACGTGTCGAACTACTTCACGAGCGAGCCCGCGCTCGAGCTCGCCGAGCGCGTCGTACGCCTCGCCGGTGCAGGCGAACACGGGCGCGCCTGGTTCGGCAACTCCGGCGCTGAGGCGAACGAGGCGGCGTTCAAGCTCGCCCGGCTCAACAACTCGGGCGGCGCCCGCACTCGAGTGCTCTCGCTCGTCGACGCCTTCCACGGCCGCACGATGGGTTCGCTCGCGCTCACGGGCAAGGCGCACATGCGAGAGGCGTTCGAGCCGCTGCCGGGCGGGGTCGAGCACATCCCCGCGACCGTCGAGGCGCTCGAGGCGAACCTCGACGATGCCGTCTCCGCGCTCTTCGTCGAGCCCATCCAGGGCGAGGCGGGGGTCGTCGAACTGCCCGACGGCTTCCTTCAGGCGGCCCGCGAGCTCACGCGTCGGCACGGCGCCCTGCTCATCGTCGATGAGATCCAGACGGGCGCTGGGCGCACGGGAGACTGGTTCGCGTTCCAGCACGCCGGCATCACCCCCGACGCGATCACGATCGCGAAGGGCATCGCCGGCGGGTTCCCCATCGGCGGGCTCGTGACGTTCGGCGCCGCCTCGTCGCTCTACTCGCGGGGCCAGCACGGTTCGACCTTCGGCGGCAACCCGCTCGCGACCGCGGTGTCGAACGCGGTGCTCGAGGAGATCGAGCGCGCCGGCCTGCTCGAGAACGCGACCCTGAGGGGCCGGCAGATCCGCGAGCGGGTCGAAGCGCTCGGTTCCCCGCTCGTGAGCGGCACGCGCGGCCGAGGGCTTCTCATCGGCATCGGCCTCGCCGAGCCCGTGGCCGGTCGGATCGTGGCCGAAGCGATGCGCGGCGGCCTCATCGTGAACGCCGCGAACGATTCGACCATCCGCATGGCCCCGCCGCTGATCATCGACGACGCGGATGTCGAACTCTTCGCCGAGCGGTTCTCGCGCGCCCTCGACGCCGTCGCCGCTGCTCTCTGACCTCGCACGACCCGATCCACACGAACGGAACCGCATGACCCGCCATTTCCTCCGCGACGACGACATCAGTCCGGCCGAGCAGGCCGAGATCCTCGACCTCGCGGTGCGACTGAAGCAGGACCGCTGGGCGCTCAAGCCCCTCGCCGGCCCGCAGACGGTCGCGGTGATCTTCGACAAGTCCTCGACGCGAACGCGGGTCTCGTTCGCGGTCGGCATCGCCGACCTCGGCGGCTCGCCCCTCATCATCTCGACGGCGAACAGCCAGCTCGGCGGCAAGGAGACGCCGTCCGACACCGCCCGCGTGCTCGAACGCATGGTGTCGGCGATCGTGTGGCGCACGTACGGCCAGGCCGGGCTCGAGGAGATGGCCGCCGGCACGACGGTGCCCGTGGTGAACGCGCTCTCCGACGACTTCCACCCGTGCCAGCTGCTCGCCGACCTGCTCACCATCCGCGAGCACAAAGGTGAGCTCGCCGGGCTCACGGTGACCTTCCTCGGAGACGGGGCGTCGAACATGGCGCAGTCCTACGTGCTCGCCGGGGTCACGGCCGGCATGCACGTCCGCATCGCGTCGCCCGAGGAGTTCGCGCCCGCGGCATCCGTCGTCGCCGACGCCGATCGCATCGCCACGGTGACGGGCGGATCGGTCGCGCTCTACACGGATGCCGCCGAAGCCGTCTCAGGTGCCGACGTCGTCGTCACGGACACCTGGGTCTCCATGGGCAAGGAGGATGAGAAGGCGCATCGGGTCGCCACGTTCGGCGCGTACCGCGTCGACCGTCCGCTCATGTCGCTCGCGGCATCCGATGCCGTGTTCCTGCACTGCCTTCCCGCCGACCGGGGGTACGAGGTGACCGCCGACGTGATCGACGGCGAGCAGTCGATCATCTGGGACGAGGCCGAGAATCGCCTCCACGCCCAGAAGGCGCTGCTCGTGTGGCTGCTCGAGCGGAAGGACGCATGATGGTCGACCCCACCGACAGCTCGGGCGCCGGAGACCCGGCCGAGCACGGGACGAACGAAGGGGCGCTCTGGGGTGCTCGATTCGCCTCGGGTCCTTCGCCCGAGCTCGCACGGCTCTCGAAGTCGACGCACTTCGACTGGCAGCTCGCCGTGTACGACCTCGCCGGCTCGAGGGCGCACGCCCGCGCGCTCGCCACGGCCGGGTACCTCGGCGACGACGAGCTCGCGGCCATGCTGGCCGGCCTCGACGCGCTCGAGGCGCAGGTCACCTCGGGGGAGGTCGCCGCGGCCGAATCCGACGAGGACGTGCACGGGGCGCTCGAGTCCGCGCTCATCGCGATCGTCGGGCCCGAGCTCGGCGGCAAGCTCCGTGCCGGCCGCAGCCGGAACGATCAGATCGCGACCCTCGTGCGGCTCTACCTGAAGGATCACGCCGCCGTCATCGGCCGCGACCTCGTGCACCTCATCGATGCCCTCACCGCGCAGGCCGACGCCCACCGGACCGCCGTGATGCCGGGGCGTACCCACCTGCAGCACGCGCAGCCGGTGCTGCTCGCACACCACCTGCTCGCGCACGGCTGGGCGCTCTCCCGCGACCTCGAACGACTGGTCGACTGGACGAAGCGCGCCGACGTCTCGCCCTACGGCGGGGGAGCGCTCGCCGGTTCGACGCTCGGCCTCGATGCGGCATCCGTGGCCGGTGACCTCGGCCTCGCCGCCCCCGCCGAGAACTCGATCGATGCGACCGCGAGCCGGGACGTCGTGGCGGAGTTCGCGTTCGTCACGGCGATGATCGGCATCGACCTCTCGCGCATCGCCGAGGAGATCATCCTCTGGAACACGCGCGAGTTCGGCTTCGTCACCCTCGACGACGCCTACTCGACGGGTTCGTCGATCATGCCGCAGAAGAAGAATCCCGACATCGCCGAACTGGCGCGGGGCAAGTCCGGGCGGCTCATCGGCAACCTCACCGGTCTCCTCGCGACGCTCAAGGCGCTGCCGCTCGCATACAACCGGGACCTGCAGGAGGACAAGGAGCCGGTCTTCGACTCGGTCGAGACCCTCGAAGTGCTGCTGCCCGCCTTCACCGGCATGGTGGCGACGCTCGAGTTCCACACCGACCGGATGGCCGAGCTCGCTCCGGCGGGCTTCTCGCTCGCCACGGACGTCGCCGAGTGGCTCGTCAAGCGGCGGGTTCCCTTCCGCGACGCCCATGAGATCACGGGCGCGCTCGTGCGCTACGCGGAGGAGCATTCGCTCGAGCTCGACGCCGTCGGCGACGACGCCCTCGCATCGATCTCGCCGCACCTCACACCCGAGGTGCGCGAGGTGCTGACGGTCGAGGGCTCGGTCGCGAGCCGGGACGGCATCGGCGGCACGGCCCCGACTCGGGTCGACGAGCAGTTCGCCCGCCTCACGGATCGCGTCCGCCACCTCGTCGCGGGCCTTCCGGCGGCACGCCGCTGAGCTATCGCATGCCGACCGAACTCGAGGTGCGCGTCGTCGGGCGCGAATTCTTCGCTCGTGACCCCGTCGAACTCGCTCCGCTCCTCTTGGGTGCGGTGCTCGGCCACGACAGCGATGAGGGACGCGTCGCCGTGCGCATCTCCGAGGTCGAGGCCTACCGCGGCGTCGGCGAGGATCCAGGGTCGCACTCGTTCCGCGGGATGACGGCGCGCAACGCCGTCATGTTCGGCGAGGCCGCGCACCTCTACGCGTACTTCACGTACGGCATGCACACCTGCCTGAACATCGTGGCGGGCCTGCGCGGCGAATCGGCCGGCGTGCTGCTGCGCGGTGCAACCGTCGTCGAGGGGATCGAACTGGCGCGGAAGCGTCGGCCCGGCGCATCCGATCGCGACTTGGCGCGAGGCCCTGCCCGACTCTCGATCGCGCTCGGGGTGCCGCTGAGCGCTGGTGGTTCGGACCTGCTCGCACCGCCGTTCTCGCTGGCCGTGCCCGCCGAACCGGTGGCGTTCGAGAGCGGACCGCGCACCGGCGTGAGCGGCGCAGGCGGCGGATCGGCCTTCCCGTGGCGCTTCTGGATCCCCGGCGATCCCGGAGTCTCTCCGTATCGCCGTCACGCTCGCTCGCACGCCTGACGTCGGGGCGAGCCGGCACGTGACACATGCCGCCGCCGACGCCGCCGCCGATCTTCGCCGTCAGCGTCGGCGTCAGCGCAGGGCGAAGTGTGCGACGAGCGCCGCGGCGCACGCCCAGATGAGGCTTGCGAACGTGCCGATGATGAAGCGCTCCCGCGCCTCGGGGGCCTCGAGTTCGGTGAATCGACCCACGCCCTTCACGGCGACGACGATGGCGAGTGCTTCGGGGAAGCCCGCGATGATCGCGCCGGCCGACGCCACGCGCTCGAGGATGCCGATCGTGAGACCGCCTCTGAGCACCTCACGACGAGGTCCGGCGACGACTCCCTGCCGCTGCTCCTCAGCGGTGGGGCGCTCCGCGACGATGATGCCGCCGTGCAGACCAGGCGAGACACTGCCCATGGCGAGGTTCAGCGCCGTCGCCGCGGCGGGACTGCCGCCGAAGACGGCGACCGTGAAGGCGAGGATGGTGACGAGGGGGGCGAACCCGAGCTGTGCGGGCTCGGAGATCGATGCCGATGCGATGAGCGCGATGCCGAGGCAGCCGGCCGCGATCCACAGGATGAGGTGCCGCGGGCGTAGGAACGCGAACACCGAAAGGCCGGCAGCGGCCGCGAGCGCGAGCAGGAGTGCGGTCCATGCGGCGGCATCGGCGACGGTGACGAGGTTCACGTGACTCCTTCGCGCCCCATGATCGGACCGGGGCGGCTTCGAGCAGTGTAGCGATCGGCACCGACCTCGTCGCTCGCGCCCGCGTCGAGCTGCTCGAGCAGGCGGATGAGGGCCGGCCGAGCATCGCGCTCGGCCCGCCACATCGCCGCCTTGAGCCGTGCGCTGATCGCGGCGGCACTCACGTCGAGGATGCCTGCCGCCTCTTTCTGCAGGTGGCCGGCGTCGATGAGATCGACGACCTCCCAGCCGAGGTCGCTGCGCCGCTCGCGGAGCAGCACGAGCAGGCGCACGAGCGCCTCCGTCTCGTCCGCCGTGAGGGGAGCGGCGCCCGGGTCGGCGGCTCGCAGGGCGAACCGGCCGTCGGCGCGCTTCGCCGCCTCCACGGCATCGCGGGCGGCGATGAAGGCGGGACCGGTCGCCTTGCGGGTCGCGTCGGGAAGGGGCATCCGGATGTCGCCGACGCCGAGACCGACGCTCCAGCGACCGGTTCTCGTCGTGTCGAGCACGATCGTGAGGGCTGTCGCTGCCGACGGCGTGACGAGTTGGATCTCGTCGCCCGCGGTCTGGTCGGGAGGAAGGAGGAGGTCATCCGCATGGGACCGTGCGATGGTGTCGATGAGCTCGCCCGTGCGATCACTGTCGCGCCGGCTGCCGACCTGGTCTGCGGTGATGACGAACATGAGCTGCCCTTCAGTGAATCTCAACGCCGGAGCATTGACTCTGTGTGATCAAGGCTACAGCGTTTATTGCCATCGATCAATGCTCCGCCATGAATCTCGCAGCGGGTCGCGCTGATAGCCTTGCTGGGTGTCAGACCCCGTGATCCTCGCAACCCAGCAGAACGACCCCTCATTCGAGGACGTCTGGGAGGAGCTCGTCTGGCGCGGCCTCGTGCATGTGTCCACCGATCGGGCTGCGCTGAAGGAACTCCTCGCCGGCGAGCCGATCACGTACTACTGCGGTTTCGATCCGACCGCTCCGAGCCTGCACCTGGGCAATCTCGTCCAACTCCTCACGATGCGCCGGATCCAGCTCGCCGGGCACCGGCCGCTCGGTCTCGTCGGCGGTTCGACCGGTCTCATCGGCGACCCTCGCCCGACGGCGGAACGAACGCTGAACACGAAGGAGACGGTCGCCGAGTGGGTCGGCCACCTGGAGGGCCAGGTCGCCCGGTTCCTCTCGGGTGAGGGCGAGAACGCCGTCCGTCTCGTGAACAACCTCGACTGGACCGGCGACCTCACCGCCATCGACTTCCTGCGCGACATCGGCAAGCACTACCGGGTCGGCACGATGCTGAAGAAGGACGCGGTGGCCTCGCGACTGAACTCCGAGGCGGGCATCAGCTACACCGAGTTCAGCTACCAGATCCTGCAGGGCTTCGACTACCTCGAGCTCTACCGTCAGTACGGCTGCGTGCTGCAGACGGGCGGAAGCGACCAGTGGGGCAATCTCACGAGCGGGACCGATCTGATCCACAGGGTCGAGGGGCGAAGCGTCCATGCCATCGGCACCCCGCTCATCACGAACTCCGACGGCACGAAATTCGGCAAGAGCGAGGGCAATGCCATCTGGCTGGATGCCGAGATGTGCAGCCCGTACCGCTTCTACCAGTTCTGGCTGAACACCGATGACGCCGACGTGGTGCATCGTCTCAAGGTGTTCACCTTCCTCAGCCGTGCGCGCATCGAGGAACTCGCCGAACTCGTCGAGCGCGAGCCGTTCCGTCGGGAGGCCCAGCGCGTACTGGCGCACGAGGTGACGACCCTCGTCCACGGGGCGGATGCCACCGCCGCCGTGGTTGCGGCCTCCGCGGCGCTCTTCGGACAAGGGGAGCTCGGCGCGCTCGATCCCGACATGCTCGAATCGGCCCTCCGGGAGCTCCCGAACACGACGACGTCGCCGAACGCCTCGATCGCGCAGCTGCTCGCCGACACGGGATTGGTCGCAAGCCAGAGCGAAGGTCGGCGTGCCATCGCGCAAGGCGGAGTCTCGCTCGACAACGTGCGCATCGACGATGAGACGGCGACCCTCGAGGGGCGAGTGCCGCCCGGGGGGATGGCGGTGCTGCGCCGAGGCAAGAAGACGCTCGCCGGCATCTTCGTCCAGTGATCGATCCACGTCTCGACAGGGCTCCGGCACCCGCCTCGGCGGGGGTCGGAGCCTCGTCGTTCCGGGCGCCGAAGCGCGACACGCCCGGGATGCAAGCCCGAGTTGCAGCGTCCCCCGGATCTGCGTAATGTAATCACTCGTTGCCCCACAGGAGCGAAAGAGCGAGAGGGTTCGAAGAACCCCGCTCATCGGCCTCAAGCGGCACGAAGATTCCAAGCCACGAAGAGATTCTCTTCGCTGAGCTTGAAGCATCCGGACCCGTCCTCATGGGGATGACCGGTTGAGAACGAAACAGCTCCAACTGATCGGTCCGGAAGGATCGAGAACTTGGGTGCGTCCGTTCCTTGAGAACTCAACAGCGTGCACTATGTTCAATGCCAATTTTTGAACCCTGTCCCTGCCTTTTGGTGGGGTGGGATTCCTTTGGATTGATGGACAGTCAGTATTGATTGTTTC
>JAPSJT010000218.1 GCA_031178045.1 Agromyces sp.
AGCGTCATGATCCCGGCGCTCGTCACGGGGTCGAGGTTTCCGGTGGGCTCGTCGGCGAGCAGGATCTGCGGCTTGTTCACGATCGCGCGGGCGATCGCGACGCGCTGCTGCTCGCCGCCCGAGAGCTCGTGCGGCATCCGCTTGCCCTTGCCGTCGAGCCCGACGAGCTTCAGCGTCTCGGGCACGGCCGACTGGATGAACCCGCGCGACTTGCCGATGACCCGGAGCGTGAACGCGACGTTCTCGTAGACCGACTTGTTCGGCAGCAGCCGGAAGTCCTGGAAGACGACGCCGAGGTCGCGACGGAAGTAGGGCACCTTGCGGCTCGAGATCGAGCCGAGGTCCTGCCCGAGCACGTGGATGGTGCCCTTGGTCGGCTTCTCCTCCTTGAGGATCAGGCGCAGGAAGCTCGACTTGCCGGAGCCCGAAGCACCGACCAGGAACACGAATTCACCACGGAGGATCTCCACCCCGATGTCGTTCAGGGCCGGCCTGCCCTGACCGGGGTAGATCTTGGTGACGGAGTCGAAACGGATCATCGCGTTCGAGCCTAGGCAGCCCGCCGCCGATCGCACCCACGACTCGCCCAACTCTCAGTCAACGAGGCTCGGATGCCGCTGCCGATCGAGTGTGGCAACCCCGTGTGCCGGCGAACGCTCGTCGGTAGCGTGGGGTGCAGCACCGATCGTGACCCGGGAGGCGTGATGACCGTTCCACTCATCGGCATGGTCGCGGATCGCAAGTCCGCGAGCACGGGCGCGTGGGTCGACATCCCCACCGACGGGCTCGCCCACGCCTACGTCTCGGCGATCGAGGAGGCCGGCGGCGCGCCGCTCCTCTTCCCGAGCATCGACGTGCACGTCGACGACCCCGGGCGCCTCCTCGATCTCGTCGACGGGCTCTTTCTCCCGGGCGGGCGCGACCTCGATGCCGAGCTCTACGGCAGCGTCGCCCATCCCTCGAACGACCAGCCGCTGCGGGTGCGCGACGAGCTCGAGATCGCCCTCACGCGGCTCGCTCGCGAGCGCGGCATGCCCGTGCTCGGCGCGTGTCGCGGCATGCAGGTCATCAACGTCGCCCTGGGCGGCACCCTCGAGCAGCATCTCGGCGACCGCATCGACATCACGCCGCACCGCAACGTCTACGGCACGCACACCTCACATCCGGTCTCGATCGCGCCCGGCACGCTGCTGCGCAGCATCACGCACGAGGCGGAGTTCGAGATCTCGTCGCATCACCACCAGGGCGTCGACCGGCTCGGCGAGGGACTCGCGGTCTCGGCGAGCGCGCCCGACGGGGTCGTCGAGGCGATCGAGGCGACCGACGGCTCGTTCTGCCTCGGCGTGCAGTGGCATCCCGAGGAGCGCCTCGACCCCGAGGGGATCGCGCTCATCCGGGCGTTCATCACCGAGGCGCGCGCGAGGGCCAAGGCGAAGTTCGCCCTGCGTTCATAGCGCCGTTCGCGTGAGTGCGGCGGGCGTCCAGCGGGCTCAGGAGCCGATCGGTCGGGCTAGTCGGTCTTCTGCTTGCGCCACTTGATGCCCGCGGCGATGAACCCGTCGAGGTCGCCGTCGAAGACGTGACTCGGGTTGCCGACCTCGTAGTCGGTGCGCAGGTCTTTCACCATCTGGTACGGCGCGAGCACGTACGAACGCATCTGGTCGCCCCAGCTCGCCGTGATGTTGCCGGCGAGCT
This sequence comes from Agromyces sp., assembly GCA_031178045.1. Lineage (GTDB taxonomy): Bacteria > Actinomycetota > Actinomycetes > Actinomycetales > Microbacteriaceae > Agromyces. Next base: position 1,696 of record JAPSJT010000218.1, read on the forward strand.
CCTTCTTCTGTGCCGCCTCCTGCTCCTTCTGGATCAGGAGCAGTCGCGACTGCAGCACGCGCATGGCCGCCGCACGGTTCTGAATCTGCGACTTCTCGTTCTGCATCGACACGACCGTGCCGGTGGGCAGATGGGTGATGCGCACCGCGGAGTCGGTCGTGTTGACCGACTGGCCGCCGGGACCCGATGAACGGAAGACGTCGACGCGGATGTCGGACTCGGGGATGTCGACCTCCTGCGCCTCCTCCATGAGCGGGATCACCTCGACCGCGGCGAAGCTCGTCTGCCGCTTGCCCGCGGCGCCGAAGGGGCTCATTCGCACGAGACGGTGGGTGCCGGCCTCGACGCTCAGCGTGCCGAAGGCGTAGGGCGCGTCGATCTCGAACGTCGCCGACTTGATGCCCGCCTCTTCGGCGTAGCTCGTGTCCATCACGGTCGCGTTGTAGCCGTGCTTCTCGGCCCAGCGCAGGTACATGCGCATGAGCATCTCGGCGAAGTCGGCGGCGTCGACGCCGCCGGCGCCCGCCCGGATCGTGATGACCGCGGGCCGGTCGTCCCACTCGCCGTCGAGAAGCGTCTGCACCTCGAGGTCGCCGATCGCCTTCTGCAGGGCGACGAGCTCGGCGCGGGCTTCGGCGGCCGTCTCTTCGTCGGCCGCCTCCTGCGCCATCTCGACGAGCACCTCGAGGTCGTCGAGGCGCGAGTCGATGCTCTTCACCCGGGCGAGCTCGGACTGGCGGTGGCTGAGCGCGCTCGTCACCTTCTGCGCGTGCTCGGTGTCGTCCCAGAGGTCGGGCGCGCCCGCCTGCTCGGAGAGTCTGGCGATCTCGGCTTCGAGGGCGTCGACGTCGACGACGGCACGGATGTCGCGGAAGGTGGAGCGCAGCGCGGCGATCTCCTGCGTGAGGTCAAGATCCAACATGGCTTCCCCAGCCTAGTCGCGCGACGCGGATGCCGCGGTGCCGGGCGAGCGGCGAGAGGGCGGACGCGGCGACGCCGCGGCATCCGCTCGCCCGGGTGTAGCGTCGAAGCGATGACCGACGCGACGCCTCCGTTCTCGTGGCGTTCGATCATCCTGCCGGCCTACCTGCCGACGCTGCTCTTCTCGATCGGCGAGGGTGCCATCATCCCGGTCATTCCCGTCGTCGCGACGGATCGCGGCGCCTCCCTCGCGCTCGCCGGGCTCATCGCGGCGATGCTGATGGTGGGCGAGCTCGCAGGCGACCTGCCCGCCGGCTGGCTCGTCGCGCGCATCGGCGAGCGCACCGCGATGATCGGCGCCGCGATGCTCGCGGTCGTCGGCATCCTCATCGCCCTCGTCTCACCCACGGTGACCGCGCTCGGCATCGGCGTGTTCCTGCTGGGGCTCGCCACCGCGGTGTTCGGGCTCGCGCGGCACGCCTTCCTCACGAGCTACGTGCCGGCTCGCGTTCGTGCTCGGGCGCTCTCGACGCTCGCGGGCGTGTTCCGCGGCGGCTGGGCGATCGGCCCGTTCGTCGCCGCGGCGCTCATCGCGTGGACCGGGTCGTCCGAGATCGTCTTCTGGGTGCTCGTCGCCGCGTGCTTCGCCGTCGTCGTCGTGCTGCTCGTGCTGCCCGACCCCGAGCGCGTCTTCGGGGCGGCGCGGCTCGCGCGAGAGGCGTCGCGAGCAACCCCCTCCGACCCCTCGTCCGACGGCAGCGAGGGCGGCGAACGCACGGCGGGCGAAGCCGAAGCGGATGCCGCGTCGCACGGCGTGTTCCGTGCGATCGTCACGCACCGGGCCGTGCTCGCCCGGATCGGCAGCGGCGTCGGGCTGCTCGCCGCCGTTCGTGCGAGCCGAACCGTCATCCTCCCGCTCTGGGCCGTGTCGATCGGACTGGCGCCCGAGACGGCTGCGCTCGTGATCGGCGTGTCGGCGACGATCGACTTCGCGCTCTTCTACGTGAGCGGCCAGGTGATGGATCGGTTCGGCCGACTCTGGAGCGCGATCCCCGGGCTCGTGGGGCTCGGCACCGGTCATCTCGTGCTCGCGCTCACCCACGATGTCCCGGGCAACGACGTCTGGTACACCGCCGTGGCGCTCGTCTTCGGCATCGCGAACGGACTCTCGAGCGGCGTCATCCTGACGCTCGGCGCCGATCTCGCGCCTCGGGCGAATCCCGCCCCGTTCCTCGGGGCGTT
>JAPSJT010000002.1 GCA_031178045.1 Agromyces sp.
TGGTGGATCTGAGGGGACTCGAACCCCTGACCCCCTGCATGCCATGCAGGTGCGCTACCAGCTGCGCCACAGACCCGTTCGCCCCGTGCGGGGCAACATGTCGAGCTTACACCAGCCGCCGGTCTCCGAAGAAATCGAGCGGCCCTCGGCACTGGATGCGGCCCGGCTCAGCTTCCCGCTGCGAGCAACGGCGCCACCGGCACCACCGGGCAGTCGAGCCACAGTCGCTCGAGCCCGTAGTACATCCGCTCTTCGCGATGGAAGACGTGCACGACCAGATCGCCGAAATCGAGCAGGATCCAGCGACCCGCTGCGTGGCCCTCGCGTCGAAGGGTCTTCACCCCCGCCTCGCGAAGCGTGTCTTCGACCTCGTCCGCGATCGCCACGACGTTGCGCTCCGACGTTCCGGTCACGAGAAGGAAGACGTCGACGAACGGCAGCGGTTCGGACACGTCGAGGGCGACGAGATCGTCGCCGCCCTTGGAATCGGCCGCTCGCGCTGCAATGGCGAGCGAGTCGAGTGCCTGGTCGGATGCCGTCATATGCTCACTTCCGGATGTGGAGACGATCGGTGAGGGCGCTCAGAAGAGACCCGACACCGCCCCGATGACGAGGGTGGCGACCACGCCGAGCGCGAGGACGCCTGCGGTGACGGCCAGCACGAGCGGCGCGTTCACGCCCTCCTTCTTCGGCGGCGCCATCATCGCGCGCGCCGCGCTCTGCGTGCTGATCGCGCGGGTGGCCGACACGGGAGCTCCGACGCTCGCGCCGTCCTCGACCTGGTCGAACAACCGATCGACGTCGGAGGAGTCGATCTGGCTGGGATGTACGCCCGTCGCACCGAAGCTTCGCGGCAGATCGATGGAACCGGTGACGATCACGTCGCCGGTCGTCGCGAACGAATCGCTCATCGATCCGTGGTCGGGCAGGCTCGGAAGGATGAGCGCATTCGTCGTCGTCGGCACGCCGTGGCTCACCCCGCCCCGTGAGAGCAGCTGATCGAATGGTTCGGCTCGGTCGGCCGGTGTGTTCAGTTGCGCCGTCCAGTGGCCGACTGGCTTCGGCACGACGACCGGCTCGTCGGCGATCGCCGCTTCCGCGACCTGATGCGGTGCCGGCGCTCTCACGGGCAGATGCTGCGCCGGTACGGGCTGCGCCGGGTCGGCGCCGCCGGCGGCCGGAACAGCGGCTCGGTCGGCTTCTTCTTCCAACTCGAGGTCGTCGAGGTCGCTGTGGTTGGCGTCGAGCATCGCACGCAGTTCGCGCCGGGTGAGCGTACGCTCGGGCGCCGAGGGATCGCCGTGCGATTCGGCGTCTCGGCCGGCCGGCGATTCGAACGACCGGGGCGGAACGATCAGATGCTCGCGCGGGGCGAACGACTCTTCGGGAGACGCTGCGGCCGTGCCGTGCGCAGCCGTCTCCGCTGGCGCGGCCGGCCGCGGCGCTGCGAATGCCGGCGGTGCCACGACGGGAGGCGTGCTCCGCCGCTCGGGCGCGGGATCGGAAGGCGGCGGCGGTGCCGGGGCCGGTTCGGCGGCCGCGTCAGCGGTCGCCGCGGCGGCCTGCTGCTCCTGCAGCAGGCGTTCGCGCTCGCGCGCCTCGCGGCGCGTCAGCGGCGGTTCCTGTGACGACGTCATTCGACACTCCGATAGAGATGGTGCTTGGAGATGTACTGGACGACCCCATCGGGCACCAAGTACCACACCGGGAAGCCCCGGCGCACCCTGTCCCGGCAGTCGGTCGACGAGATCGCAAGTGCCGGAACCTCCAACAAGCTTACGTCCTGCTCAGGCAATCCCGAAACGGACAGCACATGTCCCGGTCGACTCACAGCGACGAAGTGTGCGAGCTCCCAGAGCTCGCCGACGTCCTTCCACGACAGGATCTGCGCGAGCGCATCGGCACCGGTGATGAAGTAGAGATCGGCATCGGGCCGCTGCGCCCGGATGTCTCGAAGCGTGTCGATCGTGAACGTGAGCTTCCCGCGGTCGATGTCGACGCGGCTCACCGTGAATCGGGGGTTCGAGGCCGTCGCGATGACGGTCATGAGGTACCGGTGCTCGGCCGGCGTGACGACCGTCTTATAGCTCGGCTGACCGGTCGGGACGAAGATGACCTCGTCGAGCCCGTGCGATTGCGCGACTTCGCTCGCGGCGACGAGGTGACCGTGATGGATCGGGTCGAAGGTACCGCCCATCACGCCGATCCGTGGCCGGCGCTGGCCGCCCGCGATCACGCCGCTCCCCGCTCAGTGGCCGCCGTGCTCGCCCCCGGAGTGACGGGCGGCGTAGGCCGCTGCCTTGGCGCGGTGACGGTTGGCCACGTCGCGGTACGAGGCCGCCACGAAGCCGAGCGCGGCGAAGATCACGATCGCGACGACGCCGTACAGGATCGGCTCCATCGGAAGCTCCCTCGCGTGCACCGTCTCGGTCAGCACCGTGCCGGTCAGCACTGCGGTCGTGAGGCTCATTCGCCGTTTCCCTTCGAATCCTGGGTGTTGCTCAGTCAGTCTAGCGAGGTCAGGACCGCACGTGTCCGGCGCCGCGCACGATCCACTTCGTGCTCGTGAGCTCGGGAAGACCCATCGGCCCCCGAGCATGCAGCTTCTGCGTCGAGATGCCGACCTCGGCACCGAACCCGAACTCCGCGCCGTCGGTGAACCTGGTGGACGCGTTCACCATCACGGCGGCGGCATCCACCTCGTTCAGGAATCGCTCCGCATTGCCGAGGTCGTTGGTCACGATCGACTCGGTGTGTTTCGTCGAGTAACGGCGGATGTGGCGCAGCGCATCATCGATCGAGTCGACGATTCCGACCGAGAGGTCGAGGCTCATGTGCTCGGTCGCCCAGTCCTCGTCGGTCACGGGAAGCGCCCCCGGCCGCAGCTCGCGAACGCGCTCGTCGGCATGGATCGTGACGCCGGATGCCTCGAGCCGGTCGAGCACCGGCGGCAGCAGCCGTCGGGCCGCGTCGCGGTGCACGAGCAGGGTCTCGAGCGCGTTGCAGACGCTCGGCCGCTGCACCTTCGCGTTGTGCACGAGATCGACCGCCCAGTCCTCGCGGGCGCTCTCGTCGAGGAACATGTGCACGACGCCCGCACCGGTCTCGATGACCGGCACCTTCGCCTCGTCGACGACGGCGCGGATGAGCCCGGCGCTGCCGCGCGGGATGAGCACGTCGACGAAGTCGCGCGCCTGCATGAGGTGGCGGGCACCGGCGCGACCGAAGTCGTCGACCGTCTGCACGGCGCCGGCCGGGAGGCCCACGGCGTCGAGTGCGTCCTGCAGCACGGCGAGCAGCACGCGGTTGCTCTGCTCGGCGGCGGTGCCGCCTCGCAGCACCACCGCGTTGCCGCTCTTCAGTGCGAGCACCGCGATGTCGATGGTGACGTTCGGCCGGGCCTCGTAGATCGCTCCGACGACGCCGAGCGGCACCCGAACCTGGTCGATCCGCACGCCGTTCGGAAGCGTCCGCCCACTCACCGTCTCGCCGATCGGGTCGGTCAGGGCGATGACGTCGTGCACGGCGTCGGCGAGCGATGCGATGCGCCGCTCGTCGAGGCTGAGGCGGTCGAGGAGGCCCGTCGCGAGACCCGCGGCGCGTCCGGCATCGAGATCGAGCCGGTTGGCCGCGATGATGTCGGCCGTGCGATCGCGCAGGAGCTGCGACACGCGGTCGAGCGCGGCATCCTTCTCTGCGGTCGTCGCCCTCGCGAGCCGGTAGGACGCCTCCTTCGCGGCGGCGAGGCGCTCGTCGAGCACGCTCGGATCGAGGTCGCGTTCCTGCATGTCAGCAGCCTAGGCGAGCCTGGAGTGGCCGGTCGCCGTGTGACGCTCGGACGCGGGCTCGAACCATGTCCCCACCTCCGCCCCGGAGAGGGCCTCGGCGACGAGGGACGTGGCGGTGATGAGCACCGCGGCGCCGGATTCCGCGGCGATGCGGGCGGCGGAGACCTTCGTCTCGGCCCCACCCGTGCCCACTCCGGCCCGACCGGTCGAACCGATCTCGACCCCCGTGAGCGCGTCACCGAAGGGGACGTGCTCGATGCGCTCGGCGCCCTCGAGGTGCGGCGGCTTCGTGTAGAGGGCGTCGACGTCGGAGAGCAGCACGAGCAGCTCCGCACCGATGAGCTCGGCGACCAGCGCGGCCAGGCGATCGTTGTCGCCGAACCGGATCTCATGGGTGGCGACGGTGTCGTTCTCGTTCACGATCGGCAGGATGCGCAGCGCGAGCAAGCGGTCCATCGCACGCTGCGCGTTCGATCGCGGCGTCGGATGCTCGAGGTCGCCGGCCGTCAGGAGCACCTGGCCCGCGAGGATCCCGTAGCGGTCGAGGCTCGTCTGGTAACGCCACATGAGCACGTTCTGGCCGACCGCCGCGGCAGCCTGTTGCGTCGCGAGGTCGTTCGGCCGGCCGTCGAGCTCGAGGAACGGGATCGCGGTCGCGATGGCTCCCGATGAGACCAGCACGACTTCGGCACCGCGCTCGTAGGCGGCCGCGAGCGCATCGACGAGCGGGGCGATCTGGCTCGCGTTCTCACCGCTGATGGAGGAGGAACCGACCTTCACGACGATGCGCTTCGCGGTCGGGATGTCGGCGCGAGTGCGCGGCGTCACCGGTCGCCCTCCCCCGTTCCATCGCCTGCTGAGGCCGGTACTTCGTCGGTCGGGACCGCGCCGTCGTCCTCGCCGTCGGCCCACATTCCGGCCTCGCGCTCGCGCTGCAGCTCGGCGCGAGCCTCGGCCTTGGCATCCATGCGTTCGTGGTATTCGCTCCGGCGTTCGGCTCGCGTGGCGCGACGGTTCTCATCGAGCCGCACGTCCGCGCCGCGGGGTGCGGTGATGAGCTCGGCCGTGGAGGTGAGCGTCGGCTCCCAGTCGAAGACGACGCCGGAACCGGGCCCGATCACGACGGTGGATCCGGCGACCGCGCCGGCGCGCACGAGCTCGTCCTCGACGCCGAGTCGCGCGAGCCGGTCGGCGAGGAAGCCGACGGCCTCGTCGTTCGTGAAGTCGGTCTGCTGCACCCAGCGCTCGGGCTTGCTCCCCAGCACGCGGTAGATCGTGCCGTAGCTGCCGCCTTCGGGGCGCACGACGAAGCCGGAGTCGTCGACTGCCTTCGGACGCATCACGATGCGAGGCGCCTCGGGGGCGGATGCCGCTTCGGCGCGGGCCTGGTCGACGAGTTCGCCGAGCGCGAAGCCGAGCTGCCGCAGGCCCTCGTGGCTGACCGTCGAGATCTCGAACACGCGATAGCCGCGGGACTCGAGCTCGGGACGCACGAACTCCGCGAGCTCGCGGCCCTCGGGGACGTCGACCTTGTTGAGCGCGACGAGCTGCGGGCGATCGAGCAGCGGCACCTGACCCTCGGGAACAGGGTAGGCGGCGAGCTCGCCGCGGATGATCTCGAGATCGCTGATCGGATCCCGGCCGGGTTCGAGCGTCGCACAGTCGATGACATGCAGGAGCGCCGAGCACCGCTCGACGTGACGGAGGAACTCGAGCCCGAGGCCCTTGCCCTCGCTCGCACCCTCGATGAGGCCCGGGACGTCGGCGACGGTGAAGCGGTGGTCACCGGCCTCGACGACTCCGAGGTTCGGATGCAGCGTCGTGAACGGGTAGTCGGCGATCTTCGGCCGTGCGGCCGAGAGGGCCGCGATGAGGCTCGACTTGCCCGCCGACGGGAAGCCGACGAGCGCGACATCCGCGATGGTCTTCAGCTCGAGCGAGACCTCGCCCTCGAATCCGGGGGTTCCGAGCAGCGCGAAGCCCGGGGCCTTGCGCTTCGTCGAGGCGAGGGCCGCGTTGCCGAGCCCTCCCTGACCACCCGGGGCCACCACGAATCGCATGCCGGGTTCCGTGAGGTCGACGAGCTGGGTGCCGTCGGGGTCCTTCACGACGGTGCCGACGGGGACCGGGAGCTCGAGCGGCTCGCCGGCGGCGCCGGAGCGGTTGTCGCCCATCCCGGGCTGTCCGTTGCCCGAGGAGCGGTGCGGCCGTCCGTGGTACGCGAGCAGGGTGGTGACCTGCGGATCGGCGACGAGCACGATGTCGCCACCGTGGCCGCCGTTGCCGCCGTCGGGACCGGCGAGCGGCTTGAACTTCTCACGGCGCACCGAGACGCAGCCGTTCCCGCCGTGACCGGCGCGCACGTAGAGCGTCACCTGGTCGACGAAGCTGACCATGCTGCATCCCTCCTCAGGGTGAAAACGCGTGAGGGCGAGCCGAAGCCCGCCCTCACAGAGTCGATCGTTCGGCTATTCGCCGGCCGCCACGATGTTGACGACCTTGCGGCCGCCCTTGTTGCCGAACTGCACCGCGCCGGCCTCGAGCGCGAAGAGCGTGTCGTCGCCACCGCGACCGACACCCGCACCGGGGTGGAAGTGCGTGCCGCGCTGACGGACGAGGATCTCGCCCGCGCTGACGACCTGGCCGCCGAAGCGCTTCACGCCGAGGCGCTGGGCGTTCGAGTCACGACCGTTGCGAGTGGAGCTCGCTCCCTTTTTGTGTGCCATGTCTGTATCTCCTTGCGAGCCGCGGGCTGTTACTTGATGCCGGTGATCTTGACGCGCGTGAGGTCCTGACGGTGGCCCTGGCGCTTCTTGTAACCGGTCTTGTTCTTGAACTTCTGGATCACGATCTTGGGGCCGCGGAGGTCGTTCAGGACCTCAGCCGTGACCGTGACCTTCGCGAGCGACTTGGCGTCGGAGGTGATCTTCTCGCCGTCGACGAGGAGGACCGGGGTGAGCTGGACGTTGCCGTCCTTGTCAGCCTTGACGCGGTCCATCGTCACGATGGTGCCGACTTCGACCTTCTCCTGCCGACCGCCGGCGCGCACTACTGCGTAAACCACTTCTCGTACCTATCTCTGGGGAACCCGGGGGTTCCGTCTGCCTGATGGGGATGTCACTGCGCGGTAGACCCCAGCGGGAAGGAGGGTCGTCACTGCCAGAAAACGCGGTGCAGATGATCTGCTGTGGGCACACCGGGATAAGCGGTGGCACCAACGGTCGAGTTTACCGGATGTCTCATGGTCGGTCAAACGCGAGCCGCCGGCGGGTCGCCGACGCATCCGCGTAGGATCGGCGCCATGGCCGTGCTCATCGACACCCCGCTCTGGCCCAAGCACGGCACGGTATGGGCGCATCTCGTGAGCGACCGCTCGATCGACGAGCTTCGGAGCTTCGCCGACCGCGTCGGGCTGCCGCCGCGGGGGTTCGACCTCGACCACTACGACGTTCCGATCGAGCGCTACGACGAGGTCGTCGCGGCCGGCGCCGAGCCCGTCTCGCCGCGCGAGCTCGTGCGGCGACTCGCTGCGAGCGGACTTCGGGTCACGCCGCGGGAGCGGCGCGCCCGAAGGGCCCAGCGCCGCTAGTCGTCGGATGCCTCGCCCGCCCGCGTGATCACGGGCGGCGAGCCGGCCGGGCTCAGCGCTGCGGTCGACACGCGCCGGCTGCGCGCGCGTCCCTCGCCGGCCTTCTTCGGCGCGGGCAACGCGTCGAGCATCGAGTCGAGGAGCACCTCGGCGTCTTCCACCCGCACCGGCCGCTTCCGCTCGACTGGCGCGACGGGCGGGAGCTCGACGATCGGCGCAACGGCGGGCGCCGGCTCGGCGGGCTCGGTCGAGGCGGACTCGGTCGAGCCCGGCTCAGCCGCGGCGGGCTGGGACGGGAGGCGCGGCTCGTTCGGCCCCGCAGCGGCCTGCTCCTGCGTCGCCCGACGGTGACGCCCGCGACGACGACCGGAACCCGACTGGGGTTCGGGCTGGCCATCGGCGGCGGCCCCCTCGGTCGGTGCGACGGCGGGCTCGGTCGCCGTCGCGGCATCCGCTTCGACCGGCTTGTGCTCGGTGTGGGCGATGGTCGAGGCGGCGATCTGCGCGAGCGCGTGCTTCACGTCCTCGGTGATGGCGTGCGTTCCCGTGTGCGCCTTCGGCTCGCTCGCCGGAGCCGACTGCGACGGACCGCCGCCGTTGCCGCGACCGCGACGGCGCTCGACCTGCTGCGGCGGGCGGTGCTTCGCGATCGGCTCGTGGTGCACGATGATGCCCCGGCCGGCGCAGACCTCGCACGGCTCGCTGAACGACTCGAGGAGGCCGAGACCGAGCTTCTTGCGGGTCATCTGCACGAGCCCGAGCGAGGTCACCTCGGCGACCTGGTGCTTGGTGCGGTCGCGCGAGAGGCACTCGACGAGGCGTCGGAGCACGAGGTCGCGGTTGGACTCGAGCACCATGTCGATGAAGTCGACCACGATGATGCCGCCGATATCGCGCAGCCGGAGCTGGCGGACGATCTCCTCGGCGGCCTCGAGGTTGTTCTTCGTGACCGTCTCCTCCAGGTTGCCCCCTGAGCCGACGAACTTGCCCGTGTTGACGTCGACGACCGTCATGGCCTCGGTGCGGTCGATGACGAGCGAACCGCCCGAGGGCAACCACACCTTGCGGTCGAGCGCCTTCTCGATCTGCTCGCTGATGCGGAACTCGTCGAACGCGTCGCGTTCGCCCTCGTACGCCTCGACGCGCTCGAGGAGGTCGGGAGCGACCGCGCGGAGGTACCGCGTGATCGTCTCGCGAGCCTCGTCGCCGGCGATGATCATCTTCTGGAAGTCCTCGTTGAAGACGTCGCGGACGATCTTGATGAGCAGGTCGGGCTCGGAGTGCAGGAGTGCCGGCGCCTGGACCTTCTCGAGCTGCGTCGAGATGTCGGCCCACTGGGCGATGAGACGGTTCACGTCGAGCGTGAGCTGCTCCTCGGTCGCGCCCTCAGCCGCCGTGCGCACGATCACGCCGACGTTGTCGGGGAGCACCTCCTTGAGGATCTTCTTCAGCCGCGCACGCTCGGTGTCGGGGAGCTTGCGGCTGATTCCGTTCATCGAGCCGTTCGGCACGTACACGAGGTAACGTCCGGGCAGCGAGACCTGGCTCGTGAGCCGCGCGCCCTTGTGCCCGACCGGGTCCTTCGTGACCTGCACGAGCACGCGGTCGCCGGGCTTCAGGGCGAGTTCGATGCGACGCGGCTGGTTCTTCTCGCCATTCTCTGCGGCGGCGTCCCAGTCGACCTCGCCGGAGTAGAGCACGGCATTGCGGCCGCGCCCGATGTCGACGAACGCCGCCTCCATGCTCGGCAGCACGTTCTGCACGCGGCCGAGGTAGACGTTGCCGATGAGCGACGCCTCCTGGTTGCGCGCGACGTAGTGCTCGACGAGCACGCCGTCTTCGAGGACGCCGATCTGGATGCGGCCGCCCTTCTCGCGCACGACCATCTGCCGGTCGACGGATTCGCGGCGCGCGAGGAACTCGGCCTCGGTGATGACGGCGCGGCGGCGGCCGGCATCGCGGCCGTCGCGGCGGCGCTGCTTCTTCGCCTCGAGCCGCGTGGAGCCCTTGACCTTCTGCGGCTCGGTGATGAGCTCGGGCTCGCGGGGCTTCCGCACCTTGACGACCGTGTTCGCGGGCTCCTCGCCGGCGGAACGGCCTTCTTCGCCGCTCCGGCGACGTGTGCGACGGCGAACGCTCGACGACTCGTCGACGTCGGGCCCGCCTCGCTCCCCCCGCTCGGGCCGGTCGGGTCGTTCGGGCCGCTCGCTCGGCACGAGCACCGGCGGCGCATGGAAGATGAGCGAGGTCGTCGTGAGCGTCGCCGGGATCGGGGAGACCGGCTCGGGCTCGGGTTCGGGCTCCGAGGCGGCGTCGGATTCCGCCGATGCCCGCTCGGACTCGGCGACCTCGTCGGACGCTGCATCGCCGGCGGCCGTCGCCGTCGGCGACGTGGCATCCGTCACCGGGTGCTCGAGCGCGGGTTCCGCGACGTCACGCGACGGGTCCTCGCCGTGCCCGCGCGGGTCGGCGTCACCGTCGCGCGCGACCTCGGCAGCCGACGGCTCACCCGCCTGCTGGCCGGCTCTGCCTCGCGCGCCACGTCGTGCACCGAACAGGCCACCCCGTCGTTTCGGGGCGCTGCTACCGGAATCAGGTTCGTTTCTGGTGTTCTCGTTGCCTTCCACCATCTCTGGTGCACTCCTACGACGGTTCGATGTGGCCGCGCCACCCGTTCCGTTCTCGTCTCGAGCGATTCAGCGCCGTGCGCGGAACCGCCAATCCTTCACTGCTGCGACCGGCAGGTTGCCTGTGTCGCCACGTCTCGCGGTGCATTCGACCGCTCACTCGGATGCGGTGCATCCTCAAAGCCTTCGTTGGCGTCGTGCCGGGCGCGGCCCGGACGACTCCTTCGATTATCGCACGCTCTCACAGGGTCGTGTGGAAGCGGCATGCCAGAATACGGACATGCCCGACTCCTCCCCCAGAACCCGACCCGTCGGGCTGGCTGTGTTCCTCATCGTCGCGGGGGCGCTCGGCCTCCTCGCGGCGTGGGAGCTGTCGGTCGAGAAGGTCCTCGTGCTCGCCGATCCCGAGCACGTTCCCGCCTGCAACGTCGGCGTGCTCGTGGGCTGCGGCGTCAACCTCGAGTCCTGGCAGGGTTCGCTGTTCGGCTTCCCGAATCCGTTCATCGGCATGATGACCTGGCCCGTCGTCATCGCCATCGGGATGGCGCTCCTCGCCGGAGCCGCCTTCGCCCGCTGGTTCTGGATCGCGTTCAACGTCGGCGTCACCGGAGCGCTGGCGTTCGTCGGCTGGCTGATCTTCCAGAGCATCTACGTGCTCGACGTGCTCTGCCCGTGGTGCATGCTCACCTGGGTGGTGACGATCCCGGTGTTCTGGGTCGTCACGCTCGACAACCTCCGGAGCGGACGCATTCCCTCGACGGCACGCGTCCGCCGGGTGGCGGCGCGACTCTTCTCGTGGATCCCGGTCATCACGGTCGTCTGCTATGCGATCGTCATCCTGCTCGCGCAGGCGCAGATGGACGCCATCCCGCGCGTGATGATCGACCTGCAGAACCTGTTCCGCTGAGGCCCATGATGCCCCGCGACGACGGCGCCGGTGGGAGTCTCCGACCGGCGCCGTCGTGACGGCTCAGGCGAACCAGAGTGCGAGTTCGCGCTCCGCGGACTCCACCGAGTCCGAGCCGTGCACCAGGTTCTGCTGCACCTTGAGGCCCCAGTCGCGCCCGAAGTCGCCGCGGATCGTGCCGGGAGCGGCGGTCGTCGGGTCGGTCGTTCCGGCGAGGACACGGAACCCCTCGATCACGCGATTGCCCGCCACGCGCATCGCCACGACCGGGCCGGACTGCATGAACTCGATCAGCGGCTCGTAGAACGGCTTGCCCTCGTGTTCGGCGTAGTGCTTCGCGAGCAGCTCACGGTCGGCCTGAACGAGTCGGATGTCGACGAGCGAGTACCCCTTCGCCTCGATGCGGCGCAGTATCTCGCCCGTCAGGTTGCGCGCGACTCCGTCGGGCTTCACGAGCACGAGCGTCTCTTCGATGGCGGTGGTCATTCCTGTTCCTTCCCCGGATCGGCGGTCGCCGTCCTGTCTCGATCGATGCGTGCACCGGCGACCATGCAGTACCACCACATGCCGCCGAAGAGAGCCCCGACGAAGAACATCGCCGGATTGAGGACGCCCGAGGCGAGGATGAGCGCCTGGAGCACCCAGCCGACGACGAAGCCCCAGGGGTAGCGCAGCATTCCGATCGTCGCGACGAGGCCGAGGATGAGCACGCCGCCGGCGACGAGCGGAATCCAGCGCGGGAGGCCGAGGGGGCCGTCGCCGTCCTGGGCGAGGCCCCAGATGACGAGCGCGGCCAGGAACACGACGATGATCTCGAACCCGAGCACGATCGACGCGAGGCTCTGGCGCACCGACCGCGGGGCGGCGGCTGCGGGAGTGGCGGCCTCGCTCATGCGCGTCCCCACCCGCGGTCGGCGGCGATGGCCATCGTCTCGCCCACGAGCGCGATGGAGCCGGTGACCACCACGGCCCGCTTCTCGGCGTCGGCCGCCCAGGCACGCGCCTCATCGAGCGCATCGTCGAGCCGTTCGACGACATCGACCCGGTCGGCGCCCGCGGCGGCCGAGACGATCCCGGCGACCTCCGCGGCACCGCGGGCGCGCTCGGAATCGGGCGTCGTCACGACGAACCGGCCACCCGAGCGCGCGAGCACTCGAGCGATCCCGTCGACATCCTTGTCGGCGAGCACTCCGAACACGAAGACGATCTCATCGAAGTCGAAGTACTCGTCGAGCGCGGCCACGAGCGACTCCGCTCCGTGCGGGTTGTGGGCGGCGTCGACGATGACCGCGGGGTCGGCCCCGATCGGCTGCAGTCGGCCGGGCGAGGTGGCGGCGCCCAGGCCCGTCTCGACCACCTCATCGGCGAGCCGCACCGCTCCGCCCCCGATGAACGCCTCGACCGCGGCGATCGCGACGGCGGCGTTCTCGGCCTGATGGCGGCCGAAGAGCGGCAGGGCGATGTCGCGGTACTCCCCCGCGAGCCCCCGGATCGTCACGAGCTGGCCACCCACCGCGACCCGCGACTCGAGCACCTGGAACGCGTCGCCCTCGACGGCGAGCGTGGACTCGGTGAGATTTGCCGCCTCCTCGAGCACGCGGAGGGCGTCGTCGGGCTGCGCCGCGGTGACGATGGACGCCGCCGGCTTGATGATCCCCGACTTCGTGCGCGCGATCGCCGTGATCGTCGAGCCGAGCCTCGCCTGATGATCGAGGTCGATGGGAGTGAACACGGCGACCTGCCCGTCGGCGACGTTGGTCGAGTCCCACTCGCCGCCCATCCCGACCTCGAGCACCACGACGTCGACGGGCGCGTCCGCGAAGCACGCGAAGGCCAGCACGGTGAGCGCCTCGAAGAACGTGAGCGGTTCGTCACCCGCGGCCTCGAGCTCTGCATCCACGATGCCGATGAAGGGAAGGATCTCGTCCCAGTTTCGCGCAACGGCCTCATCCGTGATCGGCTCGCCGTCGACCCGGATGCGCTCGGTGAAGCGCTCGAGGTGCGGACTGGAGAGGAGGCCGGTGCGAAGGCCGGACGCCCGAAGGAGGCTCTCGATCATGCGGCTCGTCGAGGTCTTGCCGTTCGTACCGGTGATGTGGATCACGGGGGCGGCGCGGTGCGGATCGCCGAGCAGCTCGACCGCGCGGCGGGTGGGCGCGAGTCGAGGTTGGGGCGAACCCTCGCCGACCCGTGCGAGCAGAGAGGCGTAGACCGCGTCGGCCTCATCGCGCGCTTCGGCGGCGTCGTAGTCGTCGGATGCGTCGGTCACAGCTTCTCCAGATCCACGAGGAGCGAGGAGCCGTCGCCGACAGGCCGGGCGGCGGCCGCGCCCGAGACGTCAGCGGACGACTCGATGTCGAGTTCGAGGGCGAGCGTCTCGCGGGCGATGAGCTCGCGGTGCGCACCTGCGGCGCTCGCGCCGCCCGCGTCCAGGGTGAGCCCGAGACGGATGCGATCGCCCACGTCGAGCCCCGCGGCCTTCCGGGACTCCTGCACGACGCGCACGATGTCGCGCGCGAGGCCCTCGGCCTCGAGCTCGGGTGTCGTCGCCGTGTCGAGCAGGATGAATCCGCCGTCGGCGAGGAGCGCGAGCGCCGTGGACCCGTCGCCCGAGCCGCTCGCCTCGAGCACCAGCTCGTACTCGCCGGGCTCGAGCGGGATGCCGCCGGCGACGACCACGTCGCCGTCGACCGACCAGTCGCCGGACCGGGCCGCCTGGATCGCCTGCTGCACCGACTTGCCGAGTCGCGGGCCGGCAGCGCGGGCGTTCACGCTCAGCCGCTTCGTGACCCCGTAGGCCTCGGCACTCGAGCCGTCGAGCGCGACGAGGTCGACGGACTTGACGTTGAGCTCGTCGCGCAGGATGCCCTCGAACGGCGCGAGGGCCGCGGCATCCGCCGTCACCACGGTGAGGTTCGCCAGCGGAAGCCGCACGCGACGGCCGGCCTGCTTGCGCAGCGCGAGCGCCGCGCCGCTGATCTCGCGTACGGCATCCATCGCGGCGACGAGCTCGTCATCGACCGGGAACTCGGCGGCGTCGGGCCAGTCGGCGAGGTGCACGCTGCGCCCGCCGGTGAGCCCCCGCCAGACGCGCTCGGAGACGAGCGGGAGCAATGGGGCGGCGAGCCGCGTGAACGTCTCGAGCACGGTGAAGAGCGTGTCGAACGCCTCGGCTCCTCGTCCGCCGAGTCCGGCCGAGGGGTCGTCGGAGACGCCGCCCCAGAACCGGTCGCGAGAGCGTCGCACGTACCAGTTGGTGAGCACGTCGGCGAAGTCCCGGAGCTTCTGCGCCGCGAGCGGCGAATCGAAGTCCTCGAGATCGGCCGTCACGGAGGTGACGAGGTCACCGAGCTTCGCGAGCAGGTACCGGTCCAGCACATCGGTCGAGTCGGTGCGGCGCGTGGCTTCGTAGCCGCCCTCTCGCGCCGTGTTCGCGTAGAGGGAGAAGAAGTACCAGGTGCTCCACAGCGGCAGCATGACCTGGCGCACGCCTTCTCGGATGCCCTCCTCGGTGACGATGAGGTTGCCGCCGCGCAGCACCGGACTCGACATCAGGAACCACCGCATCGCGTCCGATCCGTCACGGTCGAACACCTCGTTGACGTCGGGATAGTTGCGAAGCGACTTCGACATCTTCTGACCGTCGTTGCCGAGCACGATGCCATGGCTCACGACGTTGCGGTACGCGGGCCGATCGAAGAGGGCCGTCGAGAGCACGTGCATCACGTAGAACCAGCCGCGGGTCTGCCCGATGTACTCGACGATGAAGTCGGACGGGTGGTGCGTGTCGAACCACTCGCGGTTCTCGAACGGGTAATGCACCTGTGCGAACGGCATCGAGCCCGAATCGAACCACACGTCGAGCACGTCGGGGATGCGGCGCATCGTCGAGCGACCGGTCGGATCGTCGGGGTTCGGCCGCGTGAGCTCGTCGATGTACGGACGGTGAAGGTCGGGCTCTCCAGCGGCGTTGCGTGGTAGACGGCCGAAGTCCCGCTCGAGCTCCTCGAGCGAGCCGTAGACGTCGACCCGGGGGTACTCGGGGTCGTCGCTCTTCCACACGGGGATCGGCGAGCCCCAGTAGCGGTTGCGGCTGATCGACCAGTCACGCGCCCCGGCGACCCACTTGCCGAACTGGCCGTCCTTCACGTTCTCGGGCACCCAGGTGATCTCCTGGTTGAGCTCGCCCATGCGATCGCGGAACTCGGGAACGCGGATGAACCAGCTCGAGACCGCCTTGTAGATGAGCGGGTTCCGGCAGCGCCAGCAGTGGGGGTACGAGTGCTCGTAGCTCGCCTGGCGGAGGAGCCGGCCCTCGGCCTTCAGGAGCTGGGTCAGCGGCTTGTTCGCGTCGCTCCACAGCAGCCCCGCGACATCCGTCACGGCCGGCAGGAACCGGCCGGCGTCGTCGAGCGAGAGGATGACGGGGATGCCCGCCGCCTCGCCCACCTTCTGGTCCTCCTCGCCGTAGGCGGGCGCCTGGTGCACGATGCCGGTGCCGTCGTCGGTCGTCACGTAGTCGGCGAGGAGGATCTGCCACGCGTTCTGCAGGCCGTAGTGCTCGACATCGGCGTAGTAGTCGAACAGGCGATCGTAGGTGACGCCCTCGAGCTCGGCGCCGCGCACCGTGCGGCTGACCGCGGCCCTGGCCTCGTCGGCGGAGTCGTAGCCGAGCTCCTTCGCGTAGTTGCCGACGAGGTCGGCGGCGAGGAGGTACTCGGCCCACAGCACCTCGGTGTCGGAGGCCCCCGCCCGCTCGCGCAGCACGGTCGCGTCGGGCGTGCCGTTCGGACCCGCGGGCACGACGGCGTACTGGATGTCGGGCCCCACGGCGAGGGCGAAGTTCGTGGGCAGCGTCCACGGGGTCGTCGTCCACGCGAGCGCACGAACGGCGGTGAGGCCGAGCGACTCCGCCTTCGCCCCGGTGAGGGGGAAGGTCACCGTGACGGTCTGGTCCTGACGCATCTTGTAGACGTCGTCGTCCATGCGCAGTTCGTGGTTCGAGAGCGGCGTCTGGTCGCGCCAGCAGTACGGCAGCACCCGGTAGCCCTCGTAGGCGAGGCCCTTCTCGTGCAGGGTCTTGAATGCCCAGATGACGGATTCCATGAAGGTCACGTCGAGGGTCTTGTAGTCGTGCTCGAAGTCGACCCAACGCGCCTGGCGGGTGACGTACTCCTGCCACTCGCGCGTGTAGCGCAGCACGGAGTCGCGCGCGGCCTGGTTGAAGGCCGCGATGCCCATCTCCTCGATCTCGCTCTTGTCGGTGATGCCGAGCTGTCGCTCCGCCTCGAGCTCGGCGGGCAGTCCGTGCGTGTCCCAGCCGAAGCGTCGGTGCACCTGCTTGCCGCGCATCGTCTGGAAACGCGGGAAGAGGTCTTTCGCGTAGCCCGTCAGGAGGTGGCCGTAATGCGGCAGGCCGTTCGCGAAGGGCGGGCCGTCGTAGAACACCCACTCGGGTGCGCCGGCGCGCTGGTCGATCGATGCCTGGAACGTCCCGTCGGACTCCCAGTAGGAGAGCACGTCGCGCTCGACGGCGGGGAAGTCGGGTGAGGGTGCGACGCCGTGGTCGTCTGGGGTGCGGGGGTACACGCTCGCTCCTTGCGGGGACGGATGCTCTCACGAGGACGCCGGATGCTCGATCGAGCCTCCGCCGCGGTACCACCTCGCTTGCCCCGGGATCTGACGATTCCGAAGCCCCTCGTTGAGGCTGTGACGGGCCCGCCCGTTCGGTTCTACTGACGAAGCGGATGCCTCACGGCTCGCGCCTCGCGTTCTTCCGAAGACTCCCCGGTGATGGCCGGATCGACGTCGTTGCACTCCAGACTACCGCGTCGAACCCGCCCGCAGCACGCCACGGGGCCCCGGCGCGGAGCGGTACGCCTCGCTCACGAGCGCCAGCAGTGCGCTCTCGGGCAGCTCGTGAAGCTTCGCCTCGTCGACGAGGTCGTGGATCGCGCCGGCGAGTGCCGCTCGGCCGCCGATGCGCACGACCACGACCGCGCCGCGCCCGCGGTGCAGTTCGATGAGCCCCTCCTCGCGCAGCTGCCGGTAGGCCCGCAGCACGGTGTGCATGTTGACGCCGACGGATGACGCGAGATCGCGCGCCGCGGGGAGGCGTTCGCCGCCGGACAGGCGACCGTCGACAATCGACGACCTGATGGCCGAGGCGAGCTGTTCGTGGAGCGGCGTCGCGCGCGCCGGGTCGATGCGGAACTGCACTCGCTCAGAGTATTGTGCTAGTTGAAGGCGCACAAGTTGCTTGTCCGACTCTTCGCAGGGTGTCAGGATGAAGCGGGCCCCGACGAAGCGGGCTCACCCTCCCTCGACAAGGACTTCGATGCCCGCCGCCTCCGTGACCTCCTCTTCCTTCGGGCGCCGCTCCCTCGTGCTCGCCGTCGCCCTCGTCGCCACTCTCGCGCTCGCGGGATGCCAGGCGCCCGAGTCGGGCGCGTCCGACGAACCCGTACAGGGCGGCACGCTCGTCTACGCGAGCGGTGATGCAGAACCCGTCTGCCTCGACCCGCACGTCGGCGGCAACTATCCCCAAGCGCTGCTCGCCAGTCAGTTCCTCGAGTCGCTCGTCTCCCGTGACGAATCCGGCGAGATCATCCCGTGGCTCGCGGAATCGTGGACGGCGTCCGACGACGGACTCGTCTGGGACTTCACGCTGCGCGAAGGAGTCGTCTTCACCGACGGCACCCCGCTCGATGCAGAAGCGGTCAAGGTGAACGTCGAGCACCTGCAGGATCCTGCGACGCAGTCGTCGACCGGCTACTTGGCGCTCGGCAAGGTGGCGGAGGTCGAGGTCGTCGACGAGCGGCAGGCCCGGTTCGTGCTCTCCTCACCCGACAGCGCCCTGCTCGAGTCGCTGAGCCAACCCTGGACCGCCATCCAGTCGCCTGCCGGTATCGCACGCGGCATGGAGGCGAACTGCGAGGCACCCGTGGGAACGGGGCCCTTCGTCGTCGAGGACTGGGTCAAGCAGGATCACGTCTCGCTCGTCCGCAACGACGACTACAGCTCGCCTCCTGCCGATGCCGCCCACGACGGCCCCGCGTACCTCGAAGCCATCGAATGGCGGTTCGTGCCGGATGCCGCCTCCCGTCACGCGGCGCTCCAGGGCGGTCAGGTCGACGTCATCGACAATCCCCAACCCGACACGGTCGCAGCCGTCGAGGGTGACGACGCGTTCACCTGGATCAACGCCCCACGCCCGGGCGCGGCCAACCGCATCGAGCTCAACTCGGGCCAGGCGCCCTTCGACGACGTCCGCGTTCGCGAGGCGTTCATCCGAGCGGTCGAGGTCGACGAGGGGATCGAGGCGCTCTACTTCGGCACCGCGAGTCGCTCCTACTCGGCGCTCTCGTCGGTCGAGCCCCTCGCCTACTCCGATCCCTCCCGGTTCGAGACCGACCTCGAAGCGGCGAACTCCCTGCTCGATGCGGCCGGCTGGACCGAACGCGACGCCGATGGCACCCGGCTGAAGGGTGGTCAACGGCTCACCCTCCG
The DNA here is from genome assembly GCA_031178045.1 of Agromyces sp. GTDB lineage: Bacteria > Actinomycetota > Actinomycetes > Actinomycetales > Microbacteriaceae > Agromyces. The sequence goes on from JAPSJT010000002.1 coordinate 18,421, forward strand.
CTTCCCGGTGAGCACGAACCAGTCGATCCCCGCGGAGCAATCGCTCTTCGAGCAGGTCCAGGCGACGGCGAAGGCAGCCGGATTCGACGTCGTCATCGAGCTGCTCGATCTCTCGAGCTGGTACGGAGCCCTGTTCGCGAACGAGTACGAGATCGTCAGCGCACCGTACACCAAGGTCGGCCCCGATGTCCTCCGCATCCTGTACCACTCCGACAGCATCACTCCCGCGCCGAGCGGATACTTCGCGAACCTGTCGCAGCTCGACGACCCCGAGGTCGACGCCCTCCTCACCGAGGCGGCGGCGACGAGCGACGCCACCGCGCGAGCCGAGCTGTACGAGGCGGCGCAGCAGCGCATCCTCGGGGGCTTCTACCTCCTCCCCCTCTACGACCAGCAGAACAGCTTCCTGCTCGATTCGGCGGTGAAGGGTGCGCGCGCGCTCCCCACCGTGTCGACGCCGACCTTCTATGACGCCTGGCTCGCCGACTGAGGCGACCACCGGCGGGCGGCGGCGCAGAGCGATGCTGCGCCGGGCCGTCGCCCTCGTCTCCGGCGCCGCCTTCGTGTTGTGGGCGGTCGCGACGCTCACCTTCTTCGCCATCCGGTTGATCCCCGGGGATCCGGCGCAGGCCATCCTCGGCGGGCCGGGATCGCAGGCATCGCAGGAGGCGCTCGACCAGGTGCGCCGCGAGTACGGCCTCGACCGTCCGCTCATCGTCCAGTACCTGGCGATGCTCGGCCGGCTCCTCACGGGTGACCTCGGGCACTCGTACGCGCTGAAGGTGCCCGTGGCCGACCTCCTCTCCTCCCAGCTCGGCGGCACCATGCTGCTCGCGGTGATGGCGCTCGTCGTGGCCTGGATGCTCGCCCTGGGACTCTCGCTCTGGTCCACCGGGCGCAGCAGGTTCGCCTCGATCATCGGCGACGGCATCGAGCTCACCGCCGCGGCGCTTCCCCACTTCTGGCTCGCGGGAGTGCTCATCGCGGTCTTCAGCTCCGGGCTCGACTGGCTTCCGCCGGTCTCGACGGGGACGCCTGCGGGATTCGTGCTCCCCGTCGTCACCCTCGCCGTTCCGCTCGCCGGGTTCCTCGCCCAGGTCATGCGCGAGAGCCTCCTCGATGCGATGCAGCAGCCGTTCGTCCTCTCGGCGCGTGCGCGAGGCGAGAGCACCACGGGGATCCGCCTTCGCCACACCATTCGACATGCGGCGCTGCCCGCCATCAGTCTCTCCGGGTGGGCCCTCGGCTGGCTGCTGTCCGGAGCCGTCGTCGTCGAGACGATCTTCGCCATGCCGGGCCTCGGCCGAACGCTCCTGCAGGCGGTGACGCTGCGGGACATCCCGGTCGTCACCGGCGTGGTGCTGCTCGTCGCCCTGGTCTACGTGTTCATGACGGTGCTCACGGACCTCGCCTCTCGCATCGCCGACCCGCGCCTACGCCAGGAGGGGGCGCGATGAGCGAACTCGAGCTGCGCCAGTCGACGGTCGAGGCATCGGCGGAGCACATCGCGCCGCGCGGACGCCGGTGGCCGCGGCCCGGCACGATTCTCGCGGGCGGGTTCGTCGCCTTCCTCGTCGTCGCCACCCTCGCCCCCTCCGTCGCCTGGACCCAGGATCCGAACGCGATCGCCCCTGCGCTCGCGTTCGAGTCCCCGTCGTTCGCCCACTGGTTCGGCACCGATGAGTCGGGGCGGGATGTGTACAGTCGCGTCGTCGCCGGGACGGGCACCTCCCTGCTCATCGGCGTGACGGCGACGCTCATCGGCCTCGCCCTCGGCCTGGTGCTCGGGTTGCTCGCGAGCTTCGCCGGGCGTGTCTTCGATTTCGCCGTGAATCGGGTGATCGAGGTGCTGTTCGCGTTTCCGGGCCTCCTGCTCGCGCTGCTCGTCATCGTCGTCTACGGGCCGGGACCGGTCACCGCGACGATCGCGGTCGGGCTCTCGACGGCGCCGGGTTACGCCCGTATCATCCGCGGCCAGTTCGTCTCGATCCGGTCTTCCCACTACGTCGAGGCGGCGCGGGTGCTCGGGCGCTCGCCCGCCCGCATCCTCGGCCGTCACATCCTGCCCAATGCGCTCGTACCGCTGTCCGTGCTGGCAACGCTCGGCATCGGCCAGGCGATCGTGTGGGCTTCGGCACTCAGCTATCTCGGCCTCGGAGCGCAGCCGCCGGCGGCGGAGTGGGGAGCGATGCTGGCGGCGGGCCGCACGTACCTCGCCACGGCGCCGTGGCTGACGGCCTTCCCGGGCCTCATGATCGTCGGCACGACGATCGCGACGACGATCCTCGGGCGAGCTCTCGCCCGTCGCGGACAGGAGGGGCGATGAGGCCGGAGGACGCACCGGGCGACGCACCGGCCCTCGACGTCGCCGGTCTCCACGTCTCCTTCGGGGGCCGGGAGGTGGTACACGGGCTCTCCCTTCGACTGCATCGGGGTGAGTGCGTCGCGCTCGTCGGCGAGTCCGGCTCCGGCAAGAGCGTGACCGCACGAGCCCTTCTCGGAATGGCCGGTGCGGGCGCCAGCACGAACGCCGCCCGCCTGGAGCTGCTCGGCCGCGACCTCACCGACGCGGGCGAGCGTACGTGGCGCAGCGTCCGAGGACGGGATATCGGCCTCGTCCTCCAGGACGCGCTCGTCTCACTCGATCCCCTCCGGCCGGTCGGTCGGGAGATCGAGGACGCGCTCCGCATCCACGAGCGTCTGCCGCGTGCCGCCCGCCGGGCCCGCGTGCTGCACCTGCTCGAACGCGTCGGAATGCCCGACCCGGTGTTCGCGGCGACTCGTCGCTCGGGCGAGCTCTCGGGCGGCCTCCGCCAACGCGCCCTCATCGCGTCGGCACTCGCGCTCGACCCGCCCCTCCTCGTGGCCGACGAACCGACCACGGCCCTCGACGTCACGGTGCAGGCTCGGGTACTCGACCTGCTCGCCGAGATCCGGGAGGCCGGCACCGGAATCCTCCTCATCAGCCACGATCTCGCCGTCGTCGCCCGACTGGCCGACCGGATCCTCGTGATGCGCGGGGGCCGGGTGATCGAGGAGGGGCCCACGGAGACCGTGCTCCGGTCGCCACGAGAGGCGTACACTCGGGCACTCCTCGCAGCAGTGCCGACCGACCGGCCGCGCGGCTCGGCGTTGAGCGTCCGCGCGGGCGCATCGGATGCTGCGACGCTCCCGCCCGCGACTCAGTATGGCGGCCGCACGAGGACCACCTCCGCCGTCAGCGGGCCAGCGCCGACCGGTCATGGCTCGGAGCGACCGCTCTTGCAGCTGCATCACGTCTCGAAGGCCTTCGATGTCCCGGGCGGACGCCTCACCGCGGTCGACGATGTGACGCTCGAGCTCCATGCCGGCGAGACACTGGGCCTCGTCGGCGAATCCGGGTCGGGGAAGACGACGGTGGCACGGCTCGCGCTGGCGCTCAGCACGCCGGACTCCGGCGACGTCGTACTCGACGGCATCGACTGGTCGCGCCGCCCGGAGCGGGAACGGCGACCGATGCGTCCGCGACTCGGCGCCATCTACCAGGACGCGCTCAGCTCGTTCGACCCCCGCTGGAGCGTCGGACGCATCCTGGCCGACGCCGCAGCCCGGGGCCGGCGCCTCTCCGGTCGAGCCGACTCGCTCGTCGACGACCTCCTCGAGCAGGTGGGGCTCGAGCCCGCCCTCGCCGAGCGACGCCCCCTGACGCTTTCAGGCGGCCAGCGACAGCGCGTCGCCATCGCGCGGGCGCTCGCCGCGGAACCCGAGGTCCTCGTCTGCGACGAACCCGTGTCGGCGCTCGACGTCACCATCCAAGCGCAGATCCTCGACCTCCTCGACCGGCTGCAACGCGATCGCAGGCTCGCGATGCTCTTCATCTCGCACGACCTCGGAGTGGTGCGGCACATGAGCGACAGGGTGGCGGTGATGCGCGCCGGGCGGATCGTCGAGCTCGGCGACGCGGAGTCCGTCTTCCGTGCGCCGAGCCACCCGTACACCGCCCAGCTCGTCGCGGACGCGCCGCGCATCGTCGCCTGACAGACCGTACGCCTGACGTCGGCGACGCACTCCACGCCTCCGGTAGGCTGGATCGTCGCACATTCAGGCACCTCACCATGGACACGGTGCCGCCGATATCGAACCGGAGCATCATGACCGAGAACGCCCGCATCCCCGACAAGCCCGCCCTCGAAGGCCTCGAGGCGAAGTGGGGCGGCGTCTGGGAAGCCGACGGGACGCACCGGTTCGATCGCGAGAACGCCTCGCGCGAGACGATCTACTCGATCGACACCCCCCCGCCGACCGCGTCGGGATCGCTGCACATCGGCCACGTGTTCTCGTACACCCACACCGATGTCATGGCGCGATTCCAGCGCATGCGCGGCCGGCACGTGTTCTATCCGATGGGCTGGGACGACAACGGCCTGCCGACCGAGCGACGCGTGCAGAACTACTACGGCGTCCGCTGCGACCCGTCGCTGCCCTATCAGCCCGACTTCGCCCCGCCCTTCGAGGGCGGCGAGGGCAAGAGCACGAAGGCGGCCGATCAGGTGCCGATCAGCCGCCGCAACTTCATCGAGCTCTGCGAGCGGCTCACCGCCGAGGACGAGCAGCAGTTCGAGGCACTCTGGCGTGCGCTCGGTCTCTCCGTCGACTGGACGCAGAGCTACCGCACGATCGCCGATGAGGCGCTCTTCACCTCCCAGCTCGCCTTCATCCGCAACGTCGAGCGCGGCGAGGCCTACCAGGCTCTCGCACCGACCCTGTGGGATGTCACGTTCCGTACTGCGGTGGCGCAGGCAGAGCTCGAGGATCGCGAGCAGGCGGGCCACTACCACCGGGTCGCGTTCCACCGCCCCGACGGCGACATCGTCGAGATCGAGACGAGCCGCCCCGAGCTCATTCCCGCGTGCGTCGCGCTCGTCGCCCACCCCGACGACGAGCGATACCGGCCGCTCTTCGGGACCACCGTGACGAGCCCGGTCTTCGGCGTCGAGGTTCCCGTCGTCGCCCACCACCTCGCCCAGAAGGACAAGGGCACGGGCATCGCGATGATCTGCACCTTCGGCGACGTGACCGACGTCGTCTGGTGGCGCGAGCTCGACCTGCCGAACCGGGCCATCATCGGATTCGACGGGCGCATCATCGCCGAAGCGCCCGAGGCGATCACGTCCGATGCCGGTCGCAGCGCGTTCGCCGAGCTCGCGGGCAAGACCGCCTACTCGGCGAAGCAGGCCGTCGTCGAGCAGTTGCGCGCCTCGGGCGACCTGCTCGGCGAGCCGAAGGCGATCACGCACCCGGTCAAGTTCTTCGAGAAGGGCGACCGCCCGCTCGAGATCGTCTCGACGCGCCAGTGGTACGTCGTGAACGGCGCGCGCGACGAGGAGCTGCGGACCCGCCTGCTCGAGCGCGGCCGGGAGATCGACTGGCACCCCGATTTCATGCGCGTCCGGTACGAGAACTGGGTCGGCGGCCTCTCGGGCGACTGGCTCATCTCGCGTCAGCGCTTCTTCGGGGTTCCGATCCCGGTGTGGTACCCGCTCGACGCAGAGGGCAACCCCGTGTTCGACGAGCCGATCGTCGCGACGCGGGAGCAGCTCCCCGTCGACCCCTCGTCCGCGGCCGCCCCCGGCTACGACGAGTCGCAGCGCGGCGTGCCGGGCGGCTTCATCGGCGAGCACGACATCATGGACACGTGGGCGACGTCCTCGCTCACCCCGCAGCTCGCGGGCGGCTGGGAGCGCGATCCCGAGCTCTTCGACCTCGTCTTCCCGTACTCGCTTCGCCCCCAGGGCCAGGACATCATCCGCACCTGGCTCTTCTCGACCACGCTTCGCGCCGAACTCGAGCACGGTGTCGCCCCCTGGGCGAACGCCGCGATCTCGGGCTTCATCGTCGACCCCGACCGCAAGAAGATGTCGAAGTCCAAGGGCAACGTCGTGACGCCCGCCGGGCTGCTCGAGCAGCACGGCTCCGACGCGGTGCGCTACTGGGCGGCATCCTCTCGCCTCGGAACCGACGCCGCCTTCGATCCGCAGAACCCCACGCAGGTGAAGATCGGTCGCCGGCTCGCGATCAAGGTGCTCAACGCGGCGAAGTTCATCCTCGGCTTCGAAGGCCGGGCGGATGCGCCGGTCTCGGTGCCGATCGACCGCAGCATGCTCGCCGAGCTCGCCGACGTCGTCGCGAGTGCGACTCGGGCCCTCGAATCGTACGATCACGCCCGCGCGCTCGAGGTCACCGAGACGTTCTTCTGGACGTTCTGCGACGACTACCTCGAGCTCGTGAAGGAGCGCGCATACGGAGCGCCGAGCGCCGAGCAGGCCTCGGCGGTCGCCGCGCTGAAGACGGCGCTCAGCGTGCTGCTGCGGCTCTTCGCCCCCGTGATCCCGTTCGCGACGGAAGAGGCCTGGCGGTGGTCGAACGACGGCTCCGTGCACCGCGCCTCGTGGCCCACGACCGAGGAGCTCGCCGCCCGCGGCGAAGCGGGCGTCGAGCTGCTCGAGCTCGCGAGCCTCGCCCTCACCGGCATCCGCCGCGCCAAGACCGACGCGAAGGCGTCGCAGAAGACTCCGGTCGCGAGTGCCGTGATCGCAGCACCCGCGACGGCGATCACGCTGCTCGAGTCCGCCGCATCGGACCTCCGCGGCGTCGGCCGGATCGCCGGGCTGACCTTCGTCGAGTCCGAGCAGTTCGAGGTCCGCGACATCGTCCTCGACTCGGCTGAGGCGTAGGAGGAACGCATGGCACACGAGATCCGTCCGGCGGCCGACGACGACTTCTTCGGCTGGCTGCCGCTCTTCGAGGCATACTGCCGGTTCTACGAGACCGAGCTCGACGACGCGAAGGCGCTCATCGTCTGGAACTGGATCCGCGACGAGGCCAACCCGCTGCAGGCGGCGCTCGCCCTCGACGACGAGGGCCGGCCCGTCGGTCTGGCCCACTATCGAGTCGTCCCCGACAGCCTGCGCGCGACGCGAGGCATCTTCCTCGACGACCTGTACGTCGACGAGAGCGCGCGGGGTGGAGGCATCGGCCGCGCCCTCATCGATTTCGTGCATGCGCGATCGCTCGAAGTCGGCCACGGTGGCGTGACCTGGATCACGGCCGCCGACAACGCCGACGCCCAACGGCTCTACGACACGATCGCCCGTCGCACGACGTGGGTGACGTACGAGATGGACGCCTGATGCGCCTCGGCACCCGCTGGGCGTTCGGCGATGAGCCGCCGGCGTCGGTTCCCGCGGAGCTTCGACCTCGCATCGCCGCCGCCGAAGCCGCGCACCCCGCCGACGGCGCCGGCCGCCACTGGACCCTCACCTGGCTCGAAGGGCGGCCCATCGCCGAGCTCGACGACGGCACCCGCGTGAGCGACGCGATCATCGACGTCCATGACGCCGACGAGGACTGGTGAGCGCTAGGCGCGTGCCAGGATCTCGCCGTGCGGCATGAGGAACCAGCCGTTCTCGTCGGCCGCCCATTCGCGCCACGCCGCCGCGATCCGCTGGAGCTCGGCCGGGTGGGCGTGACCCGACTCGATCGCGTGCGCCGCGAACTGCGACTGGGTGGCGCGCTCGGCCCAGGACCCACCCCACCATTCGCGTTCGAGGGCCGATGAGAAGACCCACGTCGACCCGCTCGCCTCGATCTCGGTGAATCCCGCGCCACGCACCCACATCTTGAGCATGCGGCCGGCGCGCGGCTGGCCGCCGTTCCACTCGTGCACATCGTGGTACAGCTCGAGCCAGCGACTCAGGCCCGCGGACGCCGGGTTCCAGATGACTCCGCCGTAATCGACGTCGCGCACCGCGAGCAGGCCTCCCGGGCGCAGCACCCTGCGGAACTCGCGCAGCGCGTCAACGGGCCGAGCGAGGTGCTGCAGCACCTGGTGCGCGTGCACGACGTCGAAGCTCGCATCGGCGAACTCGAGTGCGTAGGCGTCGCCGACGCGGAACTCCGCGTTCGACACCGCCTCGCTCGCTGCGAGTCCGTTCGCCTTGGCGACGATCTCCTGAGAGGCGTCGACGCCGATGACGCGGCCGGGCCGCACCCGACGGGCGAGGTCGATCGTGATGGTTCCGGGACCACTGCCCACGTCGAGCACGTCGAGGCCGGCGGTGAGGTGGGGTGCGAGGTACGCAGCGGAGTTGTCGACCGTACGCCACGAATGGATCCGCAACACGCTCGCGTGGTGTCCGTGGGTGTACTCGTCCCTCAGCGCGTTCTCACCGCGCGCGTCGTCTGCAACCATGCTCCGAGCCTATGCGCCGCACCGGCTCGATGACGTTCCGGCTCGGCTCGCTATCGTGAGGGGATGTCGTCGCACGCCAACCCGTTCCTGGCACCGAGCGGGCTCCCCTACCGGTTGCCGCCGTTCGCCGACATCACCGACGACGACTATCGACCGGCCATCGAGCAGGGGATGTCGGAGCAGCGCGCCGAGGTCGCCGCGATCATCGCCGACGAGAGCACCCCGACGTTCGAGAACACGATCCTCCCACTCGAGCTCAGCGGCCGATTGCTCCGTCGCGTGCTGCTCGTCTTCTACAACCGGAGTTCAGCCGACTCGAGCGACGCGGCCGATGCGCTCGAAGAGGAGCTCGCCCCCGTACTCGCCGCCCACCAGGATGCGATCCGCCTCGACCCCGCGCTCTACGCGCGGATCACGGAGCTGTACGACCGCCGGGACGCCCTCGACCTCGACGCCGAGTCGCGATATCTCGTCGAACGGTACCGCACCGAGTTCACCCTCGCGGGGGCGGCACTCGATGAAGCCGGCATCGCGAGGCTCCGCGCGATCAACGAGCGGCTCTCGACGCTCAAGACCCGCTTCGAGAAGCACCTCCACGCCGACGCGAACGCGCGGGCCGTGCACGTCACTGATGCTCGCGAGCTCGACGGACTCGCTCCCGAGCAGGTCGCGGCAGCAGCCTCGGCCGCCCGCGATCGCGGGCTCGACGGATGGCTCATCACGCTCGTGCTCCCCACCGGACACCCCTACCTCGCCACGCTGACGAACGAAGCGACACGCGACCGGATCATGCTCGCGTCACGGGCGCGCGGCACCGAAGGCGAACACGACACCCGGCCCCTCATCGTGGAGATCACCCGGCTCCGTGCCGAGCGAGCGCGGCTGCTCGGTTTCGAGAACCACGCGGCCGCCGTCACGGCCGACTCGACGGCAGGAACGCCGGCCGCCGTCTCCGACCTCCTCGGCCGGCTGGCCCCCGCCGCCGCGGGGAACGCCCGGAAGGAGCAGGCGGCCCTGCAGGAGCGAGCCGACCATGCCGGGGCCCGGGTGATCACCGCGGCCGACTGGGCGTTCCGCACCGAGGAGGTGCGTCGGGAGCGGTACCACGTCGATCGCGCGGCGGTACGTGAGTACTTCGAACTGGAGCGCGTGCTCCGCGATGGCGTGTTCTTCGCGGCATCCGCCCTCTACGGCGTGACCTTCACCGAGCGCGCCGATCTCGTCGGATACCACCCCGACGTGCGCGTGTTCGAGGTGCACGAGGAGGACGGCTCCCCCGTCGGGCTCTACCTCGGCGACTACCACACGCGCGACTCGAAGCGCGGCGGCGCATGGATGAACTCCCTCGTCGAGCAGTCGGAACTGCTCGGCACCCTGCCGGTCGTCGTCAACAACCTCAACGTTCCGAAACCCCCGCCTGGCGAGCCCACGCTGCTCTCCTTCGAGGAGGCGACGACGCTCTTCCACGAGTTCGGGCACGCCCTCCACGGCCTCTTCGCGCGCACCAGATACCCGTACTTCTCGGGAACCAGGGTGTTCCGCGACGTCGTCGAGTACCCGAGCCAGGTCAACGAGATGTGGCTGCTGCACCCCGAGGTGCTCGGGCGCTTCGCCATCCACCACGAGACGGGCGAGCGGATGCCCTCGTCCCTCGTCGAGGCACTGCTCGCGTCACGCGGCTTCAACGAGGGCTTCGCCACGAGCGAGTACCTCGGCGCCGCCCTGCTCGACCAGGCATGGCACACGATCGGACCCGACGCCGAGATCACGGATGTCGCGCAGTTCGAGGCCGCAGCGCTCGCCACGGCCGGTCTCGACAACCCGGTGGTACCGCCGCGCTATTCGAGCACCTACTTCGCGCATGCGTTCTCGGGAGGGTACGACGCCGCTTACTACTCGTACATCTGGAGTGAGGTGCTCGACGCCGACACGGTGGCGTGGTTCGACGAGCACGGCGGGCTCACCCGGGAGAACGGCGAACGCTTCCGCCGGCTCGTGCTCGGCGTCGGCGGCAGCCGTGATCCGCTCGCGGCCTACCGCGAGTTCCGGGGTCGGGACGCATCGATCGCGCCGCTCCTCGAGCGGCGCGGGCTCGGGCCGTCGGACTGACGTCGTGAGACGACGGATGCCCCGCGCACGACGGCACGGGGCATCCGGAATCGGCTGCGGCGACGGCTAGATCGCGAAGCCGAGAGCGCGCATCATGTCGCGCCCGTCGTCGGTGATGCGCTCGGGACCCCACGGCGGCATCCACACCCAGTTGATGCGGAAGGCCTCGACGGTGCCGTCGAGCGCCTCGGCGGTCTGTTCCTCGATGACGTCGGTGAGGGGGCATCCGGCGCTCGTCAGGGTCATGTGGATGACGAGGGCGTCGTGCTCCTCGTCCCAGCCGAGGTCGTAGATGAGGCCCAGGTCGACGATGTTCACCCCGAGTTCGGGGTCCATGACGTCTTTCAGCGCCTCGGTGACCTGGTCGTAGCGCTCGGGAGCGAGAGAGGTGACCATGATGCGATTCTAGCCGCGCCCTACTCGGCGGCGGCCGCCTCCGCGACCTGGTAGCGGTCGTAGCCCTCTTCCTCGAGGCGGTCCGCGAGTTCACGGCCGCCCTGCTCGGCGATCTTCCCGGCGACGAAGACGTGCACGAAGTCGGGCGTGATGTAGCGGAGGATGCGCGTGTAGTGCGTGATGAGGAGGATGCCGAGGCCGGTGTTGGCCTTGGCACGGTTGACGCCCTCGGACACGATCTTCAGCGCGTCGACGTCGAGGCCGGAGTCGGTTTCGTCGAGCACCGCGAACTTCGGCTTCAGGAGCTCGAGCTGGAGGATCTCGTTGCGCTTCTTCTCGCCGCCCGAGAAGCCCTCGTTCACGTTGCGCTCGGCGAATGCCGGGTCCATCTTGAGGTTCGACATCGACTCGCGAACGTCCTTCACCCAGCCGCGGATCGAGGGCGCCTCGCCGTCGATCGCGGTCTTGGCGGTGCGGAGGAAGTTCGTCACGGTGACGCCGGGGATCTCGACGGGGTACTGCATCGCGAGGAAGAGGCCGGCGCGGGCGCGCTCGTCGACCGACATCTCGAGCACGTTCTCGCCGTCGAGCAGGATCTCGCCCTGGACCACCTGGTACTTCGGGTGGCCGGCGATCGTGTAGGCGAGCGTCGACTTGCCGGAGCCGTTCGGCCCCATGATCGCGTGGATCTCGCCCTCGTTGATGACGAGGTCGACGCCGCGGAGGATCTCGCGCGTGCCTTGGTCGGTCTCGACGTTGACGTGCAGGTTCTTGATCTCGAGCACAGACATGATGGTGGGGATCTCTTTCGGTTGCCGGCCGTTCCGGGCCGGAAGTGGTCAGACGGTCAGCTTGACCGAGGGGTCGATGTGGACGTCGCCGTCTTTCAGCTCGACCTGGAAGACCGGGACGGGCTCGTAGGCGGGCAGGGTGAGCGGCTTGCCGGTCTTCAGCGAGAACTTGGAGCCGTGGGCCCAGCACTCGAGGGTGTCGTCCTCGACGAATCCCTCGGCGAGGGAGATGTCGCCGTGGGTGCAGGTGTCGCCGATCGCGAACACGTCACCCGCAGCATCCTTCACGACCGCGATCGGAACGCCGTCGAGCACGAAGCGCGACGCCTCGTTCACGGCGAGGTCGTCGACGGCGCAGACACGAACGGATGCCACGTCAGCGCCCCTCGAGTTCGGCTTCGAGCGCCGCGGTCAGGCGCGCTTCGAGATCGGGCGAACCGATCTTCTGCACGATCTCGGTGAGGAAGCCGCGCACCACGAGGCGGCGTGCTTCGCCTTCGCTGATGCCGCGCGCCATGAGGTAGAACAGCTGCTCGTCGTCGAAGCGCCCGGTCGCGCTCGCGTGTCCGGCGCCCTCGATGTCGCCGGTCTCGATCTCGAGGTTCGGCACGGAGTCGGCTCGCGTGCCGTCGGTGAGCACGAGGTTGCGGTTCTGCTCGTAGCTGTCGGTGCCGGCCGCGGCGTTGCCGATGAGCACGTCGCCGATCCACACGCTGCGCGCGCCATCGCCCTGCAGCGCACCCTTGTAGGTGACCCGGCTCCGGGTGTGCGGCGCGTCGTGGTGCACGTACACCTGCTGCTCGAGGTGCTGACCCGCATCGGCGAAGTAGAGGCCGAGCGCCTCGACGTCGGAACCCTGCTCGGCCAGGTGCGTCGACGGGTTCACCCGCACGACCTTGCCGCCGAGCGAGACGACGATGTGCTTGAGGAAGGAGTCGCGGCCGAGCCGCGCGAAGTGGCTCGCGAGGTGCACCGCGTCGTCGTCCCACTCCTGGAGCGAGACGACCGTCAGGGAGGCTCCCTCGCCGACGACGATCTCGACGTTCTCGGTGAGGCGGGCCTCGCCGGCGCCGCGGAGCACGACGAGGCCGCGGCTGTTCGGCGCCGCCTCGATCACGGTGTGGGCCGCCCGGGGCGTCGTGCCGAGGCCGCTTCGGGTGATGGCGGCGATCTTCTCCTCTTCGCCGGTGACGCTCACGAAGAGGGCCTCGCCGAAGCTCGACCAGGCGTTGGCGGATGCGCGCTCTTCGGGTGTGCCGGCGCGGCCGATGCGAGCGTCGTCGCGGGCGATCCACGAGACGTCGACGCCCGGGGCATCCGCCGTCTCGATCGGGAGCCGGGCGCCGTCGAGCTCGCCGCCCGTGAGGTCGGCGAACGCGGCGACCGGCGAGAGCTTCCACTCGTGCTCGCGACCCGTGACGGGCGCGAAGTCCTCGACGTTCACCGAGCGGAATCGTTCGGAGCGGGTCTGGACCGGGATGATCGGGCCGTCCGAGTGCGGCCGGAAGCCGTGCTGCTCGGCTGTGGGCATGGCTGTGCTCTGCATTGCGGCGGTCATCCCTAGCCGACCGATCCTTCCATGCCCATCTCGATGAGCTTGTTGAGTTCCATCGCGTACTCCATGGGGAGCTCGCGCGCGATGGGCTCGATGAAGCCGCGCACGATCATGGCCATGGCCTCGTCTTCGGGCAGTCCGCGGGACATGAGGTAGAAGAGCTGCTCCTCGCTCACCTTGGAGACGGTGGCCTCATGGCCGAGCACGACGTCGTCGACGCGGATGTCGATCGCCGGGTAGGTGTCGGAGCGGGAGATGGTGTCGACGAGCAGGGCGTCGCAGCGAACGGTGTTCGCCGAGTGGTGCGCGTTGGCGTCCACTCGCACCTCGCCGCGGTAGCCCGCACGACCACCGCCGCGAGCGATCGACTTCGAGACGATCGAGGACTGCGTGTACGGCGCCATGTGGATCATCTTGGCGCCGGCATCCTGGTGCTGGCCGGGGCCCGCGAAGGCGACCGAGAGCGTCTCGCCCTTGGCGTGCTCGCCCATGAGGAAGATCGACGGGTACTTCATCGTGACCTTCGAGCCGATGTTGCCGTCGACCCACTCCATGGTGGCGCCCTCGGCGGCCGTGGCGCGCTTCGTGACGAGGTTGTAGACGTTGTTCGACCAGTTCTGGATCGTCGTGTACCGGACGCGCGCGTTCTTCTTCACGATGATCTCGACCACCGCCGAGTGCAGCGAGTCTGACTTGTAGATCGGGGCGGTGCAGCCCTCGATGTAGTGCACGTAGGAGCCCTCGTCGGCGATGATCAGCGTGCGCTCGAACTGGCCCATGTTCTCGGTGTTGATGCGGAAGTAGGCCTGCAGCGGGATCTCGACGTGCACGCCCGGCGGCACGTAGACGAAGGAGCCGCCCGACCACACCGCCGTGTTCAGTGCCGCGAACTTGTTGTCGCCGGCCGGGATCACCGTGCCGAAGTACTCCTCGAAGAACTCGGGGTGCTCCTTCAGCGCCGTGTCGGTGTCCATGAAGATGACACCCTTGCGCTCGAGCTCCTCGTTGATCTGGTGGTAGACGACCTCGGACTCGTACTGCGCGGCGACGCCGGCGACGAGCCGCTGGCGCTCCGCCTCGGGGATGCCGAGCCGCTCGTAGGTGTTCTTGATGTCGTCGGGCAGGTCTTCCCAGGTCTGGGCCTGCTTCTCGGTCGAGCGCACGAAGTACTTGATGTTGTCGAAGTCGATCTCCGACAGGTCGGCGCCCCACGTCGGCATCGGCTTGCGCTCGAAGAGCTGCAGGCCGCGCTGGCGGCGCTGGAGCATCCATTCGGGCTCACCCTTCAGGCGCGAGATGTCGGCGACGACCTCGGGCGAGACGCCGCGTCGGGCGGATGCCCCGGCGACGTCGGAGTCGGCCCAGCCGAACTCGTAGACACCGAGTCCTTCCAGTTCGGGGCGGTCGATCAGTACGTCCGTCATGCTCTCCCTCTTCTCCTCCCGTGCAACCAGATATGAGTCCGGCTCATTCCCCTCGCGAGTCGAGGTGCTCGGTGAGTGGGCGATGATGTGCGGGTGGCGTCAGTGCGAACCTAAGATGGCTGGGAACCCGCATCGCGCATTCGCGCGCCTCGCTGGGAACTCCAACCCCTCAAGTCTATAGGGTCGCCGTGCTGGTGGGTCAGACCTCCCAGTACCATCACAGGCCGCCCGGATCAGGATCGAACGAGCGTGAACCGCTTCATCGCGTGGCTGCCCGACCGCGTCGACGGCAGGATCCGCCTCTTCGCCTGGCTGTCGTTCATCGCCGAGACGATGATCATCGCCACGGGCGGCGCCGTGCGGCTGACCGGTTCGGGGCTCGGATGCCCGACGTGGCCGACGTGTACCGCCGACTCGCTCATCCCGACCGAGGAGCTCACTTACCACTCGCTCATCGAGTTCGGCAACCGCATGATGACCGGCGTCGTCGGCATCATCGCGCTCGTGCTCTTCGTGCTCGTCTGGCGCATCCGCACCGAGCGCCGAGACCTCTTCGTGCTCACGTTCGTCATCGGCGCCGGCGTCGTCGCGCAGGCCATCGTGGGCGGCATCACCGTCTGGACCGGACTCAATCCGTTCATCGTGGGCTTCCACTACCTCTCGTCGCTCCTGCTCGTCTGCGTGTCCGCGGCGATCCTCGCCAGGCTCGATGCGGTTCCCGGCGCCCGTGAGCTCGCAGTGCCCCGCTGGTACGCCGCGCTCGCGCACTCCACGACGGCGGTGCTCTTCGTCTCGATCGTGTTCGGCGTGCTCACGACCGGCTCCGGGCCGCACTCGGGCGACGCCGACGCCGGCCGAACGGGCTTCGACTCCGAGTTCCTCGAGCACGTGCACGCGTGGCCGGGGTATGCGGTGTTCGTGCTCACCGTCGCCCTCGTCGCCGCGGCCTGGCGGCTCCGCCTCCCGACGCTCCGCTGGAGCATCGCACTGCTCGCCGTCGAGCTCGTGCAGATCGCGGTCGGGCTCTACCAGGCGCGCAATGGCCTGCCGCCGCTCGCGGTCGGCGTGCACATGGTGCTCGCCGCGTTGACCGCGGCCGCGATGACGATCGTCGTGCTGCGCCTGAAGCGACCGGTCACCGCCGACCGGCCGGTGGAGGCATCCGTCGGCGCATGAGGATCGAGCACCGCGGACGAGTGCCGCGCATCCATCCCGGCGCGACGATCGCACCCGGGGCGATCGTCTCGGGCGACGTCGTCATCGAGGCCGGAGCGCGGATCCTGCACGGTGCGGTCCTCACCGCCGAGGACGGTGCGGTGCGGGTCGGCGCCGAGACGGTCGTGCTCGAGCATGCTGTCGTGCGAGGTCGGGCGGGGCATCCGGCGATCATCGGGTCTCACGTCATGGTCGGCCCGCACGCGCACGTGAACGGCGCGACCATCGGCGACCGCGCGTTCATCGCCACTGGCGCATCGGTGTTCCCCGGCGCCGTCGTCGGCGACGACGCGGAGGTGCGCATCAACGGCGTGGTCCAGGTGAACACTGCCCTCGAGCCGGGCGCGGTCGTGCCCATCGGCTGGGTCGCCGTGGGGTCGCCTGCCCGCATCATCTCCCCCGACCGGCACGAGGAGATCTGGGCCGTGCAGCAGACCCTCGACTTCCCCGGCACCGTCTACGGCGTGGAGCGGGCCGCGGGCATGGCCGAGATCATGCGCCGCCAGAGCGCCTTCTACGGCGCGCACGATGACGATCGCCTCACCGACTGACCCGTGCGATCGCGCTCGTCCGCGAGGCGGTGCACCAGCCGTGCGAGCTCGACACGATTCTCCGTGCCGGTGTTCGCGAGCAGATGCGAGATGTGGGTGCTCACCGTCTTCTCGCTGATCACGAGCGCACGAGCGATCTCGGAGTTCAGGAGGACCGCCCGATGGCGCATCTCCGCCCCGAGCGGATCGTGGAGTGAGCCCGCCGGTGGGCGGCTGCCGCCTCAGAAGGGAAGCAGCGGGTCGACGCCGATCGCGAGGAAGAGCAGCGACA
Source organism: Agromyces sp. (assembly GCA_031178045.1). GTDB lineage: Bacteria > Actinomycetota > Actinomycetes > Actinomycetales > Microbacteriaceae > Agromyces. The sequence goes on from JAPSJT010000002.1 coordinate 34,963, forward strand.
GGTACGCGATCGAGCCGTGGAAGACCCGCATGGGCGAGACCTGCTCGTGGCGGATCGCGAGGTTGTAGAGGCGGTGCGTCTCGGCGATGAACCAGACGCCGGTGACGACCGCGACGGTCGAGTAGACGAGACCCATGCCGGCGATCGGGATGAGCAGGAGCGAGCACGCGACGGTGGCCCAGGCGTAGAGGATGACCTGCAGGCCGACCTGCGCGCGGCCTCGCACGACGGCGAGCATCGGCACGCCCGCAGCGGCGTAGTCGTCTTTGTACTTCATGGAGAGCGGCCAGTAGTGCGGCGGCGTCCACAGGAAGATGATCATGAAGAGGATGAACGGGGCCCAGCTGAGGCTCTCGGTCACGGCGGCCCAGCCGATGAGCACGGGCATGCAGCCGGCGATGCCGCCCCAGACGATGTTCTGCGCGGTGCGGCGCTTCAGGATGAGGCTGTAGAAGACGACGTAGAGCAGGATGGCGGCGAGCGAGAGCAGCGCGGCGAGCCAGTTCGTGAAGAGCCACAGCCAGGCGATGGATGCCACGCCGAGGCCGTACGCGAACACGAGGGCCTCGCGGTCGCTCAGCTCGCCCGTCACGAGCGGCCGCCCCTGCGTGCGCTTCATGAGCCGATCGATGTCACGGTCGATGTAGCAGTTGAAGGCTCCGGCGGAACCCGCGCTCATCGCGCCGCCGACGAGGGTGGCGAGCAGGAGCCAGAGGTCGGGCAGCCCGTTCTGGGCGAGGATCATCGTGGGTGCGGTCACGACGAGCAGCAGTTCGATGACCCGCGGCTTCGTGAGGGCGAGGTACGCCGAGAGCTTTCGCCGTACCGTCATCGCCGGTCGCGACTCGCGAGTGTCTACGGCTACCTGCATCGTTCCTCTTCCGGGCGCGAGCGCGTTCGGCAAGCCTCGCGCGACCCCAGACGATTCTAGGCCATGCCCGCCGCACCGCCGTTCGGAATGCGCTTTCCGCCTCACATGACGCGGCGCCCCGTGTGAGTCACGGCCCGTCACACAACGGCTGCTGATCCATATACTGAGGAGTGCGCGCCCGGCTTCACGGGTTCGATCAGGCAGGCCCACGGAACGCGGCACCCGGTCGGATCCCCCGCCTGGCGGAACCGCGCCGCAACGTCCTCGGCGGGTCGGGCCGGACGGTTCCCGACGCCGTCACGATCGGAAGGAACAGCACCTCGTGGCAACTCTGCAGTGGGAACCCATCGACGACCGCGCCGTCGACACGGCTCGAGTCCTCGCGGCCGACGCCGTCGAGAAGGTCGGAAACGGGCACCCCGGCACGGCGATGAGCCTCGCGCCCGCCGCCTATCTCCTGTTCCAGAAGGTCATGCGACGCGACCCGGCGGACCCCGCCTGGCTCGGCCGCGACCGCTTCATCCTCTCGGCCGGTCACTCCTCCCTCACGCAGTACGTGCAGCTCTACCTCGAGGGCTCCGGCCTCGAGCTCGACGACCTCCAGGCGCTCCGCACCTGGGGATCGAAGACCCCCGGACACCCCGAATACGGCCACACGGCGGGCGTCGAGATCACGACCGGCCCGCTCGGTCAGGGCCTCGCCTCCGCGGTCGGCTTCGCCTACGCGTCGCGCTTCGAGCGCGGGCTCTTCGATCCGGATGCCGCCGCCGGCACCAGCCCCTTCGACCACTTCGTCTACGTCATCGCGGGCGACGGCGACCTGCAGGAGGGCGTGACGAGCGAGGCGTCCTCGCTCGCCGGCCACCAGCAGCTCGGCAACCTCGTCGTGATCTACGACTCCAACCAGATCTCGATCGAGGACGACACCAACATCGCCTTCACCGAGAACGTCGCCGAGCGCTACGAGGCGTACGGCTGGCACGTGCAGACCGTCGACTGGAAGAAGACCGGCCAGTACGTCGAAGACGTCGCCGAGCTGCACCGGGCGATCGAGGCCGCGAAGGGCGAGACGTCGAAGCCCTCCATCATCATCCTGAAGACGATCATCGGCTGGCCCTCGCCCGGCAAGCAGAACACCGGCAAGATCCACGGCTCCGCGCTCGGCGCGGCCGAGCTCGCCGCGACGAAGGAGGTGCTCGGCTTCGACCCCGAGCAGAGCTTCGTCGTCGCCGACGACGTCATCGCCCACACGCGCGGCGCACTCGATCGCGGCGCCGCGGCGCACGCCGAGTGGCAGGAGTCCTTCGACGCGTGGGCGGCGGCGAACCCCGAGCGCAAGCAGCTCCTCGATCGACTCGAGGCCGGCGAGCTGCCCGCCGACGTCGAGACGGTCCTGCCGTCCTTCGAGGGCGGCACCGAGCTCTCCACCCGGGCCGCCTCGGGCAAGGTCATCAACGCCCTCGCCGGCGTCCTCCCCGAGTTCTGGGGCGGATCGGCCGACCTCGCCGAGTCGAACCTCACGACGATCAACGACGCGGCGTCGTTCATCCCGACCGAGTGGTCGACCCACGAGTTCTCGGGCAACCCGTATGGCCGGGTGCTGCACTTCGGCATCCGCGAGCACGCCATGGGCGCGATCGTGAACGGCATCGTCCTGCACGGCAAGACGCGCGCCTTCGGCGGCACGTTCCTCATCTTCAGCGACTACATGCGTCCGGCGGTCCGCCTCGCGGCGCTCATGAAGGTGCCGTCGATCTTCGTCTGGACGCACGACTCGGTGGCGCTCGGTGAAGACGGCCCGACGCACCAGCCGATCGAGCAGCTCGCCACGCTCCGCGCGATCCCCGGCTTCACCGTCGTGCGCCCGGCCGACGCGAACGAGACGGCCGCGGCCTGGCTCGAGATCCTGAAGCGGCGCGACGCCCCCGTGGGCATCGCGCTCACCCGCCAGAACATCCCGGTGTTCGAGCGCGGCAACGGCGAGGCATCCGCCGACACCCTCGCCTCGACCGCCGGTGTCGCGAAGGGCGCCTACGTCCTCGCCGAGGCGCCGTCGGGCACGCCGGAGGTCATCCTCATCGCCACGGGCTCCGAGGTGCAGCTCGCGGTCGCCGCGCGCGAGACGCTCGCCGCCGAGGGCATCCAGGCGCGCGTCGTCTCGGCCCCGAGCCTCGAGTGGTTCGAGGAGCAGGATGCCGCGTACCGCGAGTCGGTCCTCCCCGCCGCGGTGACCGCACGCGTGTCCGTCGAGGCTGGCGTCTCGCTCACCTGGCGTCCGTACGTCGGCGACCGCGGTCGCAGCGTCTCGATCGAGCACTTCGGCGCCTCCGCCGACTACAAGACCCTGTTCCGCGAGTTCGGCATCACGGCGGACGCCGTCGTCGCCGCCGCGAAGGAATCGCTCGCGTCGGCCTGACGCGAGCACGAAGGAGATACACCGCATCATGGCTACGAACTCCCCCACCGCCGCGCTCTCCGAGGCCGGCGTCAGCATCTGGCTCGACGACCTCTCGCGTGAGCGCATCGCCTCCGGCGGCCTCGAGCGGCTCATCGCCGAGCGCAACGTCGTGGGCGTCACGACGAACCCCACGATCTTCGCGGGCGCCCTCGCGAACGGCGCCGCGTACGCGGAGCAGGTGCAGGCGCTCGCGGCATCCGGTGCCGACGTCGACCGCGCCGTCTTCGAGATCACGACCGACGACGTGCGCGACGCCGCCGACCACTTCCGCCCCGTCTACGACGCGACGGGCGGCTACGACGGCCGCGTGTCGATCGAGGTCGAGCCCGGACTCGCGCACGACGCGGCCGGCACGATCGAGCAGGCCAAGGCGCTGTGGGCGAAGGTCGACCGGCCCAACGCGATGATCAAGATCCCCGCGACGATCGAGGGGCTCGAGGCGATCACCCAGACCATCGGCGCGGGCATCAGCGTCAACGTGACGCTCATCTTCAGCCTCGAGCGGTACCGGCAGGTCATCGACGCCTACCTCACGGGTCTCGAGCAGGCGAAGGCGGCCGGCATCGACCTGGCGACGATCCACTCGGTCGCGTCGTTCTTCGTGTCCCGTGTGGACACCGAGATCGACAAGCGTCTGGTCGCGATCGGCACCGACGAGGCGCTCGCGCTCAGAAGCAAGGCCGGCGTCGCGAATGCCCGCCTCGCCTACCAGCTGTTCGAGCAGGAGTTCGCTACCGAGCGGGCGACCGCGCTGCTCGACGCCGGGGCGAACCGGCAGCGGCCGCTCTGGGCCTCAACGGGTGTCAAGGACCCCTCGCTTCCCGACACGCTCTACGTGACCGAGCTCGTCGCCGAGGGCGTCGTCAACACGATGCCCGAGAAGACCCTCGAGGCGACCTTCGACCACGGCGAGATCGTCGGCGACACCGTCACGGGCGCCTACCGCGACGCGGGCGGCGTGCTCGACTCGCTCGCCCGGGTGGGCGTGGACTACGACGACGTGACGGCCGTGCTCGAGCGCGAAGGCGTCGAGAAGTTCATCGTGTCCTGGAACGAGCTCCTCGACACGGTGCGCGCAGCCCTGGGGGCATCGCGATGAGCTTCCGCATCTCGGTGAGCGGTGCGGCGGCCGACGCCGTCCGCCGCACCGTGCCCCAGCTCGTCGCCGACCTCGTCGCGAGCGGGATCACCGCGCAGGACGCCTCGCTCTGGGGCGCCGCTGCCGAGGAGGAGTCCTCGAAGCGCCTCGGCTGGACGCAGGCGGTCGCGGTCTCGCGACCGCTCGTCGCCGAGATCGAGGCCCTGCGCGAGCAGCTCGGGGCCGAGGGCGTGCGCCACATCGTGCTCGGCGGCATGGGCGGCTCCTCGCTCGCGCCCGAGGTCATCACGCGCACGGCGGGCGTGGAGCTCACCGTGCTCGACTCGACCGAGCCCGGCCAGGTGCGTGCCGCCATTGCCGACCGCCTCGCCGAGACGGCCCTGGTCGTCTCGTCGAAGTCGGGTTCGACCGTCGAGACCGACAGCCAGCGACGCGTCTACGAGCGGGCGTTCCGCGACGCCGGCATCGATCCGGTCTCACGCATCATCGTCGTGACCGACCCCGGTTCACCGCTCGACGAGTCGGCGCGGGCCGCGGGCTACCGTGTCTTCAACGCCGACCCGCAGGTCGGCGGCCGCTACTCGGCGCTCACGGCCTTCGGGCTCGTGCCGTCGGGCCTCGCGGGCGTCGACATCGCCGAGCTTCTCGACGAGGCCGAGTCGATCGAGCTTCCGCTCGCGGTCGACACTCCCGAGAACCCCGGCCTCGTGCTCGGCGCGGCGATCGCGGCGACTTCGCCCCTGCGCGACAAGCTCGCCATCGTCGCCGACGGCACCCACATCGTCGGGTTCGCCGACTGGGCCGAGCAGCTCATCGCCGAGTCGACGGGCAAGGACGGCACCGGCATCCTGCCAGTCGTGCTCGACGTCGACGCGCCCGAGCTCTCCGCCGACCTCCCCGACGTGCAGATCGTGCGCCTCGTCGACGATGCCGGCGAGGAGATCTTCGCCGACGACGCCTCCGGGGAGATCCGGGTCTCGGGCACCCTCGGCGCGCAGTTGCTCGTCTGGGAGTACGCGACGGCGGTGGCCGGCCGCCTCCTCGGCATCAACCCGTTCGACCAGCCCGACGTGGAATCGGCGAAGATCGCCGCGCGCGGTCTGCTCGACGCGCGGCCCGAGCCCGCGCCCGCCGCCTTCGTCGCCGACGGCATCGAGGTACGCGGCACGCCCGAGGTCATCGGCGCATCGAGCGACCTCCAGTCGGCGATCGACGTGCTCCTCGAGGAAGTGCCCGAGAACGGGTACATCTCCGTGCAGGCATACGTCGACCGGGTGGCGCATCCCGAGCTCGCTCGACTTCGCGACCTGCTCGCAGCGCGCGCCGGTCGGCCCGTCACGTTCGGCTGGGGACCGCGGTTCCTGCACTCGACCGGGCAGTTCCACAAGGGCGGCCCGGCGGTCGGCGTGTTCCTGCAGATCACCGAGGTTCCCTCAGCGGACCTCGAGATCCCCGATCGGCCCTTCACGTTCGGGCAGCTCATCGCAGCGCAGGCATCTGGCGACGCGAGCGTGCTCGCCGAGCACGGCCGCCCGGTGCTCACGCTGACCCTCACCGATCCGGCCTCGAACATCGCGACGCTCGTCGACGCGGTCGCCTGACCGAGGGAAGGACCTCATGTCCCCGGCAACGGTCTCCGCGCAGCACAACCCGCTGCGCTCCCCCAAGGACTACCGCCTCAACCGCATCGCCGGCCCGTCGAGCCTCATCATCTTCGGCGTCACCGGCGACCTCTCGCGCAAGAAGCTCATGCCCGCGGTGTACGACCTCGCGAACCGGGGGCTCCTGCCCCCGGGTTTCGCGCTCGTCGGCTTCGCTCGTCGTGACTGGGCCGACGAGGACTTCGAGGCGGTCGTCCACGATTCCGTGAAGCAGTACGCGCGCACCGAGTTCCGCGAGGATGTCTGGCGACAGCTCGCCCGAGGCATCCGGTTCGTGCAGGGCGACTTCGACGACGACGCGGCCTTCGACCGGCTGCGCAGCGTCGTCAAGGAGCTCGACCGCGAACGGGGCACGATGGGCAACCACGCGTTCTACCTCTCGATCCCGCCGAAATCTTTCCCGCTCGTGACGGAGCAGCTGAAGCGCTCCGGGCTCACCGAGCAGCGCGACGGCCAGTGGCGCCGGGTCGTGATCGAGAAGCCGTTCGGCTCCGACCTGCAGACCGCCCGCGAGCTGAACGACGTCGTGGCCTCGGTCTTCCCGCCCGACTCGGTCTTCCGGATCGATCACTACCTCGGCAAGGAGACGGTCCAGAACATCCTCGCGCTGCGGTTCGCCAACCAGCTGTACGAGCCCATCTGGAACGCCAACTTCGTCGACCACGTGCAGATCACGATGGCCGAGGACATCGGTGTCGGCGGGCGCGCGGGGTACTACGACGGCATCGGCGCTGCCCGAGACGTCATCCAGAACCACCTGCTGCAACTGCTCGCGCTCACTGCGATGGAGGAGCCGATCTCATTCGAGGCGGGCGACCTGCGCGCTGAGAAGGAGAAGATCCTCGCCGCCGTGCGACTGCCCGACGACCTCGCCACCGGTACGGCACGAGGCCAGTACTCCGGCGGTTGGCAGGGCGGCGAGAAGGTCGTGGGCTTCCTCGACGAGGAGGGCATGAACCCCGAGTCGACCACCGAGACGTACGCCGCCATGAAGCTCACGATCGGCACCCGCCGGTGGGCCGGAGTGCCGTTCTACCTGCGCGCCGGGAAGCGGCTCGGTCGACGGGTCACCGAGATCGCGGTCGTGTTCAAGCGGGCCCCGCAGCAGGTCTTCGCCGACAGCCAGACCTCGGAGCTCGGCCAGAACGCCCTCGTGATCCGCGTGCAGCCCGATGAAGGCGTCACGATCCGGTTCGGCTCCAAGGTGCCCGGCGCCGGCATGCAGGTGCGCGACGTCACGATGGACTTCGGCTACGGTCACGCCTTCACCGAGGCGAGCCCCGAGGCCTACGAGCGACTCATCCTCGATGTGCTGCTCGGCGATCCGCCGCTCTTCCCCCGTCAGGAGGAGGTCGAGCTCTCCTGGAAGATCCTGGACCCCATCGAGGAGTTCTGGGCCACCCAGGGACAGCCCGAGCAGTACCGCCCCGGTACGTGGGGGCCCTCCTCCGCCGATGAACTCCTCGCCCGCGACGGACGAAGCTGGAGACGCCCATGATCGTCGACCTCCCCGACACGACCACGAGCCAGGTGTCGAAGACGCTCGTGAAGATCCGCGAGGAGGGCGGCGTCGTCGCCCTCGGCCGCGTGCTGACCCTCGTCATCGCGACCGCGCCCGGCGGCGAGGAGGAGGCCATCGAGGCCGCCAACGACGCCTCGCGGGAGCATCCGATGCGGGTCATCGTGGTCTCGAGCGACCCGCACGAGTCGGCTGAGGTGCCCGCACGACTCGATGCCGAGATCCGCGTCGGCGGTGACGCCGGTGCGAGCGAGGTCATCGTGCTGCGCGCGTGCGGCGACGCCGCTCGCGACGAGGAGAGCCTCGTGATGGGCCTGCTCCTTCCCGACGCTCCCGTCGTGACCTGGTGGCCCGGAGCCGCCCCTGCGGTGCCCCGAGACGCGCCGCTCGGGCGCATCGCGCACCGCAGGATCACGGATGCCTCGACGCAGCCCGACCCGCAGGGCGCCCTGCACGCCCTCGCGAAGAGCTACCGTCCCGGTGACGCCGACTTCGCCTGGACGAGGCTCACGCTCTGGCGAGCCCAGCTCGCCGCAGTGCTCGACCAGCCCCCGTACGAGCCCATCACGGCGGTTCGGGTCACCGGCGCGATCGACTCTCCCTCGACGACGCTCCTCGCGGCGTGGCTGAGGCTGCAGCTCGACGCGCCCACGAGCTACGAGCTCACCGGGGTGGAGGCCGGCTCGCACGGCATCCACGGTGTGCTGATGGAGCGCGCCAGCGGCGACGTCGAACTCGTCCGCGACGTGCCCGGCGTGGCCACCCTCCGTCAGCCGGGCCAGCCCGTGCACGACTTGGCGCTCCCCCGCCGCAGCCTCCGCGACTGCCTCGCCGATGAACTCCGTCGCCTCGACCCCGATGAGTTGTACGGTGAAGTGATCACGAGCGGTCTCTCGCTGCTCGCGAACGCAGAGGTCGAAGGAGCCCATGCATGACGAATGAGCGACGCGTGCTCGTCCATCCCGACAAGGCGTCGCTGGCGAGCTCGGTCTCGGCGCGGTTCATCACGAAGATGCTCGACATCCTCGACGCACAGGCCGTCGCTCATGTCGTGCTCACCGGTGGCAGCATGGGAGCGGCGGTGCTCGAGTCGATCTCGGCATCGCCCGCCCGGGCGACGATCGACTGGTCGCGCGTGCACTTCTGGTGGGGTGACGAGCGGTGGGTGCCCGCCCGGCACGAGGACCGCAACGACGAGCAGGCTCGGGTCGCCCTCCTCGACGATCTCGACCTCCCCGAGTCGAACGTGCATCGCTTCCCGGCCTCCGACGCGGGACTCTCGCTCGACGAGGCGGCCGAGGCCTACGCAGCAGAGCTCGCGCAGCATGGCGCGGACGGCCTGCCCCACCCCGTCTTCGACATCATGTTCCTCGGGGTGGGTCCCGACGGGCATATCGCCTCGCTCTTCCCGCACCGGTCCGGCATCCAGGTCACCGACCGCACCGTCATTCCCGTGCGGAACTCCCCGAAGCCGCCGCCCGAGCGGCTGAGCCTCACGCGCCCCGTCATCAACTCCTCCCAGCGCATCTGGCTCGTGCTCGCCGGAGCCGACAAGGCGTCGGCCCTCGGTCTCGCGCTCGCCGGCGCGAGCCGCGACGAGGTGCCGGTCGCCGGCATCAAGGGGCGCCGACGAACGGTCTTCTTCGTCGACGCGGATGCCGCGGCCGAGGTGCCAGAGGCGCTCATCGCGCGCGACTACTGACGCACGGGTGGCGCGCCACACTGCGCCGCGAGACGTGCCAGAAGACACGAAGAGGGGGCCAGCCGATACGGCTGGCCCCCTCTTCGTGTCGCTGTTCAGTCCTTCTGGACCTGACCGCGGCGCGTACGAAGCTGCGTCAAGGCCTCTTCGAGGAGCGCAGCAGCCTCTTCGTCGGTGCGACGCTCCTTCACGTAGGCGAGGTGCGTCTTGTAGGGCTCGAGCTTGGAGACCAAGGGCGGGTTCTCCTTGTCGCGGCCGGCCGGGAGCCCCGTCGACGGGCTGTCGATGATGTCGGGAATCTCCTCTTCTGGCAGATTCGCCGCGAAGTATCGTACGGTCTCGTTGCCCTGTGCGTCCCAGTAGCTCACGGCCACACGGTCGGCGTGGAAGCCACGATCCTGTTCGCCCATCGGCCCTGCGCCGACGCGCGAGCCCCGAATTGCGCTGTTCCCCGATGCCATTGCTCCCCCGTCAGATTCCGGCGTCGAACTTCGTGATGAGCCCGAGCACGACGATGCACGTGACCCAGACGAGGCCCAGGATGATGGTGATGCGGTTGAGGTTGCGCTCCGCCACGCCGGAGGCGCCGAGGCTCGATGTGACGCCGCCGCCGAACATGTCGGACAGACCGCCGCCACGGCCCTTGTGCAGCAGGATGAGCAGCGTCAGCAGGAGGCTCGTGAGACCGAGCAGCACCTGCAGGACGACCTGGAGAATCTCCACGGTGAACCTTTCCGGGCACGACGCAGGGGGTCGATGCCGTTGAACAGTATAGCCGGACGACGGCCGGAGCCCGGGGAACCCCGGCTCAGGCGCCGACGTGCTTCTTGAACCGGACGATGCTCGAGAACTCGTCGATATCGAGGCTCGCGCCGCCCACGAGGGCGCCGTCCACGTTGGGCTCGCGCAGGAAGGAGGCGATGTTCGCCGCCTTCACGGATCCGCCGTAGAGCACGCGCGTCGCCTGGGCGACCTCGTCGCCGAGCACCTCGCCGAGCACCCCCCGGAGCGCCGCAGCGACCTGCTCGGCCTGGGCGGGCGTCGCCGCCTGTCCGGAGCCGATCGCCCAGACGGGCTCATAGGCGATGACGAGTCCCTTGGATCCGTCGACGCCCTCGAGGGCGGCGCGCAGCTGCGCGACCGGAACGGCGCTCGGGCCGTGCGCCTCGAGGTCTTCCGCGGTCTCGCCGACGCAGACGACGGGCACGAGTCCATGGCGGTGGGCGGCGAGCACCTTCGCGTTGACATCGGCGTCGGTTTCGCCGTGATACTGACGACGCTCCGAGTGACCGATGATGACGTAGCGGCAGTCGAGCTGCGCGAGGAACGCCCCCGAGATCTCGCCGGTGTACGCACCCGAGTCGTGCGCCGAGAGATCCTGCGCCCCGTAACCGAGCGGCAGGGAGTCGGCGGCCACGAGGGTCTGCACCGAACGCAGGTCGGTGAAGGGCGGGAACACCGCCACCTCGGCGTCGGCGAAGTCGTGCTTCGCGTCGGCAAGGGCCCACGCGAGCTTCTGCACGAAGGCGATCGCCTGCAGGTGGTCGAGGTTCATCTTCCAGTTGCCGGCGATGAACGGGGTGCGCTTCACTGCCATCCGAGGACCTCCAGTCCGGGGAGCTTCTTGCCTTCGAGGAACTCGAGGCTCGCGCCTCCGCCCGTCGAGATGTGACCGAACTGGTCGTCTGAGAATCCGAGCTGACGCACTGCGGCGGCCGAGTCGCCACCGCCGACGACGCTGAGCCCGTCGACCTCCGTGAGCGCCTCGGCCACGGTGCGCGTTCCTGCCGCGAACGGGGCGAGCTCGAAGACGCCCATCGGACCGTTCCAGAAGACGGTGCGCGAGCCGCGGATGCGCTCGGCGAAGGCGGCCGCCGTGTCGGGTCCGATGTCGAGGCCGAGGCCGGATGCGCCGAACGGCGTCTCCTCGATGGCGTCGGATGCGGCGACGACGTGCTCGGCCTCGGCCGAGAACGACGCAGCGACGACGACATCGCTCGGGAGCACGATCGAGACGCCTCGCTCCTCGGCCTCGGCGAGGTATCCCTTCACCGTGTCGATCTGGTCGGCCTCGAGCAGGCTCGAGGCCACCTTGTGGCCCTGTGCGGCGAGGAAGGTGAAGAGCATCCCGCCGCCGATCAGCAGCGTGTCCACTCGCGGGAGCAGATGTGCGATGACGCCGAGCTTGTCGGACACCTTCGAGCCGCCGAGCACGACGGTGTACGGCCGCTCGGGCGACTCCGTGAGCCGGTCGAGCACCTCCAGCTCCGACGCGATCAGCAGCCCACCGGCGCTCGGTCGGAGCTGCTCGAGCTCGAAGACGCTCGCCTGCTTGCGGTGCACGACCCCGAACCCGTCGGAGACGACCGCGTCGGCGAAGCCGGCGAGCTCGCCGGCGAAGGCGGTGCGCTCGGCCTCGTTCTTCGAGGTCTCTCCAGGGTTGAACCGGAGATTCTCGAGGACGAGCACCTCGCCGTCGCCGAGCGCCTCCACCCTGGCCGCCGCATCCGCGCCGACCGTGTCGTTCGCGAATGCGACCGGCGCGTCGAGGAGCTCGTCGAGGCGGGCGGCGACGGGGGCGAGGCTGTACTTCGCGTCGGGAGCCCCGTCGGGGCGACCGAGATGGGAGACCACGATGACCCGGGCGCCTTGGGCCACGAGTGCGTCGAGGGTGGGGACCGATGCCCGCACGCGGCCGTCGTCCGTGATGACCCCGTCCTGGAGAGGAACGTTCAGGTCACAACGGACGACGACGCGCTTGCCGGCGAGCGGACCGAGGCTGTCGATCGTTCGCAGGGTCACGATTGCTCGCTCAGAGGCGTTCGGCGACGTACTCGGTGAGGTCGACGAGACGGTTGGAGTAGCCCCACTCGTTGTCGTACCAGCTGGAGAGCTTCACCTGGTCGCCGAGCACGCGCAGCAGGCCGGCGTCGAAGATCGAGGAGTGCGGGTCGGAGACGATGTCGCTCGAGACGATCTCGTCTTCGGTGTACTTCAGGATGCCCTTCATCGGCCCCTCGGCGGCCGCCTTGTACGCCGCCTTCACCTCGTCGACCGTCACCGGACGCGAGGACGTGACGGTGAGGTCGGTGATCGACCCGGTGGGCACCGGCACCCGCAGCGCGAAGCCGTCGAGCTTGCCGACGAGCTCGGGCAGCACGAGGCCGATCGCCTTCGCCGCACCCGTCGAGGTGGGCACGATGTTGATGGCGGCCGCACGTGCGCGGCGGAGGTCCTTGTGGGGGCCGTCCTGCAGGTTCTGATCGGCCGTGTACGCGTGCACCGTCGTCATGAGGCCGCGCTCGATGCCGAAGGCGTCGTTGAAGACCTTCGCGAGCGGCGCGAGGCAGTTCGTCGTGCACGAGGCGTTCGAGATGATGTGGTGGCGCTCGGGGTCGTACGAGTCCTCGTTGACGCCCATCACGAACGTGGCGTCCTCGTCGGTCGCCGGTGCCGAGATGAGCACCTTCTTGGCGCCGGCCTCGATGTGCTTGCGCGCGTCCGCGGCCTTCGTGAAGAAGCCCGTGGACTCGATGACGATGTCGACGCCGAGTTCGCCCCAGGGCAGGTTCGCGGGGTCGCGCTCGGCGAAGGCCTTGATCGCCTTGCCGTCGACGATGATGTGGTCGTCGTCGTAGTCCACCGTCGCATCGAGGCGGCCGGTGATCGAGTCGTACTTCAGCAGGTGGGCGAGGGTCTTGTTGTCGGTGAGGTCGTTCACCGCGACGATCTCGAGGTCGGCGCCCTGGGCGAGGGCGGCTCGGAAGTAGTTGCGGCCGATGCGGCCGAAGCCGTTGATGCCGATCTTTACAGACACGGATGTCTCCTGATTGACGGTGCGCGAGTGCGCGATTTCAAGGTGAACTGATCGGACAGCGGTGTCCAGGACGGGTCCGTGGACACCATCCCGCTACGACAGTAGCAGCAGCCCTGAGGTCTTCTCGCGTGCGGTCGACAGGCGCTGCTGGACGTTGTTCCAGTCGACGATGTTCCAGAACGCCTTCACGTAATCGGCGCGCACGTTCTGGTAGTCGAGGTAGTAGGCGTGCTCCCACACGTCGAGCATGAGCAGCGGCACGATGCCCGCCGGGAAGTTCGCCTGCTGGTCGAAGAACTGCACGATGATCAGGCGTTGTCCGATCGAGTCCCACGCGAGCACCGACCACCCGGACCCCTGCACGCCGAGCGCCGTCGCCGTGAAGTGCGCCTGGAACTTGTCGAAGGATCCGAAGTGGTCGTCGATCGCGGATGCGAGCTCACCCGTCGGCTTGTCGCCGCCGTCGGGCGACATGTTCGTCCAGAAGATCGAGTGATTGACGTGGCCGCCGAGGTTGAACGCGAGGTCCTTCTCGAGCTTGTTGACGTTCGCGAGGTTTCCGGAGTCGCGTGCCTCTGCGAGCTGTGCGATGGCGGTGTTCGCGCCGGTCACGTACGTCTGGTGGTGCTTCGAGTGATGCAGCTCCATGATCCGGCCGCTGATCGACGGCTCGAGGGCCGCATAGTCGTACGGAAGGTCGGGGAGGGTGTAGTCAGCCATTGCTTCTCCTTCTCAGATGCCGGGGTCACCGGGCTCCTGCCCGGTGTTCCGCGGCCGCCCGTCGAGTCTATGCCCGCGGCTCGAGGGGCTGCCGAGGGTTGACGTCACACGTCGTCGAGATCGGCAGGCAGGCTCGCCTCGGTGCCGGGAACGCCGAGGTCGGCGGCACGCTTGTCGGCCATCGCGAGCAGTCGGCGGATGCGCCCCGCGACCGCGTCCTTCGTCATCGGCGGGTCCGCGTGGTGTCCGAGCTCGTCGAGGCTCGCGTCCCGGTGCGCGAGCCGCAGTTCGCCGGCGTAGCGCAGGTGCTCGGGGATGTCGTCGCCGAGCAGCTCCATCGCGCGCTCGACCCGGGCGCACGCCGCGACGGCCGCCTGCGCCGAACGACGGAGGTTGGCATCGTCGAAGTTCACGAGCCGGTTCGCGGTCGCTCGCACCTCTCGCCGCTGGCGGAGCTCCTCCCAGTTCCGCACCGTCTCGCTCGCGCCCATGAGCGAGAGCATGGCGCTGATCGCCTCACCGTCACGGATGACGACGCGGTGCACGCCGCGAACCTCTCTCGCCTTCGCCGAGATGCCGAGTCGGCCGGCTGCGCCGACGAGCGCCATCGCCGCCTCGTTGCCGGGGCAGGTCACCTCGAGGGCGGCGGAGCGTCCGGGGTCGGTGAGCGTGCCCTGCGCGAGGAACGCCCCGCGCCACACCGCGGCGACGTCTTCCCTGGAGCCGGTCGTGAGCTTGTTCGGAAGTCCGCGCACCGGGCGGCGGCGGGCGTCGAGGAGCCCGGTCTGCCTGGCGAGGGTCTCGCCGCCGTCGAGCACCCGCACGAGGTACTGGTTCGTGCGGCGCATGCCGGAGGGCGAGATCACCGAGACGTCGGGGCGCACTCCGTAGAGCTCACCGAGATCGCGTGTCACCCGTCGGGCGATCGTGGGCGAATCGAGCTCGGCCTCGATCGCGATCCGACCGGAGATGATGTGCAGGCCCCCGGCGAATCGGAGTATGGAGGCGAGCTCGGCCGCCCGTACGCTCGTCTTCGGCACCTCGACCCGCGCGAGCTCCTCTTTCACGTCCGCGGTCAGTGCCACGTCACTTCCTCTCGTCTCATGCGACCGGTCGCCCGGTCATTCGCGACCACGGTCGCGATCCTTCGTGCTCACGACGACGCCCGGCATCTGCTCGAGCCTCGCGGCCAGTTCGCGGATGAGGGCGACCGACCGATGCTTGCCGCCGGTGCATCCGATCGCGATCGTCGCGTGTCGCTTGTTCTCGCGTTGGTACCCCGCCATGACGGGCTCGAGAGCGGCAGCATACGCCTCGATGAACTCCCGGGCGCCGGGTTGCTCGAGCACGAACCGCGAGACATCCGCGTCCTCACCGGTGAGGTGGCGCAGTTCGGGGATCCAGAACGGGTTCGGCAGGAAGCGGGCGTCGGCGACGAGGTCGGCATCCGTCGGGATGCCGTACTTGAAGCCGAAGCTGAGGAGCGTGACACGCAGGCCCGCCTGCCCGGCCTCGGCGAACGTCTCGGTGATGAGCGTCGCGAGCTGGTGGATGTTCAGGTCGGAGGTGTCGATGACGATGTCGCTCGACTCGCGCAACACCGCGAGTCGGGCGCGCTCGGCGCCGATTCCGTCGAGCAGCGTGCCGTTGCCCTGCAGGGGGTGCGGGCGGCGAACCGACTCGAAACGGCGCACGAGCACGGCGTCGGTCGCGTCGAGGAAGACGACGCGCACGCTGACGCCGGTTCGGAGGGCCTGGATGATGTCCTGCAGCTCCGAGAAGAAGTCCCGGCCGCGCACGTCGACGACCGCGGCGATCCGGGGCAGCGATGCGCCGGCGCGTTCGACGAGCTCGACGAGGGGCCGCAGCATCTGCGGAGGAAGGTTGTCGACGACGTACCAGCCGAGGTCTTCGAGCGCGTTCCCGACCGTCGACCGGCCGGCGCCCGACATCCCGGTGACGATCAGCATCTCCTGCTGTTCGGTCTCCCCCGTCATCGTCTGGGTTCCCCTTCCGCCGGCCGACACCCCAGCCTACCGGGGCGATGACACGCCGTCGGCGCGGAGGTGCCGGTACACCGTCGCCGCGAGGTTCGGCCCCAGCCCCTTCACCTCGGCGATGTCCGCCTCACTCGCCGTGCGCAGGCGCGCGACGGATCCGAAATGACGCAGGAGCTCCTTCACGCGGGCCGGCCCGAGGCCGGGAATCTCGGAGAGGACCGTACCGATATCGCGCTTCCGCCGTTGGCGTTGGTGGGTGATCGCGAAGCGGTGCGCCTCGTCTCGAACCCGCTGGATGAGGAACAGCGCGTCGCTGTTGCGCGGCAGGATCACCGGGAAGTCCGAATCAGGGGTCCAGATCTCCTCGAGCCGTTTCGCGATGCCGCACAGGTAGATGCCCTCGACTCCGGATTCCTCGAGCGCCCGAGCGGCGGCGGCCACCTGCGGCTCACCGCCGTCGACGACGAGCAGGTTCGGTCGGTACGCGAACTTCTTGCGACGTTCGGATGCCGCGGCATCCACCGCTGCGTCCGCGGTGTCGCCTGCGGTCTGGGGGGCCTCGTCGTCACTGGGCCTCGCGAGGTACGCAAGCCGCCGCGTCAGCACCTGGTGGATGGAGTCGGTGTCGTCGCTCGAGTTCGGGATCGTGAAACGGCGGTACTCGTCTTTGCGCGGAAGCCCGTCCTCGAAGACCACCATCGAGGCGACGATGTTGGTGCCGCTGAGGTGGGAGACATCGAAGCACTCGATGCGCAGCGGCGCCTCGGCCATGCCGAGCGCCTCCTGGATGTCTTCCAGGGCCCTCGAACGCGTCGTGAAGTCCGCGCTGCGCCGGGTCTTGTAGAGCATGAGCGACTGCTTGGCGTTCTGCGTCGCCGTGGAGAGCAGCGCCGCCTTGTCGCCGCGCTGGGCCGCTCGGAGGCGCACCTTGCGCCCGGCGAGCGTGCCCAGCCACGTCTCGAGTGCGGCGGCGTCGTCGGGCAGCTCGGGCACGACGACCTCGGCGGGCGGCTGCAGGCCGTCGACGTACGCGTTCTGCACGACGGAGTCGACGAGTTCGCCGAGTGGCACGTCGAGCTCCTTGTCGACCGTCCAGGAACGAACGCCCCGCACTCGCCCGCCGCGAACGATGAAGAGCTGCACGGCCGCGGAGAGCTCGTCGTGATCGATTCCGAACACGTCGATGTCGACCTTGTCGCCGAGCACGACCGCACTCTTCTCGAAGAACGACTCCGCGGCCTTCAGCTGGTCGCGCCGTCGCGCCGCGGTCTCGTAGTCCTGCACCGCTGCCGCGTCGCGCATCTGCTGGGTGAGCTCGCCGATGATACGGCGGTCCTGGTTCTCCATGAACGCGACGAAGCGGTCGACGTTCTCGCGATGCTCCTCGATCGTCACCCGCATGGAGCACGGCCCGAAGCACCGGCCGATCTGGCCGGCGAAGCACGGCTTGCCGCTCGCCATGGCGCGCTTGTAGTCGGAGTCCTTGCAGGTGCGGATCGGGAACAGCTTGAGCAGTACGTCGAGGGTGTCGTTCACGGCCCACACCTTCGGGTACGGCCCGAAGTAGCGAGCACCCGGGATTCCGCGGCGCCTCGAGACCATCGCCCGGGGCGCCTCCTCGGCGAGCGTGACGACGAGATACGGGTAGGACTTGTCGTCTTTGAAGCGCACGTTGAACGGAGGGCTGAACTCGTTGATCAGTGTGATCTCGAGTTGAAGCGCCTCGACGTCGTTGGCCACCACCGTCCACTCCACGGAGGTCGCCGTCGTGACCATGCGACGCGTGCGCTCGTGGAGGCTGCGCAGCGGCGCGAAGTAGTTCGACAACCGGGCCCGCAGATTCTTCGCCTTGCCGACGTACAGTATCCGTCGGTCCGCGTCGCGGAAGCGGTAGACCCCTGGCGCGGTCGGGATCTCCCCTGCCTTGGGACGGTACGGAACGCCCTGGATGTTCGCGGGTGGTGCGCTCATCGGCCTCAGCTGGCGACTTCGGCGTGCACGGATGCCGCGTCGAAGATCTCGCGGAGGAAGTAGCCGGTGTGACTCTCGCTGACTCTCGACACCTGCTCGGGGGTGCCGGTCGCGACGATCTGGCCGCCACCCGATCCGCCCTCGGGGCCGAGGTCGATGATCCAGTCGGCGGACTTGATGACGTCGAGGCTGTGCTCGATCACGATCACCGTGTTGCCCTTGTCGACGAGCTTGCCGAGCACCTTCAGGAGCTTGCGCACGTCTTCGAAGTGCAGACCCGTGGTCGGCTCGTCGAGCACGTAGACGCTGCGGCCGTTCGAACGGCGCTGCAGCTCGGTCGCGAGCTTCACGCGTTGCGCCTCGCCGCCGGAGAGGGTCGTCGCGCTCTGCCCGAGTTGCACGTATCCGAGCCCGACGTCGACGAGCGTCTTGAGGTAGCGGTGGATCGCCGAGATGGGCTCGAAGAACTCGGCCGCCTCGCTGATCGGCATCTCGAGGACCTCGGCGATGTTCTTGCCCTTGTAGTGCACCTGGAGGGTCTCGCGGTTGTACCGCTTGCCGCCGCACACCTCGCACGCGACGTACACGTCGGGAAGGAAGTTCATCTCGATCTTGATCGTGCCGTCTCCGGAGCACGCCTCGCAGCGCCCTCCCTTGACGTTGAAGCTGAAGCGGCCGGGCAGGTAGCCGCGGGCCTTCGCCTCGGTCGTCTCGGAGAAGAGCGTGCGGATGCGGTCGAACACGCCCGTGTAGGTCGCGGGGTTCGACCGCGGCGTCCGGCCGATGGGCGCCTGGTCGACGTGCACCACCTTGTCGAGGTGCTCGAGCCCGGTGACGCGCCGGTGCTTGCCCGGCACCTTCCGCGCTCCATTGAGGCGGTTCGCGAGTACGCGATACAGGATGTCGTTGACGAGCGAGGATTTGCCCGAGCCGCTCACACCGGTGACGGCGGTGAACGTGCCGAGCGGGAACTCGACGTCGACACCGCGCAGGTTGTTCGCTTCGGCGCCCTGCACCGTGATCACGCGATTACGATCGACCGGCCGGCGTCGGGCGGGGATGCCGATCTCCTTGCGCCCTGAGAGGTAGTCGCCGGTGAGCGACCGGGTGTTCTTCAGCAGTTCGGCGTAGCTGCCCGAGTGCACGACCGTGCCGCCGTTCACGCCGGCGCCCGGGCCGATGTCGACGATCCAGTCGGCGGTGCGGATGGTGTCTTCGTCGTGCTCGACGACGATGAGCGTGTTGCCGAGGTCGCGCAGCGCCACGAGCGTGTCGATGAGTCGCCGGTTGTCGCGCTGGTGCAGCCCGATGCTCGGCTCGTCGAGCACGTAGAGCACGCCCGTGAGCCCGGAACCGATCTGCGTCGCGAGACGGATGCGCTGCGCCTCACCGCCCGACAGGGTGCCGGCCGCTCGAGCCAGATCGAGATAGCTGAGGCCGACCCGGATGAGGAAGTCGAGCCGCACTTTGATCTCGCGGAGCACTTGCGCGGCGATCGTCTGCTCGCGATCGGAGAGCTCGAGGCGGTCCATGAATGCCCGCGCTTCGGTGAGGCTCAGGAGGCCGACGTCGGCGATGCTCTCGCCGTGGATGAGCACCGAGAGCACCTCGGGCTTCAGCCGCTTGCCGTCGCAGACCGGACATGGAACCTCACGGAGGTACTCGGCCCAGCGCGCGCGCTGCACATCGGTCTCGGCCTGCACGTACTGCCGCTCGATGTACGGGACGACGCCTTCGAAACCGGAGGTGTAGCTCATCTCACGCCCATAGCGGTTCCGCCAGCGCACCTTCACCTCGAAGTTGTCCCCGCGGAGCACGGCATCGCGGGCCTCGTCGTGGAGCTCCTCCCAGGGCGTGTCGAGCGAGAACCCGAGATCACGGGCGAGACCGGCGAGCAGCTTCTCGTAGTAGTTGTAGAGGCTCTTGCCCTGCGACGTCCACGGCAGGATGACACCCTCGGCGATGCTCAGGCTCGGGTCGCCGAGGAGGAGCGCCTCGTCGACCGACATGCGGGTGCCGAGACCGGAGCACTCGGGGCAGGCGCCGAACGGCGCATTGAAGGAGAAGGTGCGGGGCTCGATCTCGGTGAGCTGGATGGGGTGCTGGTTCGGGCACGACAGCTTCTCGGAGAAGGTCGCCCACGCCTCGGGACCGGTCTCGTCGACGTAGTTGATCTGCACGAGGCCGTCGGTGAGACGGAGTGCGGTCTCGAGCGAATCGGTGAGTCGGCCGAGCACATCGGGCCCGGCGACGAGGCGATCGATGACGACCGAGATGTCGTGCTTCACCTGCTTCTTCAGCTGCGGTGGCTCGGAGAGGCGGATGACCTCGCCATCGACGACGGCGCGCGAGTATCCGCCCGCGGCCAGCTCGCGGAACAGGTCGACGAACTCGCCCTTCTTCTTCGAGACGACCGGACTGAGAACCTGGTAGCGCGTGCCCTCGGCGAGCTCCATGAGCTGATCGGCGATCTGCTGCACGGTCTGACGCTGGATGCGCTCGCCGCACACGGGGCAGTGCGGGACGCCGATGCGCGCCCAGAGCAGGCGCATGTAGTCGTAGATCTCGGTGATGGTGCCGACGGTCGATCGCGGGTTGCGGTTCGTCGACTTCTGGTCGATCGAGACGGCGGGGCTCAGACCCTCGATGAAGTCGACGTCGGGCCGGTCGACCTGCCCGAGGAACTGGCGGGCGTACGCCGAGAGTGACTCGACGTAGCGGCGCTGCCCCTCGGCGAAGATCGTGTCGAACGCGAGCGAGGACTTGCCCGAACCCGAGAGGCCCGTGAACACGACCATCGCGTCGCGCGGGATCTCGACGTCGACGTTCTGCAGATTGTGTACGCGGGCACCGCGGACACTCAGGTGCGCGTGGGCATCGAGACGTGAAACTGGCACCCTTCGAGTGTAGAGAGCACCACCGACACGGATGCCTCAGAAGCACGCGCTCTCAGCGAACATACGTTCGATTCCAAGATTCAGGGCGCGAGCTCCCCTCGCCCGCGACCACCCGGGATCAGCCGAGATGACCGGCCTTCTCCATCTGGCGCAACTCGCGCTTGAGCTCGGAGACCTCGTCGCGCAATCGTGCCGCGAGTTCGAACTTCAGTTCGCCCGCCGCCTCGAGCATCTGCTCGTTGAGGTCGCGGATGAGCTCTTCGAGGTCGTTCGCGCCGGCCGCCGCGATGCCTTCGCGGCGCAGGTTCGGAACCGGCGCCTTCTTGCGCGCATCTCGGCCGGCGAGGAGCGCTGCCGTGTCGGCCTCTTCCCGAGCCAGCACATCGGTGATGTCGGCGATGCGCTTGCGGAGCGGCTGCGGGTCGATGCCGTTCACGCGGTTGTACTCGAGCTGCCTGTCGCGGCGGCGGGTGGTCTCGTCGATCGCCGACTTCATCGAGTCGGTGAGCACGTCGGCGTACATGTGCACCTCGCCCGACACGTTGCGGGCGGCGCGGCCGATCGTCTGGATGAGCGACGTCGAGGAGCGCAGGAAGCCCTCTTTGTCGGCGTCGAGGATCGCGACGAGGGAGACCTCGGGCAGGTCGAGCCCTTCACGGAGCAGGTTGATGCCGACGAGCACGTCGTAGACGCCGGCTCGCAGCTCGGTGAGCAGTTCGACACGGCGGAGCGTGTCGACGTCGGAATGCAGGTACCGCACGCGCACACCGGCCTCGGTGAGGAAGTCGGTGAGCTCCTCGGCCATCTTCTTCGTGAGCGTCGTGACGAGCACGCGCTCGTCGCGCTCGGCCCGCAGCCGGATCTCCTCGAGCAGATCGTCGATCTGCCCCTTCGACGGCTTCACGACGATCTGCGGGTCGACGAGACCGGTCGGGCGGATGATCTGCTCGACCACCCCATCGGCGATGCCCATCTCGTAGCGCCCGGGCGTCGCGGAGAGGTACACCGTCTGGCCGACCCGGTCCTTGAACTCGTCCCACTTGAGCGGGCGGTTGTCGAGTGCGCTCGGCAGCCGGAAGCCGTGCTCGACGAGCGTGCGCTTGCGAGACGAGTCACCCTCGTACATCGCGCCGATCTGCGGCACCGTGACGTGCGATTCGTCGATGACGACGAGGAAGTCGTCGGCGAAGTAGTCGAGCAGGCAGTGGGGCGCTTGGCCCGGCGCACGACCGTCGATGTGCCGCGAGTAGTTCTCGATGCCGGAGCAGAAGCCGATCTGCTCCATCATCTCGAGGTCGAAGGTCGTGCGCATGCGCAGGCGCTGCGCCTCGAGGAGTTTGCCTTCGCGCTCCAGCTCGGCGAGGCGCTCCTCGAGCTCGACGCGGATCGTGCCGATCGCGCGCTGCATGACATCGGTGCTCGCGACGTAGTGCGAGCCGGGGAAGACGGGTACGGCGTCGAGCTGCTCGACGATCTGGCCCGTGAGCGGATGGAGGCTGTAGAGCGCCTCGATCTCGTCGCCGAACATCTCGATGCGGATCGCGAGCTCTTCGTACACCGGGATGATCTCGATCGTGTCGCCGCGCACCCGGAAGTTGCCGCGTGAGAAGTCGACGTCGTTGCGCTGGTACTGCATCGAGACGAACTTGCGGATGAGCCAGTCGCGGTCGACACGTTGACCCACCTGGAGTGGCATCATCGCGCCGAGATACTGCTCGGGGGTGCCGAGGCCGTAGATGCACGACACCGTGGACACGACGATCACATCACGGCGGCTCAGCAGCGAGTTGGTCGTTGAGTGGCGGAGCCGCTCGACCTCGGCGTTGATCGACGAGTCCTTCTCGATGAAGGTGTCGGTCTGCGGCACGTAGGCCTCGGGCTGGTAGTAGTCGTAGTACGAGACGAAGTACTCGACGGCGTTGTGCGGCATGAGCTCGCGGAACTCGTTCGCGAGCTGCGCGGCGAGCGTCTTGTTGTGTGCGAGCACGAGCGTGGGCCGCTGCACCTGTTCGATGAGCCATGCCGTCGTCGCGGACTTGCCCGTACCGGTGGCTCCGAGGAGGACGACGTCGGTCTCGCCGGCGTTGATGCGGCCCGCCAGTTCGGCGATCGCGGTGGGCTGGTCACCGCTCGGCTTGTACTCGCTCACCACCTGGAACGGACGGACGGAACGCGTGGCTTGCATACGTTCCAGTCTAGGTTCGCCCGCCGACACTACTTCCGGGCGCGCTCCTCGGCGATGCGCAGCCACAGCGCGTCGGCCTGGCTCACCGTGTGCGCCAGGGAGCCGTCGGTGTCGATGACGACGTCGGCGATCTCGAGCCGGCGGGTGTTGTCGACCTGCGCGTCGACTCGGGCCTCGGCCTGCAGCGGGTCGTATCCGCGCTCCTCGACGAGGCGCTTGACCTGCGTGCGCCGAGGGGCGTTCGTCACGACGATGAGGTCGAATGGGTGGTCGACGGACGCCTCGACGAGGAGCGGCACGTCGTAGACGACGACGGCGTCGGGATTCTCGCGCTCCGCCTTCGCGATGAGCTTCGACGACAGCTCGCGCACCGCCGGATGCACGATGGCGTTGAGCTTCGCGCGGGCGGCATCGTCGCCGAAGACGAGGTCGCCGAGTTTCTGGCGGTCGAGCGAGCCGTCGTGCCGCAGCACTTCGGACCCGAACGCCTCGACGATCTTCGCGAGCGCCGGCGTGCGGGGCTCGACGACGCGACGGGCGAGGTCGTCGGCATCGATGTGCACCGCTCCGTGCTCGACGAGCCGTCTCGCCACGGTGGACTTTCCTGAGGCGATTCCGCCAGTGAGACCGATCAGATACACGATGCTCACTCTATCCGTGCCACACTCGACCAGAGGCATGGGAGGTGGGCGTGCTCGAGCTCTTGACGGGAACCGGGCTCGCGCTCGCGGCCGGCCTGAACGCATGGATCCCCCTCGTCGTCGTGGGCGCACTCGACCGCTTCACGAGCGTCGTCGAATTGCCGCCCGCGTGGGCGTGGCTGTCCAACGAGTGGGTGCTGGGCATCCTCGTCGTGCTGCTCGTGATCGAGTTCGTGGCCGACAAGATCCCCGGCGTGGACACCGTGAACGACGTCGTGCAGACGGTGATACGCCCGACCGCCGGCGGGCTCGCGTTCGGCTCCGGGGTGGACGCCACGACGGTCGCCGTCACCGACCCCGAGGCGTTCTTCTCGTCGCAGCAGTGGATCCCCATCGCCGTCGGCGTCGTCCTCGCACTCGGGGTGCACCTGGCGAAGGCCGCCGCACGACCGGTCGTGAACGCGGCCACCGCGGGTGTCGGTGCTCCCGTCGCGAGTGCGGTGGAGGATGCCGGCAGCTTCGCGCTCGCGTTCGCGGCGCTGCTCGCCCCTGTGCTCGTCGTCCTCGGCCTCGCCGTCGTGGTGATGCTCGTCGTCGTGCTCGTGCGTCGCCGTCGAGCGACGCGCGCCGCGCGACCGCGCGCCGCGTTCCGACCGCCCTCCACCTGAGCCTCGTGGGAACGCCGGAAGGCCGGCCCCCGCGGGGACCGGCCTTCCGTCTGCTTTCGCGCCGAGCTAGTTGCTCGAGAGCTTCTCGCGAAGTGCCGCGAGCGATGCGTCGTCGGCGAGCGTGCCCGCCCCGGCGGTGTCGCTCGAGAACGACGCCGCACCCGCACCGAACGAGTCGTCGGCCGCAGCGGCAGCGTTCGCCTGGGCGACCTGCTTCTTGTGCGCCTCCCAACGAGCCTGGGCGGCAGCGTAGTCCTGCTCCCACTTCTCGCGCTGGGCCTCGAAGCCCTCGCGCCACTCGTTGGTCTCGGGGTCGAAGCCCTCGGGGTACTTGTAGTTGCCCTGCTCGTCGTACTCGGTGAGCATGCCGTAGAGCGCCGGGTCGAACTCGGTGCCCTCGGGGTCGACGCCCTCGTTCGCCTGCTTCAGCGAGAGGGAGATGCGACGGCGCTCGAGGTCGATGTCGATGACCTTGACGAAGACCTCTTCGCCGACCGACACGACCTGCTCTGCGAGCTCGACGTGCTTGCCCGACAGCTCCGAGATGTGCACGAGGCCCTCGATGCCGTCAGCCACGCGAACGAACGCGCCGAACGGCACGAGCTTCGTGACCTTGCCCGGTGCGACCTGACCGATCGCGTGGGTGCGGGCGAAGACCTGCCAGGGGTCCTCCTGCGTCGCCTTGAGCGACAGGGAGACGCGCTCGCGGTCGAGCTCGACGGAGAGCACCTCGACGGTGACCTCCTGGCCGACCTCGACGACCTCGCTGGCGTGCTCGATGTGCTTCCACGACAGCTCGGAGACGTGGACGAGACCGTCGACGCCGCCGAGGTCGACGAACGCACCGAAGTTGACGATCGACGAGATGACGCCCTTGCGGATCTGTCCCGGGTGGAGGTTCGCGAGGAACGTCGAGCGCGACTCGGACTGCGTCTGCTCGAGGAGCGCGCGGCGCGAGAGCACGACGTTGTTGCGGTTCTTGTCGAGCTCGAGGATCTTCGCCTCGATCTCCTGGCCGAGGTACGGCGTGAGGTCGCGCACTCGACGGAGCTCGATGAGCGACGCCGGGAGGAAGCCACGGAGGCCGATGTCGACGATCAGGCCGCCCTTGACGACCTCGATGACCGAGCCGGTCACGACGCCGTCGGCTTCCTTGATCTTCTCCACGTCGCCCCAAGCGCGCTCGTACTGCGCGCGCTTCTTCGACAGGATGAGGCGGCCTTCCTTGTCCTCCTTCTGGAGGACGAGCGCCTCGACGGTGTCGCCGACGCCGACGACCTCGCTGGGGTCGACATCGTGCTTGATGGAAAGCTCACGCGAGGGGATGACGCCCTCGGTCTTGTATCCGACGTCGAGGAGGACCTCGTCGCGGTCGATCTTCACGACGGTGCCCTCGATGAGGTCGCCGTCGTTGAAGAACTTCAAAGTCTTCTCGACCGCGGCGAGGAAATCGTCAGCAGATCCGATGTCGT
>JAPSJT010000052.1 GCA_031178045.1 Agromyces sp.
CGCCAGTCGGTCGAGCCCGATCGGATCGTCGTCGTCGACGCCTCTCCGAACGACCGGACCCGCGAGGTCGTCGCGCGACATCCGGCGGTCGAGTACCGGCGCAACCCTCTCGGCATCGGGCATACGGCGACCTCACGGGCCATCGGCTTCGAGGGCGCCGAAGAAGACGTCGTCGCGTTCATCGACGACGACGCCTACGCCGAGCCGGATTGGCTCGAACGTCTGCTGGAACCGTACGGCGACCCCGAGGTCGCGGCCGTCGGAGGCCGCGCGCGCAACGGGCAGCCAGGCGAGGAGCGGGAGGGGATCGGCCAGATCGGGCTCCTCCTGCCCGATGGGCGGCTCACCGGCTACTTCTCCGCCGCACCCGACCGTGTCGTCGAGGTCGACCACCTGCTCGGAGCCAACATGTCGGTGCGTTCCGGGGTCGTGCGCGAACTCGGGGGGATCCGCGACCTGTACCCCGGCACGTGCCTGCGCGAGGAGACCGACATCGCACTCCGGATCCGCCGCCGAGGGCTGCGGATCGTCTACACGCCGTTCGCCGTCGTCGAGCACGTCGGCGGGCGTTATGCGCGCGGGCGCCGCTTCGACTCGCGGTACCGCTACTTCGGAGCGAGGAACCATGTCGTGCTGCTCACGACGACCCTCGGATGGGACGACCCCCATGTGCGCAGGTACGGACGCACCGTGTTCCGCACCGCGGGCCGCGAGCTGACGTCGGGTCTGCGGGCGTTGAAACACCGCCACGGTGCTCGTGCGAAAGTCCAGGGCTTCGCGGGCGGCCTGCAACGATCGTCGGTCGACCTCCTCGGCGCCGCGGCCGGTGTGCTGGCCGCGCTGCGCGCGACATCCGAGCTGAGACGGCGTGCCGGATGGCACTGAGACTCAACGCGTACGTGCTGGCCGGCGACCCGGCGTGGATCCCCCAGAGCATCGGCTCGTACTACGGGCTCGTCGAACGGATCTTCGTCTCGTACGACCGGCACGGTCGCTCGTGGTCGGGCGCCCCGCTCTCGGTCGACGAGTCGCTCGAACGCATCCGGGCCGCCGACCCCGACGGCAAGGTCGTCATGCTCCCGGGCGACCACGCCGACACCTCACGATTCACCATGCATCTCGAGACCGAGCAGCGGCAGGCGGCACTCGACGCCGCCTCCGAGGGCGCGGACTGGGTGATCCAGCTCGACACCGACGAGATCGTGCCCGCCCCACGGGTCTTCGCGAATCTCATCGCGAAGGCCCATGATCGTGCCGCCGAGGCGCTCGAGTACCCCGCGCGCGTCTTCTATGCGCGTACAGCGGACGGTGTCTTCCTCGAGCAGTGCCGCCGGTTCTGGGGGTGGCAGGCCGCATATCCGGGCCCGTCCGCCGTGCGCGCGGGAACGAGGCTGTCGTTCGCTCGCCAGGCGCAGACGGCGCCGCTGTACCGCGTCGACCTGTCGCCGTGGAACACCGATCCGGCCCACCCGAGCTGGGCGCGGGTCCACGCCCTCGTCCGTCCGCAGGATGCCGTGCTGCACATGAGCTGGGTGCGCTCAGAGGCGCAGATGGCCGAGAAGGCGGTCGTGTCGGGCCACGCGAGTTCGCGCGACTGGACGCGCGAACTGCACCTGTGGCGAACGCGCGCGCGGCACCCCCTTCGCACCGCCCTCGCCGCGCCGTTCGCCAGCGATCCGGCACAGCGATTCCGGATGTCGCGGCTGCCCGAGTTCGCGGACGTCGAACCATGAGCGGAGTCGGATGAGCCGGATGCTGCGACGCGTCGGACGCGCCGGCCATCAGCTGGTCGGGGGCGGAGCGCATCTCGTCGGCTCGGCGCTCGAGGTGCTCAGACGCGGCGACCGCACTGTCATCACGACCCCTCCGGCCGGACTGCGGCTCGGGAACCTCCTCTACGTGTGGCTCCAGGCCCACCGACGCACTCGTGCCGGAACGCCGACCCTCGCACTCGAGGTGCCTGCGATGAAGCCGTGGCTCGCCGCGTTCCCCGAGCTCGAGACGATGACGATCGCACGGCCGGCCGTGCGCTTCGGTGACCGACGAGAATGGGATCCGACCTGGCTCTACCAGCGGTTCGGCGCGGACTTCACCGCCGACGACATCGCCGCCTTCGTGCACGAGACGATCGCGCCGCACGTGGTGCCCGGCGCCGCCGGAACCCTCGTGATCAACATCCGCCGTGGCGACTACTACGGGGAGTTCGCCGGCAAGTACGCGTTCGACCAGGCGGGGTATCTGCGATCCGCGCTCGAACGGGTCGCTCCGGCCGATCGCGCCCTCGTGGTCTCGGACGACCCGGACTGGTGCCGGACGAACCTCGACCCCGTCATCCGTTCGACCGTCGGCGAGGTGGCATACGCGCAGCCCGACGCGCTGGCGAACTTCCTCGCCGTCGCAGGCGCCAGCCGCATCATCGGCACGAACTCGACCTTCAGCTACTGGGCGGCGTACGTCGCCGGGGTCATCCACCGTGATGCCCGGATCGTCATGCCACGATTCCACGCGCGGATGCCGCACGGCACGGACGCGCACCAGCTCGACCCGCGCTGGAGTGTGATCGAGGGCTTCCACTGACCGGAAGCGACCGGATCAGTTGAGTTCGCCGAGCTCCACGAGGCGCGCGAAGTCGCGGCTGGTCGCGCGGACATGCTCGAAGCTGCCGGTCGCCTCGATCCGGCCGTCCTTCAGGAAGACGAGCGTGTCGGCGTTGCGCACAGTGGAGAGACGGTGCGCGACGATCAGGATCGTGATGCTCCCCTGCAGCGACCGCAGCGTCGTGGCGATCTCGTGCTCGGTCGCGTTGTCGAGCGCCGACGTCGCCTCGTCCAGCACGAGCACCGTCGGCTGCCGGTAGAGCGCTCGAGCCAATCCGAGCCGCTGTCGTTGACCTCCCGAGAGCCGCACGCCGCGCTCGCCGACCTCGGTCTGCAGACCGAGCGGCAATTCCGCCACCACGGCCTCGAGCTGGGCGGTCCGGATCACCTCGGCCACGCGGGCGAGGTCGATCTCCGACGCGGGCGTTCCGAACGCGATGTTGGCGGCCAGCGTGTCATTGAGCAGGAAGACGTCCTGCGGCACGACCCCGAGTTCCGAGAACCATGATGGGGGGTCGTCCCGGATCGATCGGCCGCCGCACTCGATCGAGCCCGACGTCGGCTCGAGCAGCCCCAGCACGAGATCGAGCAGCGTGCTCTTGCCGGCACCGCTCGACCCGACGAACGCCGTGGTGCGGTTCTGGGCGATGTCGAGCGATATCCCGTCGAGCACCGGCCGCTCGGCATCGGCGTAGTGGAACTCGACGTCACGCAGCACGATGTCGCCCGCGTACCGTATCGCGGTCCGCGGGGTTTCGTCGTGCATGCCACCGCGGCGGAGTTCGTCGGCGATGCCGGTCACGATGTTCAGGCCGACGCGTCCGGTGCGAATGGTGGCGAGGCTGGAGGCCACGCGATTCATCGTCGGGAGAGCGCGGATCGACGCGGCGCCGAAGACGCCGAGGACGGTGAGCGTGGTCGCCGGCGACGTGGTGGCCGACAGCACCGCGGAGATGCCGATGATGGCGAGCACGAAGCCGACCTCGAGGAGGTATCGAGGGGCGTCGGAGAGGATCGCCAACTGGCGCCCGGCATGAGCCGTGCGCAGCTTCGCCGCCTGATACCCGTCGGCGAAGACATTCGCACTGGACGAGAGCCGGGTCTCCCTGAAGCCGTCCAGCGCCGGGAGCAGGTGCTGCCAGGACTGCAGGGCCGACGCGGAGACCTCCTCGCCGATGCGGGACTGGCGGTTGCGCAGCATCCGCTGGACGCCGAAGATCAGCACGCCGAAGATCGCGGCCGTCACGAGCAGCACGGTCGGAGAGACGAAGGCGATCACCAACGCGAGTGCGACGAGCACGAGGCCGTCGGTGAAGAGGGCGGTCACGGCAAGGAGGACGCTCGTCGACTGGGCGGTACTGTCGCTCACATTGCGGTAGATCTCGCTCGTGCGCCGCGACCGATGATCCGCGTACGGCGCCAGGATGTACATCCGCATCAGTTGCGACGACGCGAGCGCGGAGATACGGGTGGTTCTCCCGAGGATCCACCAGCGGAACAGCAGCGCGCAGATGCTCTTCAGGATGAACAGGCCCGCGACGATGCCCGCGACGATGGGGATGAGGGCCTGTGGCGACGAGACGCCCACCATGTCCGACGCGGCGCGCAGGATGTCGGAGTCGGCCGACCCGGTGGTGATGAGCTGCATGAGCGGCGCCATGGCGGCGACACCCAGCGTATCGAGCAGCGCCAAGCCGATCGACCCGATGACCACGCCGGAGATCCAGGTTCGCGGATTCGCACCTGCGAGCCCGAGCAATTGCCCGAGTTGGCTGGGCAGGCTGCGCCCGTCGGCTTCGCGTGCCATCATCCTCCGTAGATTCCGAGGTGGTAAGTATCGCAGGCGGACGTGGTCAGTGCCGGGCGACTCGAGTGACTCGGCCGACTCGCCGCATGGCGTGACGCGCCGCACGACCGGCGAGCCCGCGGACGGATCCGCCGATCCTGCGTGCGCTCGCCCGTACCCGGAGCCGGAGCGGAATCCCGACGCGCGCTTCGTACAGTGCCACGACTTTGAGCCCCGCCGGCTTGCCCTGCGTCAGGGCGCCGACGAGGAACTCCTCGCGCCAGTTCCGATTCCGCGGCGCCCGGAAGACGGTGCGATATCGATCGAACACTCCGATCAGCTCGAGCGTGAGCATCGTGCGCTGACATTTCGGGCATTCCGAGCAGTTGGTGCCATCGGTCGACTCGGTGCAGACGTCGAGGCGTTCGTAGGTGGGAGGAAGCTCGGCGATGAGCGCGGCCTTCGCCGCTCGATCCATGTCGGAACCCGAGGATCGAAGGGTCACGGAACGCGTCGACACGAGCGGCAGCAGAATCGGGTCGGCGTAGCCCACGTCGACCCTCGCGTTGACGGCGACCCTGTCGTACGGCACTGATGAGGCGTAGAGGTAGTGTCGGATGCCGGCCGAGAGCAGGTGAACGACCGCCGCGTTCCGCATCGTGTGCGACTGCTGGAAGCCCACGCGGCCCACGAGATGGAAGTCGTCGACGTTGGAGTCGATGTCGATCAGCGGCAGCCCGATCGAGGACGCACTCGTCCGCACCAGCTCCAGACGGTTCCGGTACAGCGCGCGGCCCTCCACACCGTGGCCGTGCGAACCGACGTTGTTATAGAGCAGGTGCGTGATGCGCAGCGACTCCGGCACGTCCGGTGCGAAGTGATGGCGGGCAAGTGTTGCGTACGAGTCGATTCCGGCGGAGTATCCGGTTGCGACCGCGGTCGCGCCTCCGGAGGGCGGGAAGGCGTCGGGCGCCTCGATGCTCACCCGCGCGATCTCCGGGCGCACACCACGCAGCACCGCTTGCGTCTCCCCCGCGAGACTCCACGCCAGCTCGTCGGTGACGGGACCATCGACCACGATCTCGGCGCCGATCGCCATCGCGGGCATGAGGAGCGCCACGAGCGCCGCATCCGCCCTCGCGTTCATGAGCGACGCCCACTCGACGGGCGCGGAGAACCACAGGGTGCGTAGGCCGGGGAAACCGACGACCTCCACACTGTAGGTGACCCGAACGTCGCCGCACCGGATGTCGGGCACTCCGAGAGTTATCGACATGGCCCCCCCATAGTCGGATGATCGCAGAGGTGAGAGCGAGCGTAGCGAAACACCGCTACTCCAGCAGCCCCCTCGCCACAAGATCGGTCACGAACGCATCGACGTCGGCGCGAATCGCGTCTGGAGCGGCGTCCGTCGCGCGGGCCACCCGCTCAGCGACCGTCTCGCGATCCCCTGCGCACGCCTCACTCCAGATCAGCGCCGCGACACCAGTGAGCACGACGATCGGCCCATCGGGCAGACGCGCGGCATAGAGGGCGGCCTCGTCGGTGACGAGGCCGACACCGGGCGGCCGGCGGAGCCGGGTCACTGCCGCGCTCCACGGTGACGCACGGCGAGCCACGCCTCCCTGACGGCCCGCACCATCCGGCGGAAGAACTCGGCCACGATCTCGCCCCGCGTGGGCGTACGGCCGAGCCGGTGCGCAAGACGGTCGACGTTGACCAGCGGGGCGCGTGACACGACGCGCAGCGCCATGCCGATGGTGGGTGCGGCCCGGAATCGCGCCCACCACTCCGCCGAACGCGATCCGCCCTTCGAGACGATCTTCCAGAGCCGGTAGTCGCGCTCCCCGCGGAATCGCTCGAGCCTGCCGACCGCCGCCGCGAACGCGACCGGCGCGTCGAGGTCGGCGACGAGCGCCTCCATCTCGGCACGACGAGGCTCGGAAGCCTCGGCCCAGACCGCACGCACGTCGCCCCTGGCCCGGTCGGGAGATCGCGCTGCGTTGAGCACGAGCAGCACGGCCTGCCCCACGACGTTCGGCACGCGGCATCCGACGCCTGCGATCTCGATCTCCTGTCGGTCTTTCCAGAGCCGCTCGAACGCACGGCTCGGATCGACTCGGATGCCGGGGAAGTAGCGGTGCAGGTCGACGTACCCCCAGGCGTCGTGGAGGTAGGTCTGCGCGTGGCCGAACGGCGAGCCGTTCTCGAACGAGCTGTACAGGCGCCATCCGTGCTGCCGCATCGCCCGGTCGAGGACTTCGACGTGCGATGGACGCACGAGCACGTCGACGTCGGTGCCCGCGGCGCCGCCCGGCCGCAACGACGGATCCACCGCTGCGCCCTTGATGTGGAGCAGGTCGGCCCCGATCCCGTCGGCGAGATGTTGTATGGCGGCATGCCCGAATCGCAGGCGCACCGGAAGCGGTACGCTGACCTCCGACTCGTTCACCTGCGCTGCACCGCCTCGCCGATCACTCTAACGCCGCCGCTGATCTGACAGGGCCTGACCGGCGCCCGTGCCCGCCCTCGATCGGGGGCCATGCGCCGGATGACGCCTGTCGTAGGTTGGTCGCTGTGGACAACGGCGGAGCGGCGACGCAGCGGATCCACTCCGTCGACGGCCTTCGCGCGATCGCGTTCCTCGCGGTGTTCGCGTTCCACACGTGGGAATTCGCCGGCCGCCCGGAGATCCCGGTGGTCGCCTCGGTCGTCGGCCAGAACATCCGGCCGGACTTCTTCGTCGTCCTGACGGGCTTCGTGCTCTTCCTCCCGTTCGCCCGGCGTCCCGAACGCATGGATGAGTTCCAGACCCGCGCCTACGTGTGGCGCCGGCTGCGGCGCATCGTCGTGCCCTACTACGTGGCGCTGGCGTACGCCGTGCTGCTCCCGCAGGCGCTCGTGGTGATGATGCGGCTGCTCGGTCGCGACGCATCATGGCAGCCGATGCCGAGCCCCGGTGACTGGCTCAGCCACCTCACGTTCTCGCACCTGTTCTTCGCCGAGCATTGGAGCTCGATGAACGGCAGCCTGTGGACGATGTCGCTCGAGATGCAGCTCTACCTGCTGTTCCCGTTCCTGCTCGTCGCGGCCAACCGGTGGGGCGTGCGCGCACTGCTCGTCGCCATCGTCGTCTCCGTGGTGTTCCGCATCCTCGTCGCCCTCTTCGTGCCCGGTCCCGCGTTTCCCGACCAGTTCCTCTGGGGCGCGTCGGGGCTCGGTCGGCTGATGGAGTTCGCCGCGAGCATGCCCGCGGCGATCGTCGCGTTCAGGATCGCCGAGCGTCTTCGCGCGTTGCATGTGGTCGTGCTTCTCGTGCTCCTGCCCGTGTCGTATCTCGTCGCGACGACACCGCTGCTGAAGGGAACGATCCTGCCGGTCCGCGAACTCGGCCTGAGCGCCCTGTTCGGGGCCCTCATCGTCCTCGTCCTCTGCATCCCCGCGGCCGGGCGGGTGTTCGGCTGGAAACCGCTGTCGTACCTCGGCTATCGCTCCTACAGCATGTTCCTCATCCATCAGCCCACGGCCTGGTACGTCTCGGAGTTCCTGCAGAAGTTCGCGAACGTGCCGGAAGGGCCGTTGTTGTTGCTGCTGCTCTGGACGGTGGGATTCGGCGTGGTCTTCGCCGTGGGTCAGCTCATGTTCGTGCTCGTCGAACGTCCGTGCATCGATTGGGCGAAGCGGCCCGGGCGCGCACCCGCACTGGCGACGTGAGTCCGTCGCGGATGCGCACGGGATCGCGGGCGCGCCGAGAACGGGGCGCTGACCCTCGAGCCGCTCACGCCCGCTGCACCACCTCTTCGAGCACTCCCTCGATACGGGCGAGGTGCGCGTCCATGCTGAACCTGCGTGCCCACGAGCGGCAGGCGTCGTCGTCGAGCCGGCGCGCGCGGAGGATCGCGGTCGCGAGCGCCTCGGGCGTCGCGGATGCCGCGTGGTATCCGTTCACGCCGGGGCGCACGGTCTCGAGGTAGCCGCCCGACGGAACGGTCGCGGCGGGCGTGCCCTCGAGCGCGGCCTCGATGATGGTCAGGCCGAAGTCCTCCCGACCCGCGCCGATGACCACTTCGGCGTTCCGGTACACCCAGCACAGCTCCTCGTCCGTGAGGCGGCCCATGCCGTAGACGTCATGCTCGGGATCGTCGAGCACCTCCGATCCGGCGCCGGCGATGAGGATCGGCAGGCCCGCGAGCTCCGCCGCCTCGATGGCGAGCGGCACGTTCTTGTAGCCGCGATCGCGAGCAACGACCACCACGAACTGGTCGGGCAGTTCGCGAGCCGGGCGAGCGGCCGTTCGAGAGACCGGTTCGACGGGCGGATTCACGACGACCGAGTCGAGTCCGTACGCGGTGCGCATCCGATCGCGCGTCACGATCGAGTTCGAGATGACCGCCGTCGCACGACGCATGGCGTCGAGATCACCGCGACGGAGCAGCGGGGTGCTCGCCCAGAGTCCCGCCCGGCGAACAAGGCTGAGACGCAACCGGTAGTCGTCGGCGGCATACAGCCAGCGAGCCGGGGCGTGCGCGTAGACCACGTGCGGGATCTTGAACCGGAACCGATGCGCCCACCCGCTCGTCGAGACGAGCGCGACGTCGCCTCCGGAGACCGAGGTGCGCTCGGCGATCGACGGCAGGGTCGGCAGCATCCGCTCGACCTGCTTCGCGAGGGAGCGCGGAATGGTGGAGCGCACCTCCAGACGGCGGAACGCGTCGAACGTCGTCTCGGGCCGGTACGCGAGCGTCACCACGGTGTGAGCGCTGAACGCCTCGGCCCAATCCGCGACAACGCGCTCGGCGCCGCCGACCTGAACGAGGTAGTCGTGGGCAAGCACGATCTCGGGCACGGGTATCCCAATCCCGCGGTACCTCGAGTCGACACTGCAGGCGGGTCGGGTAAGGGGTGCTTCGTTTCGTCGGGTGGACGGTGAAGCGGTGATCGAGGAGCGGGTATTCGGGTGTTCGGGTGGGCCGAGAGGCGGGGAAACCCCTGGTCCGGGTGATCGATCGGGTCAGGCCGGGCAGGTCCTGATCCGGGTGATCGAGTGGATCACCGAGTCGGGAGACTCGAGGATCCGGGCAATTCGGGTTTGCAGTGCGACCGGGTATCGCGTGTGCCGCATATTACGCCCACTCGGTGTCGCGTCGAAGATACGATTTCCCGCCGCCCGCGGAATCCTGCGGAATGGCCTCGGAAGTGCCCCCCGAATTGGGTGAAGGACGGGGCATGCGAAGACCGGATCAGCGCCCCGCGGAGCCGGCTTGCGTCACGCCGACATCGGTGCGGTGGAAGTTCTGGAACGACCGCGATGCCGTCGGCCCACGCTGGCCCTGATACCGGTTGGCGTACTCGGCCGAGCCGTATGGCCGCTCGCTCGGCGACGACAGTCGGAAGAAGCACATCTGGCCGATCTTCATGCCCGGCCAGAGCTTGATCGGCAGCGTCGCGACGTTCGAGAGTTCGAGAGTCACGTGCCCCGTGAAGCCCGGATCGATGAAGCCAGCGGTCGAGTGCGTGAGGAGTCCGAGCCGGCCGAGTGAGCTCTTGCCCTCGAGCCGCGCCGCGACGTCGTCGGGAAGCGTGACGGCCTCGAACGTCGACGCGAGCACGAACTCGCCGGGATGCAGGATGAACGCCTCATCGGGCCGCACCTCGATGAGATGCGTGAGCTCGGGCTGGTCTTCGGCGGGGTCGATGAACGGGTACTTGTGGTTGTCGAAGAGCCGGAAGTACCGGTCGAGCCGCACGTCGATCGACGAGGGCTGGATCATCGCCGGATCGTAGGGCGCCAGCGTGATGCGCTCGCGGTCGAGTTCGGCCCTGATGTCGCGATCCGAGAGAAGCACGCAGCAAGCGTAGCAACGCACTTGCTAGGATGGTCGCGTTGCACCGTCACCCGCTTCGGCGGCCGATGGATGCCGCATGCGGATGTAGTTCAATGGTAGAACTTCAGCTTCCCAAGCTGATAGCGCGGGTTCGATTCCCGTCATCCGCTCCGACCAGCAGGCGGCCGGTCACAGCCCCACGAAGGGCACGAAGGCCGTCAGCACGACCGAGATCGCGAAGATCACGGCGCCGCTCACCGCGAGCAGCACCTGCACGCGGTACTGCCGCACCACCGACGCGATGCCGAGCAGGAACAGCGACACCGACATGAGCACGGTGTAGAGCGTGAGCCGGTCGCTCAGCGAGTTGTGCTCGTTGCCCTCGGCCACCACCCGCTCGGCCTCGGCCTTCGTGTCGGCGTACCCCCCGAAGAGCGCCGCCTGGTACTCCTCGCTGTCGAGCGGGCTGTAGTACGTTTCGGGGTCGGCCTCGTTCTGCGCGTTCGACCAGTCGATCGCCGCGCTCATGTCCTCGGAGACGGCCTGGAACATGAGCAGGTCGTACGCGGTCTGCGCGTTCGCGGCGGTGACCGGGTCGGCGCTCTCGGTGGCGACGACGAGCTCGGTCAGACGGTTCCAGACCTCGGCATCGCGCACGTACTGCTGATTGCCCTCGAGGTAGAGCGACTCCGCCTCCGCCGAGAGCGCGGTACCGCGCTGGTAGGCCGCGGCCATCTGGCTGTCGTACAGCGCCGCCTGGAACGAGGCGTAGGCGATGCCGATCGAGACGAGGCCCAGCATGATCGCGACCATGAGTTCGAGCCGGTCGCGCTTGGGCTGCACGGTCGCCTCGTCCGTGGCATCCGTCGAATTCTCAGTCGGCATGCACCGCCCCCTTCCCGCTCGAACGATGCCCACAGTAGAGCCGCCGCCGAGCCGGGAACGAGCGCGCCGCGCACCCCAGTTCGGGGCGGGTCGGGTCGCCACGAGCTGAAAGCGCGGGTCCGGTTCCCATCAGCCGCTCTGGTCGAGGATCTCCCGCGGTGCGGCCGTGCTGCCCCGCTCGTGGATCTCGGGCGAGATCAGGTGCACGATGTTCGGAGCGCCTGCAGCGATCCTGCCTTCGATACGCGCGACGAGCTGCTGCACGGCCGCACGGCCCAGTTCGTCGGCGGCACTGTCGATCGATGAGAACGGCAGCGAGAAGGTGCGGGCGAAGTCGTCGGAGTACCGGCCGATGACGGAGATGTCCTCGGGGATGCGCAGCCCGCGCGCTGCGAGCACGCTGGGCAGCGCCGCCGCGGCCGCCTCGTTGTTGAGCAGCAGGCCCGTCGCAGTGGGATGTGCGTCGAGGAACCCGTTGAGGTCCTGCCCGATGCTGGGCTGGGACGACGAACCGAAATACGTGTGCAACCCGATGCCGAGCTGCGCGGCCCGCTCGCGCGCCGCGTTGGCGAGGCGCCACACGTACGCGCCGCCGCGCTCGACGACGTGCTCGGGCTGCGAAACGAGGATCAGCTCGTGGTGACCCAACTCGTGCATGCGGTCGACCATCAGCCGGCCGGTCGCGACGAAGTCGAGGTCGAACACGTCGACACCGCTGGTGCGTTCCGGCAGGCCGACCAGTACTCCGGGCTGGCGGGCCTCCCGGAGAACGCCGAGCCGGTCGTCGCGCTCGGCGACGTTGAGAAGCACGAAACCGTCGACCATCCGCGAGTTCGCCAGGCGCTGGAGCGCGCGAACCCCGTCTTCCTCGGAGACGAGCAGCGTGTCGTAGCCGAGTCTGCGTGCCTCGTCGGTGACGCCGAGGATGTACTGCAGCATCGCCGGTGCGAACTCGTCCTCGAGGAACCGCGCGAGCAGGCCGAGCACCCTCGTCTGCGAGGTGGCGAGGGCACGAGCGCCGGCGTTCGGGGTGTAGCCGAGTTCTCGAACCGCTTCCTCGACTTTCGCCCGGACTGCAGGCGTGATCGCACGCTTTCCCGACAGGGCGTATGAGGCGGTGCTGCGAGAGACACCCGCCACTCGGGCGACGTCGCCGATCGTCGCCATCTGCGGCCCTCTCTCCATCGTGTCGAACGGTTCATCGAACCGGTTCGAGGCTAAGGGACGGGGAGCGCCGACGCAACCGCTCGACGCACCCGATTCGAGTCCCGCGCCGATCGACGTCGCGTGGCTCGCCGCCCCACGCGGCGGGAACGAGGATGCGGTGCACGGTCCACTGAGGGACCGTGCACCGCACCCGACGTGCGTTCTGCTACTTCACGAACGAGAACAGCGCCGTATGGGTCGTGCCGTCAGCGAGTCGGACGGACAGCGTGCCGCACTTTCCCGCCCATGACTTCTCCGTCTTCCACACATAGCTGTAGACGTCGGTCTCGGCGTCGTAGTTCAGCCCGCTGGCCCCGGCCGTCGCCGTCTGCTCGATGGCATCCACCGAAGCCGACGTGGAACACCCTCCGAACTCGATCGTCGGCGAGTCCGTCGCCAGAACGCTGGGACCGTGATCACCTGCCAGGCTGAACTTCACGGGAACACTGCTACCCGCCTTCACCTCGTTCACGACGTCGCCCGCGTCGACCGGGCTGAGGAAGCCGCCCCAGTCGTAGACGACCGTGTAGTCGCAACTCGCTTCCGTCGAGGCATTGCCCGCAGCGTCGACCGCCGTGCCGGCGGGCACGGTCGCGGTTTTCGCGCCGACACTCGAGGTGTCGATCTCGACGAA
The DNA here is from genome assembly GCA_031178045.1 of Agromyces sp. GTDB lineage: Bacteria > Actinomycetota > Actinomycetes > Actinomycetales > Microbacteriaceae > Agromyces. Next base: position 12,934 of record JAPSJT010000052.1, read on the forward strand.
GCCTTCGGCCGGAGTCGCGAGACCCGAGCCGTGCTCCTCGTCGCTCGCGGTCCAGGTCGCCGTGGCTGCCGAGCCGAGCAGCACCGGGTCGGTCGGGCAGGCGAGGCTCACCGCCGGAGCGGTGATGTCGACGCGGGTCAGCTTCCAGAACCGATCCGCGGTCTGCGCGTCCGTGGCCGTGCTGGTGGTCCCGCCGGTCGTGCCGAGCACGATCGTTCCGTTCCGGTTGTTGCCCGAGGAATCGACGAGCGTGGGTCCCCCTGCCTCATCGAACTTGTACTGAGCGACATTCCCCGCTGCAGCCTGGCCGCCGGCCAGCGCCGCCACCTCGTCGGCGGACAGCGCCCGGTTGTAGATGGCGAAATCGTCGATCGCGCCGTCGTATGCCGGGTCGCTGTACTGCGACTTGCCGAGGTAGTTGCGGGTGGTGTTCCCCAGAGCAGACGGCTTCACCGTCATGTTGGTGTTCGTCGCGACCACAGTGCCGTTGAGGTACATCCGGCCGGTCGTACCCGATACGGTGACCACGACGTTCGACCACTGGTTCAGCGGGAAGTTCTGCCCACCGTAGGTCAGTCGCTGTTCGGCGCCGGCACCGTTGCTCGTGATCGCGAACCTCGGCCCGGCCCCGCCCGCATTGAGGGTGAGGAACATGTTGACCGTCTGGCCCGTGCCGAAGTCGAACACCCGTGACCAGTTCGAAAGCGCCGCCGGCTTGATCCACGTCGAGATCGACCAGTCGCCGTTCAAGCCGCTCACGATCCCACTGGGCAGCGAGCCGTACGAGGCGGTCTTGCAGAAGTCGAGCGCTGACCCGATCCTGCCCGGCTGGCGGGCACCGTTGGGCAGGCAGTTCGACGTCGGCGAGCCGTCGGTCCACTGGATCACCGGTGCACCATCGCTCTTGGTCATGTCGACGACGCCGAGCGTCTTGCCGGTGGCGTAGTTGGCCAGGCGCACGCTGCCCTTTCCGTCGGGAACGAGCTGCCAGCGCTGCTCCTCGGCGCCGCTGTCATCCACGATCACCGCGGGTGCACCGTTCGAGGTCGCGGCATCCTGGACCGCGAGCACTCGGCCGCTCGGCGTGTGCACGATCTTGTACAGACCGGACCCGGCCGGCTCGGCCTTCCACACCTGGTCGCCCGCAGCGGCCTGCACGACGGGCGTGCCATTCGCGGTCGCGCCGTCGAGCGTGGCGAGCTGCAGGCCGGAGTTGATGTTGGTCAGCGAGTACGTGCCCGCGAGATCCTCCGGGTCGCCTGCCGGTGTCACGACGACCTGGTAGCCGTATGTGGGGTTCATCACGATCGGCACCGTGATCGAGCCGTCAGCGCCGACCTCGTACGTGGTGTTGGAGATCGTGATGGGTCCATCCGTCTTGACGGTCCTGCCGTACGACGGGGTGAAGTCCAGCTGGACGTTCACCTCGTCGCCGAACGACAGCTCGTCGAGTCCGTTGATCTTCACGGAGGTCGGTCCCGTATTGCCGCCGGTGATGATGCGCACCTCATCGCCGGCGTCGTTCACGGATGCCGCCCCATCGAGCGGGCTCTCGTTCGAGGGCGGTGTCGTGGTCACCATCTGGCCGCTCATCTGCGCGTACCAGGTGTACAGCCAGTACGCGCCGTTGGGGTCGCCGTTGCGCCCGGTGAGCAGGTCGCCCAGCGCGCCCGACTGGTTCCAGAACGGCAGCTCCGCTCGGGTGATGCCGTACCGCTCGAGCTTCGCGATGTAGCCGACCAGGGGGCCGGAGAGCCCCACCTCTGCCGGAGCGGCGTACTCTGCGATGTCGATCGGCATCTCGGGGATGTTCAGGTCGGACAGGATCCGGCGCACCTGCTCGACGTCGCCCTTGATCTTGGATGAGCGGATGAGCTCATGCCATTCGACGACGTCCGGGATCGTGTTCGTCGCCTTGGCGTGCTCGAAGAACGCGCGCATGCTCGTGATGTTGTCGGAGTAGCTCGGCCCCTGGATCGGCATCGCGGGGTCGAGGCTGCGGACGAGCCGATACGTGTCCGTCCAGAGGTCGAAGAACGAGCCGTTGGCCGCCTGCCAAGTGATGTCGGGCTCGTTCCAGATGGCGTACGCCACGATGTTCGTCTTGCCGGACGCCTTCGTGTCGTTGACCATCTTCTCCACAGCAGGGAGCCAAGCGGCCTTGTCATACCGGTAGGGCCAGCCAGGCAGGTAGTCCACCAGGCGGATGACGACGCCCGCGCCCGCGGCCTTGGCGGTGTCGGCCACGGAAAGCGCGTCACCTGTCGGCTGCTGGGTGCCGCCTTCGGGCTTCTGCATGAAGGTGTGGGGCTTGATGGGAAGGATCTTGTCCAGCGTCGGCACGTTCGCGCCGGCCAGACCGTAGAGCGAGCCGCTCGCCATGTGAGTGACCGGACGGAACGGCTGATCCGCTTCGACCACGAGCGTGCTGGCCGGGCCGGGCGCAGCGACCGCCGGTCCGGTCGCGGCGAGGAGCCCGCCGGCCGCGACGATCGCAGCTGCGGTCGCGGTCGCGACAGCCCGTCGGGTCAGGGACCTCAGTCGGAGCCGCTCGCCGTCGCTTCGGGCTTGGGCGCGGCGCATCGACCGCCTCGGCGTGGGTGTTGTGCTCATCTGCTTCGTCTCCATTGATCGAGCGGTTGTCGGCGA
>JAPSJT010000219.1 GCA_031178045.1 Agromyces sp.
CCTCCCACCGACCCGTCGACCCCGCCGCCGGCCGGCCCCTCGACACCGGCGCCGCCGACCTTCTCCGGCAGCGGATCCACGTACCGTTCGACGACGACCTCGCGCCCGGCCGTCGACACCCAGCGCACTGCGGCCCTCGCCGCGGCGCAGTTGAAGGTCGACCGAGCGGTCGCCGCGCTGCGTGACGCCGAAGCCGCACTCGCCGACGGGCGCGCCATGCGCGACGCCGCGCAGGCGACCGCCGAACGACTCCAGGCCGCCGCCGACCAGGCGATGCGCGATGCCGAGGGATCCCGACGGGTCTACATCGCCGCCACGCAGGGCGACGGTGCCTCCATCTCGTCGATGGACGCCGTGTTCGGCGCCGGCAAAGACCTGCTCGCCGGCCTCGGCGGGGTGGCGCGCGTCGAGCAGATCGCGGGCGACGCCGAGAAGTTCCTCGCGATCGCGAACGAGAAGGCTGAAGCCGCCGCGGCAGCCCAGGTGCGAGCCGACGAGGCGTTGGCCGCGGTCGACGCCGTGCCGATCGAAGCGCTCGAGGCCGACGTGGCCAGTGCCGAGCAGGCCGTGGCCGACGCCCGCAAGGAGCTCGAGGACCTCCGGTCCCGGCCCGCCGACCGGAGCCTGCTCGCGTCGAGCGGCAGCTCGCTGATCCTGTCCCTTCCCGCCGATGCCGGTCAGCTCAGCGACCAGGGTTGGGCGCACCCCGTGACCGGGCGCATCACCGATGGCTTCGGCCCGCGTCCGAACCAGCCGGTCGCCGGCGTCAACCCGTTCCACCGCGGCACCGACGTCGCCGCATCGTGCGGCACGCCCATCTTCGCGGCGACGAGCGGCGTCGTCATCGAGGCGCAGCCGTACGGCACCTACGGCAACTGGATCCTCATCGACCACGGCTCGGGCGTCTCGACCGGATACGCGCACCTCGCGAGCGGCGGCACGTTCGTCTCGGCCGGCCAGGCGGTGACCGCCGGACAACTCGTCGGCGCCGTCGGCAGCACGGGCGCCTCGACGGGATGCCACCTCCACTTCGAGGTGCGGCTCGGCGGCACCGCGGTCGACGCCGTTCCGTTCATGGCCGCGCGCGGCATCAACCTCGGCTGAGCCCCTCCCGCGAGGCGGGAACGCCGTCTCGGTGCGCGCCGCGCCGGGCGCGTCTGGGATCCCGGACGCGCGGCAGGCGGCATCCGTTGTCGGCGTCGCCGACGTGCGGTGTGATCGTTGCATGACCGACGCACCCGCCCCCACGCGCACCGTCCGCGCCGCCCGCGGCACCGAGCTCACGGCGAAGAGCTGGCAGACCGAGGCGCCCCTGCGCATGCTCATGAACAACCTCGACCCCGAGGTCGCCGAGCGCCCCGACGACCTCATCGTCTACGGCGGCACGGGCAAGGCCGCCCGCAACTGGACGGCCTTCGACGCGATCGTGCGCACGCTCGAGGGACTCGAGTCCGACGAGACGCTGCTCGTGCAGTCGGGCAAGCCCGTCGGGGTCTTCCGCACGCACGAGTGGGCGCCGCGCGTGCTCATCGCCAACTCGAACCTCGTGGGCGACTGGGCGACGTGGCCCGAGTTCCGCCGGCTCGAACAGCTCGGCCTCACGATGTACGGGCAGATGACCGCCGGTTCGTGGATCTACATCGGCACGCAGGGCATCCTGCAGGGCACGTACGAGACGTTCGGCGCGATCGCCCGGGCGCGGTTCGGCGGCAGCCTCGCCGGCACTCTGACCCTCACCGGCGGTTGCGGCGGCATGGGCGGTGCGCAGCCGCTCGCGGTCACGATGAACGAGGGCGTCGTGCTCATCGTCGACGTCGACGAGACCCGGCTCGCCCGGCGCGTCGAGCACCGGTACCTCGACGAGCTCACCCACGACCTCGACGACGCGATCGAGCGCGTGCTCGCGGCGAAGGCGGAGCGCCGGCCGCTCAGCGTCGGACTCGTCGGCAACGCCGCGACGGTGTTCCCCGAGCTGCTCGCCCGCGGCGTCGCGATCGACATCGTCACCGATCAGACCAGCGCGCACGACCCGCTGAGCTACCTGCCCGAGGGCGTGTCGGTCGACGAGTGGCACGAGCTCGCGGCATCCGATCCCGACGGCTTCACCGAGCGCGCCCGGGCGAGCATGGCGAAGCACGTCGAGGCCATGGCCGGCTTCCAGGACGCCGGCGCCGAGGTGTTCGACTACGGCAACTCCATTCGCCGCGAGGCCGAGCTCGGCGGCCTCGCACACGAGCGCGCGTTCGCGTTCCCGGGCTTCGTGCCCGCTTACATCCGGCCGTTGTTCGCCGAGGGGAAGGGCCCGTTCCGCTGGGCGGCGCTCTCAGGCGACCCCGCCGACATCGCCGCGACCGACCGCGCCATCCTCGAGCTCTTCCCCGACGACGAGCACCTGCGCCGCTGGATCACGCAGGCCGGAGAGAAGGTGCACTTCGAAGGGCTGCCCGCGCGCATCTGCTGGCTCGGCTACCAGGAGCGCCACCTCGCCGGCCTGAAGTTCAACGAGATGGTCGCCTCGGGCGAGCTCCGTGCGCCGGTGGTGATCGGCCGTGACCACCTCGACTCGGGCAGCGTCGCCAGCCCCTACCGCGAGACCGAGGCGATGGCCGACGGCTCCGACGCGATCGCCGACTGGCCGCTGCTCAACGCGCTGCTGAACACCGCGTCGGGTGCGACGTGGGTCTCGATCCACCACGGCGGCGGCGTCGGCATCGGCCGCTCGATCCACGCCGGTCAGGTGATCGTCGCCGACGGCACCGACCTCGCGGCCGAGAAGATCGCGCGCGTGCTCGTGAACGACCCGGGCACCGGCGTCATGCGCCACGTCGACGCGGGGTACGACCGTGCGATCGAGGTGGCGCGCGAGCGCGGCCTGCGCGTGCCGATGCAGGAGGGCTGACGGATGCCGCGCGCCGGCACGCTGCTCATCACGAACATCGGCGAGCTCGTCACGAACGATCCCGCGCCGCACAGCGACGGCGGTCCGCTCGGCATCATCCGCGACGCCGCGGTGCTCATCGAGGGCGGCCGGATCGCGTGGGTCGGTCCGGCCGAGATCCCGGCGAACGACCCGGGCTTCAGCGCCCGGGAGCAGGCGACGGGCGACGCCGAGGTCGTCGACGCGGGCGGCCGTGCCGTCATCCCCGGATTCGTCGACTCGCACACGCACCTCGTGTTCGGCGGCGACCGCGCCGACGAGTTCGCGGCCCGCATGGCCGGCCGCCGCTACGAGGCCGGCGGCATCCGCTCGACCGTCGCGGCGACCCGCGCGGCCTCCGACGGCCTCCTTCGAGCACGCCTCGCCGGATTCGTCCGCGAGCTGCACGCGCAGGGCACCACGACGTTCGAGGTGAAGAGCGGCTACGGCCTCAGCGTCGCCGATGAGGAGCGACTCGTGCGGCTCGCGCGAGAGGTCACCGACGAGGTCACGTTCCTCGGAGCGCACGTCGTGCCCGCCGAGTTCGCCGACGACCGCGACGCCTACGTCGAACTCGTCACCGGCGAGATGCTCGCCGAGTGCGCCCCGCACGCGCGCTGGATCGACGTCTTCTGCGAGACGGGCGCATTCACGCTCGATGAGACGCGGCGCATCCTCGGGGCGGGCGTCGCCGCCGGACTCGCGCCGCGCCTGCACGCGAACCAGCTCGGCCCGGGCGACGGCGTGCGCCTCGCCGTCGAGCTCGGTGCGGCATCCGTCGACCACTGCACCTACCTGAGCGATGCGGATGTCGCGTCGCTCGCGGCATCCGACACCGTCGC
>JAPSJT010000053.1 GCA_031178045.1 Agromyces sp.
CTCCAGAGGAAGGCGGCGGCATGACGACGATGACCCCGACGCAGCTCGAGCGATTCGAGGCCCGACTCCGCGCAGAACGCGCGGACGCCATCGAACGGCTTGCGGAGTTCGACGACGCCATGGCCCAAGTGCGCACGGCGCGCTCCGACAGCACGGCCGACGATGAGCACGACCCCGAAGGGCCGACGATGACCCAGGAGTGGTCGCAGCGGGCAGCCGTCCTCCACGATGTTCGGGCTGAGGTCGCCGACGTCGACCGAGCGCTGGCCCGGATCGCCGATGGCACGTACGGGACCTGCGCGCGCTGCGGCAAGCGAATCACGGTCGCGCGTCTGGAGGCCCGGCCCACCGCTGAGCTCTGCATCGACTGCGCTCGGCGCGTGCGTTGACGCACAATGGGCCACCGCTCGCGTCGGGTGATCAGCGTGCTGCGCCCTCCGTTGTGCGCGGCTCGTCGACGCGCGCGGCCGCCAGCCCCGAGAACGATCGGATGACGAGCGGACTCCCGCCGAGCACGACGTAGAGCACGCCGCAGACGACGAGGGTCGGCGTGAGCCCGAACTGCTCGACGGCGAGGCCGCCGAGCAGCGCACCGAGGGGCATGGATGCCGCCACGCCCGCGGTCGTCGCGCCGAAGACGCGGGCACGCATCCCGTCGGGCACCTCGCCGTACATCACGGTCGCCATCATCGGGTTCAGCGCCCCGGCGGCGAGTCCGGAGAATGCGAGCACGGGAAGCAGCACGGGGAGTCCCGAGCCGAGCGCCATCGCGAGATACGGCGGCGCTCCGGCGAGCACGAAGCACAGCGCGAACATGAGCCGGCCCGAGTAGCGATGACCGAACGCCCCGAAGAGCGCCGATCCGGTGAGCGCGCCGGCCGCGAAGCATCCGACCATGAACCCGAGCATCGCCGGATCGTCGAGCACGCTCGTCGCGTAGACCGGCTTCAACACCGTCATGCCGGCGATGTCGATCGCGTTCGTCAGGGTGACCAGCAGCACGATGGCGCGCAGCAGCGGCGAGGTCGCGATGAATCGGATTCCGGCGATGAAGCCGCCGCGGATCGACGCGCTCGACTCCCCTTCGACGCCCCCCTCGGGCTCGACGACGTGCTGGACGCGGCGAGGGACGAAGCACGCGACGAGGATCGCCGAGATGACGAAGCCGGCGGCGTCGACCACGAGGGCGGGCACCGGGCCGATCAACGCCACGAGCGCGCCCGCGGTGCCCGCTCCGACCATCGACGCGGTGCGCTGCACCGTGGACTGCGCACCCGCAGCTCGGGCGAGCGGCATCCTGGCGAGCGCCGCGAGGTCGGGCACGAGCACGGTCTTCGCGGTGTCGCCGGGCGGGTCGAGCAGTCCTCCGAGGAAGACGAGCGCGAGCAGCACCCCGAACGGCAGCCCGACGGTCGCGCTCAGCACCGGGATCGCGATCACGGTGAGGCCGCTCGCGACGTCCGCGACGATGCTCGACGCCCGGTATCCGAATTGGTCGACGAGCACGCCGCCGAGGGCGCCGCCGATGACGAGCGGCACGGTGGCGAAGACGCCGGCGACGCCCGCGGCGAGCGGGGATCCGGTCTCGGTGAGCGCGATGATCGGGATCGCGACGAGCGCGATCGCGTTGCCCGAGAGCGAGAAGAACTGGGCGGCGAAGAGCGCCAGGATCGGCAGGCGGCGCCGCGGGGCATCCGTCGTCGCGGTCTCGCCCTCGAGCCGGCTCGTCATCGCGGTGTCCGCGGGAAGGTGTGGGTGATCCAGCGCACGGGCCGCGTGCCGGGCCGGCCGTCGCGGCCTCGGGCCCACCACTTGTCGTGCACCGCCGCCAGTTCGGCCGTGAGCTCGCGGAACTCCTCGAGCGTGAGGTGCGCCGAACCGTCGCTCGATTCGGATGCGGCGACCCACTCGGGTTCGAGGTCGAGCTCGGCATCGACCGCGTCGAGGAGTTCGCGGTGATACGAGTCGAGCACGACACGGCGCATGGCGTCGGATGCCTCGCGGCGTTCGGGGTCGCCGAGGAACTCCTCGGACCGCCAGCTCGTCATCTCGTGCGCCGCCCGCCACCAGCGTTCGCGGCCGTCGCGTTCGAGCTCGGGCGCCGGCACCACGAAGCCGTGCTTCGCGAGCGTCGCGACGTGATAGCTCACCGACCCGGATGCCGCGCCCGTCGCCTCCGCGAGCATGCCGACGGACTTCGGCCCCTCCATGCGGAGGATGCCGAGGATGCGAAGGCGCATCGGGTGCGCGAGCGCACGCATCGGCCCGGCCTCATGGAGGTCGATCGAGTTCTCAGCGGGGCGTTCGGCGGCCATATCGGCAGCCTAACTCTGCAAGAACCGTTGCACAACATCTCTTGCAGATCTGGCTTCAGCGATGCGGCCAGTCGTCGGACGGGGACGGTCAGACGACCGCGAGGGTCTGCCGCGCGATCTCGAGCTCCTCGTTCGTCGGCACGACGAGCACCGCGGTGCGCGAGGCATCCGTCGAGATGCGGCGAGCGATGCTTCCCCGCTCGCGGTTCCGCTCGATGTCGAGCTCGACGCCGAACCACTCGAGCCCCGCGAGCGAGCGTTCGCGCACGACGGCCGCGTTCTCGCCGACGCCGGCCGTGAAGACGATCGCGTCGACGCGTCCGAGCTGGGCCGCGTACGCGCCGACGTACGAGCGCACGCGGTGCGTGTACACCTCGAGCGCGAGCTCGGCGTCGACGTCGCCGGACTCGGCCGCCTCGACGAGGTCGCGCATGTCGCTGTGACCGCCGAGGCCGAGCACCCCGCTGCGCTTGTTGAGCAGCTCGTCGACGCCGTCGACGTCGAGTGCCGCGCGCCGCTGCAGGTGCAGCAGCACCGCCGGATCGATGTCTCCCGAGCGGGTGCCCATCACGAGTCCCTCGAGCGGGGTCATGCCCATGCTCGTGTCGATCGACCGCCCGCCCGAGACCGCGCACGCCGAGGCGCCGTTGCCGAGGTGCAGCACGATCATCCGCAGCTCCTCGACGGGCCGGTCGAGGAACTCCGCCGCGGCCCGCGAGACGAACTGGTGCGAGGTGCCGTGGAATCCGTACCGCCGCACGCGGTGCTTCGCCGCGAGCTCTCGATCGATCGCGTACGTGTATGCCGCCGGCGGCATGGTCTGGTGGAAGGCGGTGTCGAAGACGGCGACGTGCGGCACGTCGGGGAACGCCCGCTCGGCGGCGACGATCCCCGCGAGGTTCGCGGGATTGTGCAGCGGGGCGAGCACCGAGAGCTCGTCGATGTTGATCTTCACGAGCTCGGTGATGACGGTCGGTTCGAAGAACCGCGCGCCGCCCTGCACGACCCGGTGCCCGACGGCGACGGGCGGATACTGCGTCAGCGACGGCCCTCGGGTCTCGAACGCGTCGAGCATGATGCGGAACGCCGCCTCGTGGTCGGGGATCTCGGCGTCGGTCTCCCACCTCCGCTCACCTGCTGCGTTCAGTGCCGCGGATGCCGCGTCGCTCGCCTCGTGCCGGACGTGCCCCTCGGCCTGGCCGATCCGCTCGACGAGCCCGCTCGCGAGCGCCTCGCCCGCCTCGACGTCGATGAGCTGGTACTTCATCGACGATGAGCCCGTGTTGACGACGAGGACGATGCTCACGAGGCATCCGCCGCCTGGATCGCCGTGATGGCGACGGTGTTCACGATGTCCTGCACGAGCGCCCCTCTGGAGAGATCGTTGATGGGCTTGCGCAGGCCCTGCAGCACGGGTCCGATCGCGACGGCCCCCGATGAGCGCTGCACCGCCTTGTACGTGTTGTTGCCGGTGTTGAGGTCGGGGAAGACGAAGACGGTCGCGCGACCGGCGACATCCGACTCGGGCAGCTTGGCGCGCGCGACGGCCGCATCGGCGGCGGCGTCGTACTGGATCGGCCCCTCGACCGCGAGCTCGGGTGCGCGCTCGCGCACGAGCTCGGTCGCCCGGCGCACCTTGTCGACGTCGACACCCGAACCCGACTCCCCCGTCGAGTACGAGAGCATCGCGACGCGGGGCTCGATGCCGAACTGCGCCGCCGTCGCCGCCGAGGAGATCGCGATATCGGCGAGCTGCTCGGCAGTCGGATCGGGCACGATCGCGCAGTCGCCGTAGACGAGCACGCGATCGGCGAGCGCCATCAGGAACACGCTCGACACGACGTCGACCCCCGGGCGCGTCTTGATGATCTCGAATGCGGGCCGGATCGTGTGCGCCGTCGTGTGCACCGCCCCTGAGACCATCCCGTCGGCGAGCCCCAGCTCGACCATCATCGTGCCGAAGTAGGAGACGTCCTGCACCGTCTCGCGCGCCTGCTCGAGCGTGACGCCCTTGTGCGCGCGCCGGCGCTGGTACTCATCGGCGAAGCGGTAGACGAGCACGTGATCGTGGTTCGAGAGCACGGTCGCGCGCGAGATGTCGAGGCCGAGCCCGATGGCGCGGGCGCGCACCTCGATCTCCTCGCCGAGGATCGTGAGGTCGGCGACGTCGCGTGCGAGCAGCGTCGCGGCGGCACGGAGGATGCGGTCGTCGTAGCCCTCGGGCAGCACGATGTGCTTGCGCTCGCGACGAGCCCGCTCGAGGAGCCCGTACTCGAACATGAGGGGGGTCACCACCTCGGGGCGGGCGACGTCGAGCAGGTCGAGCATGGCCTGGCCGTCGACGTGCTTCTCGAAGAGCGAGAGCGCGGTGTCGCGCTTGCGCTGCGACTCCGCGGCGAGCCGGCCGCGCGTGTGCGTGATGGCGAGCGCCGTGTCGTAACTGCCGAGCTGGGTGCGGATGATCGGCAGCCCCGCCTGAAGTCCATCGACGAGCCGGTCGACCGTCTCGGAGACCGGGAAGCCGCCGTTCAGCACGATGCCCGAGATCGACGGGAACGTCGCCGCCGCGTGCGCGGTCAGCACGCCGAGCAGCACCTCGCTGCGATCGCCGGGCACCACGACGACCGAGCCCTCGATGAGCCGGGTGAGCACGTTCTCCATCGACATCGCCGCCACGACGACGCCGAGCGCCTCGCGGTCGAGCAGGTCGGGATCGCCGGCGTAGAGCTCGCCGTCGACCGCCGCCATGATCGAGCGCATCGAGGGCGCGACGAGATACGGGTCCTCGGGAATCGCCCACACCGCGACGGATGCCGCCGCAAGCGTCTCGGCGCCGACGACGGCGTCGACCTCCCACTTGGCGGCCGCGCCCACGCGCTCGACGATCTCGGCGAGCGCGTCGGGATCGGCTCGGTTGACGACGACGCCGAGGAGGGTCGCGTGCTCGCGGGCGAGCTCCTCGATCGCGAGTTCGGTGAGCTGGGCGAGCTCGTCGGCGGTGCGCGCCTCGGCGTGCCCCAGGCGCTCGGAGCGTGCACGGCCCTCGCCGACCCGGCCGCCGAGCACGAGCAGCACGGGGGCGCCGAGGTTCGCCGCGATGCGGGCGTTGTAGCCGAGCTCGGTCGGGCTCCCGACATCCGTGAAGTCGGAGCCCAGGATGACGACGGCGTCGCACCGGTCTTCGACGGCCTTGAACCGGCGCACGATCGTCGCGAGAGCGGCGTCGGGATCGGCATGCACGTCGTCGTAGCCCACGCCGATCGCGTCGTCGTAGCCGAGCGAGACCACGCCCTCGTGGGCGAGGAGGAGCTCGAGCACGTAGTCGCGTTCTTCGACCGACCGTGCGATCGGCCGGAACACGCCGACCCGCGTCGCACGCCGGGTGAGCGTGTCGAGCGCGCCGAGCGCGACGGTGGACTTGCCCGTGTTGCCCTCAGCCGAACAGATGTAGATGCGGTGCGCCACCAGCCCAGCCTATTGGGCGGGAGCGCCCGCGGTTCATCGGGTGCGTCCGGCTCGGGTAGACTGTCTCCGGCTCCTCACGTGGCGCCATCCAGGCCAACTCCCCCAGGGCGGAAACGCAGCAAGGGTAACCGGGCTCTGGCGGGTGCGTGGGGGGTCTTCGGAGGATTCGCCTAGTGGCCTATGGCGCACGCTTGGAAAGCGTGTTGGGTGAAAGCCCTCGGGGGTTCGAATCCCCCATCCTCCGCCAGTTCGACCCGCTCTCCGATGCCACGTCGCATCGGAGTGCGGGTTCCTCCTTCGAACCGCTCCTCGACGCGTGACCCGTTCTGGGGGGCGCGAATCGCCCGCTGTCCTCATTAATGCCGAATGGCGGCGCTCGCAGCGCAAGCGCATGATGTGAGAGATGTCAGCGGCACCGGTGGACTCGAGGAGTGGGGACGCAGGGGGCTCCTTCACCGGTACAGCGGCAGTCAGGGGCGACGGCCTCAGGGTTCTGACCCTGAGGCCGCGTCGCACGCTCGGGTGGAGTATCGGCCTTCCTGTCGTCGCCCTCGTGCTGCCGCTGCTCGCCGCCGAGCTCTGGCTGCTCGACCCGCGGGGCGCCTGGCCGATCGTCGCCGCGACGGGGTTCGTCGTCGCGACGCTCTTCGCCGCGGCCTGGGCGTCGTACCAGCACACCTCCGCGTCGCTCAGCGTCTACGGAATCGTCGAGCGCGGGTTCTTCGGTGGCACGTCGATCGTGGCTGCCCGCGACGTCGCCGGAGTGCTGCGCATCCAGATGTACCGGCCGAACAGCCTCGAGACGACGCAGGAGCTCTTCGTCGTGAGTCGTTCCGGCCGCGGCGTCTTCCGCATGCGGGGCCGCTTCTGGAGCACGCACACCATGGATCGCGTCGCGCCGACCCTCGGCGTCGAAGAGACCGTGCGACCCGAACCCGTCACGCTCGGCGAGCTGCGGAAGACCGATCCGAAGCTGCTCTACTGGTTCGAGCGGCGCTCGCTCACGTCCTGACCGCTGCGCGCGCCGGCGGCATCCGCTCAGCTCGTGGACATGCCGAGCAGCGGCGCCTCGGGCCGGCTCGACGGCAGCTCGTGGAAACCGAGCCGGTCGTAGAACGCGCGAGCGCCGATGTTCGCCGCGTCCATGCCGAGGTGCACGCCCGGCACTCCGCGGTCGGCGAGCGCCGATCGGAGCGTGTCGATGAGGCGGCGGCCGAACCCCTGCCCCTGCAGTTCGGGCAGGAGGTCGATGTGCAGGTGGGCGGGGTAGTCGTCGAGCTCGGCGATGAGCATGCGCTCGGGATTCGCGCCCGCGTCGAGCAGCTGCGCCTCGGTGAACCCGGGGTCGTGCCCCGTCGCCGGACCGGGCTGCGGATGCCGCGCGCGGAAGCCCGGCGCCCACTCGCGTCGCCACCACTCCACGAAGGCGCGGGTGTCGGCCACGGCGATGACGTAGCCGACGGCTCTCCCGTGTCCGTCGTCGACGACGAAGGCGAGATCTGGCGCATAGGTCACGTAGGGCAACGCGAACACCTCGGGCATGAGCGCGTCGTCGGAGTACACGCCCGTCGCATCACCGCCGCCGGCCGCGGTGCGCAGGCAGATCTCGGACACGGCGTCGCGGTCGCCGGGTTGATAGGGACGGATGAACGGATGCCCCGGCTCGCTCTCGCCGGCCGCGCGGGTCGCGGCATCCGACGGTTCCGCGCTCACCGGCGCCGCCGAGTGCCGAAGATCCCCTCGACCACCGTCGTCAGCACGTCGCGGGTCGCCTTCGAGCCGAGCACCTGCTCGAGCACCGACCGGCCGCCGCTCGACGAACGCGAGCGCGAGCTCGAGGTGCGCGAGCCCGACGACCGCGAGGTGGTCGACGTGCGCTTCATGAGACGGTCGTACTCGGCCTGCGCGGCCTTCTGCTCCTTCGCGCGCTGCTTCTCGATCGCGTCCTGCTGCTTCGCGTACTCGGCATCGGCCTTGGCCTTCGCTTCGGCCTCCTCGGCGGCGCGGGCGGCGGCGGCCGCCGCGTTCATCCGGGCCGTGAGCAGCTCGCCCGCGGATTCGCGGTCGATCGCGGTGCCGTACTTCGCCTGCAGCGGGGATGCCGCCACGGCGGCGTCGATCGCGGCATCCGGGCTCGGCGACATGGACGCCTGCGGCGCCCGGAGGCGGGTCCAGGCGACGGGACTCGGGGCGCCCTTCTCGTTCATGACCGTGACGATCGCCTCGCCGGTGCCGAGGGTGGTGAGCACCTCCTCGAGGTGGTAACCCGACTTGGGATACGTCGACACCGTCGCGCGCAGCGCCTTCGCGTCGTCGGGGGTGAACGCGCGCAGCTGGTGCTGCACGCGAGAGCCGAGCTGGGCGAGCACGTCGGCCGGCACGTCCTTCGGGGTCTGCGTGACGAAGAAGACGCCGACGCCCTTCGAGCGGATGAGCCGCACCGTCTGCACCACCTGCTGCAGGAAGTCCTTCGACGCATCGGTGAAGAGCAGATGCGCCTCGTCGAAGAAGAACACGAGCTTCGGCTTGTCGAGGTCGCCGACCTCGGGCAGGTCGTTGAACAGGTCGGCCAGCAGCCACATGAGGAACGTCGAGTACAGCGCCGGCCGGTCGGCGACGCCCGGCACCTCGAGCAGGCTCACGATGCCACGACCGTCGGATGCCACGCGCAGGAACTCGGCGGTGTCGATCTCGGGCTCGCCGAAGAACACGTCGGCGCCGGCCTCGGCGAACGCGACGAGTTCGCGCAGGATCACGCCGACCGTCGCCTTGCTCAGACCGCCGAGTCCCTCGAGCTCCCCCTTGCCCTCGTCGCTCACGAGATACTGCAGCACGGCGCGAAGGTCCTCGAGGTCGAGGAGCGCGAGCCCCGCGTTCTCGGCGTAGTGGAACACGAGCCCGAGGCTCGACTCCTGGGTGTCGTTGAGGCCCAGCACCTTGCTGAGCAGCAGGGGCCCGAACCCCGCGACGGTCGCGCGGATGGGCACGCCCTTGCCGATGCCGCCGAGGGAGAAGAACTCGACCGGGAAGGACGCCGCACTCCACGCCTGCCCGATGCCCTCGGTGCGCTGCAGCAGCTTCGCGCTGCCCTCGCCGGGCGTCGCGATGCCCGAGAGGTCACCCTTGATGTCGGCCGCGAACACGGCGACGCCGTTCGCGGCCAGCTGCTCGGCGAGCACCTGCAGCGTGCGCGTCTTGCCGGTGCCCGTCGCGCCCGCGACGAGCCCGTGCCGGTTCGTCATCGCGAGCGGGATGCGCACCGGTACGTCGGGCATGGGGTCGCCGTTCACGAGCGCGCCCATCTCGAGCGCGGCGCCCTCGAAGGCGTAGCCCGCTCGGATGACGGCCACGTCGTCGGGGCCGAGCGGGCGGGCGGCCGCCGCGGCATCCGTCGCCGTCTGCGCAGGCGCCGCGGCTGCGGCATCCGACTGCTTCTGCGCGTCGAGCGCTGCCTGGGCGAGCTCGGCGGCCTCCTCGGCCTTGCGGATCGCCTCCTGCGCCTGCGCCTGCAGTGCCTCCGCCGCCTCAGCCGCTGCCGCGGCTGCTTCCTGTGCTCGCTTCACCGCGTCGTCGGACATGTGCCGATCCTAGCGACGGCGCTCTCGGCGCATCGAGGTGACGCGATTCGCCGTCGGAAGCGGGTGCGAGGGGCGATTCGCGTCACCTCGTGCAAAGCGACGACGAGCAGCTCGGCCTCGCCGCTCGCCACGCCGCGGCGGAGTCGCCCCTCCCCTTTCCCGTACCGCCGCCGTAGTGTGGAACGCGTGAGCCCCAAGACGGAAGCGGCCACGACGCTCGAGGTCGACGGACGCGAAGTGCGAATCTCGAACCCCGGCAAGGTCGTGTTCCGCGAGCCCGGCATCACCAAGCTCGACCTGGTGCAGTACTACCTCAGCGTCGCCGACGGCGCGCTCCGGGGTGCGGGCGGCCGGCCGATGGTGCTGAAGCGCTTCGTGAAGGGGATCGATCAGGAGGCGTTCTTCCAGAAGCGCGCACCGGAGAAGCGGCCCGACTGGATCGACACGGCGACGCTGCACTACGCCTCGGGCAACTCGGCCGAGGAGGTCGTGGTGCGGGATGCCGCGGCGCTCGCCTGGGTCGTGAACCTCGGCTGCATCGACCTCAACCCGCACCCGGTACGCGCCGAGGACCTCGAGCATCCCGATGAGCTCCGGGTCGACCTCGACCCCATGCCGGGCGTCGCGTGGGGTCAGATCGTCGACGTCGCGATGATCGCCCGCGAGGCGCTCGCCGACCACGGCCTCGTCGGCTGGCCGAAGACCTCGGGCTCACGCGGCATCCACATCTCGGTGCGCATCGAGCCGCGCTGGAACTATCGCGACGTGCGCCTCGCCGCCGAGACCCTCGCGCGCGAGATCGAGCTGCGCGCGCCCGGACTGGCGACGGCGCGCTGGTGGAAGGAGGAGCGCGGCGAGAGCGTCTTCGTCGACTTCAATCAGAACGCGAAGGACCGCACCGTCGCATCCGCCTACTCGGTGCGTCCGCTTCCCGATGCGCGTGTCTCGACGCCGCTCGACTGGGACGAGGTGCGCGGGAGCCACCCCGAGCGATTCACCGTGGCGACCGTGCTCGAACGGTTCGCCGAACGCGGCGACCCGGCGGCAGGCATCGACGACGCCGTCGGCAGCCTCGAGGCGCTGCTCGCGCGAGCCGAGGAGCTCGGTCCGGCCGAGAAGCCGCCGTCATCGAAAGACGGCAGCGGACGACGGGCCTCGACGATGCCGCTCATCGAGATCGCTCGCGCGAAGACCAAGGACGAAGCGCTCGAGGGGCTCGACCGCTGGAAGTCGAAGCACCCCGACGTCGTGCCCCTGCTGCAGCCCGCCGACGTGCTGGTCGACGGCATGCGCGGCTCGAGTTCGCTCTGGTACCGCATCCGGGTGAACCTGCAGCACGTGCCCGAGGCCGAGCGTCCCGAGCAGGCGCCGCTCGAGATCGACTACGACCCCTGGGCCGGGCGTGGCGATGCCGGGAGTGGCGGCGACGGAGGGCGCGGCGAGGCGGGACGGTGACGGGCGGTGGCGCGGCATCCGACCGGGCGGAGGCCGGCATCGTCGCGGAACTCCTCCCACGCTGGCGGCTCACCCTCGACGGCACCCCGTTCCGAACGGCGACCTCGACGCTCGCGCCCGCACGAACCGCCGACGGCGCCGCCGTGATGCTGAAGATCTCGCACCACGAGGAGGAGCGACGAGGCAGCGCCCTGCTCGCGGCATGGCGAGGTCGGGGTGCGGCACTCGTGCTCGAACGCGACGGCGACGCGGTGCTGCTCGAGCGGGCGACGGGCGCGCGGTCGCTCGTCGGCATCGCCGAGGGAGGGTCGGATGCCGCAGCCGATGCGGTGCTCTGCCGCACGGCGCTCACCCTGCACGGGGCATCCGACGCCATCGTCTCGACGACCGCCGGCGACCCGCCCGCGCTCACGCCGCTGCGCACGTGGTTCCGCCAGCTGTTCATGCATGCCGACGAGCTCGGGCCGCTGCATCGCCGAGGCGCCGATCTCGCTCAGGTGCTCCTCGACGATGAGCGCGACGTCGTCGTGCTGCACGGCGACCTGCACCACGCGAACGTGCTCGACTTCGGCGAGCGCGGCTGGCTCGCGATCGACCCGAAGGCGCTCCTCGGGGAACGCGCCTTCGACTACTGCAACCTGCTGTGCAATCCCGATCCCGTGCGCGCCGTGGAGCCGGGGCGACTCGAAACGCGATTCGCGGCGGTGGCCGAGCTCGCAAAGCTGTCGCCCGGCCGGTTCGCGCGGTGGCTCGCGGCGTGGTGCACCCTCTCGTCGACGTGGCACGCGCTCGACGGGAACGACGTGGCCGCGGCATCCGCTGCCCGCATCGCCGAACGGGCACTCGAACTCGTCGACGCCCACCCGCTGCGCGCATCGACCGGGCCCGGCACCGGATAGCAGTTCTCCTGCGCGAGGGCAACGGGCCGACAGCCCGAGCCACGCGCACCTACGCTGGCCGGATGACGCATGCCGCGCTCATCGGACCGGTCGCCGCCCCCGACCTGCACGTGATGACGTACAACATCCGTCGCCGGGTCGCGCGCACCCGACCGGGCAGCCCCGACCGCTGGACGACGCGCAGGAGGCTCGTCGAGCGCATCCTCGCGACGGAGCAGCCGACCCTCCTCGGCGTGCAGGAGGCGCTCGCCGACCAGGCGGAGTTCCTCTCGGACGCGCTCGGTCCGCGCTACCGATGCATCGGCCTCGGCCGCGACCCATCGGGGCGCGGCGAGCGCTGCCCGATCTACTACGACAGCGAGCGGCTCGAGCTCCGCGACTGGAAGCAGCTCGCCCTCTCGGCCACCCCCGACGTACCGGGATCGCGGTCCTGGGGCAACATGGCGCGACGCGTGCTCGTCACGGCCGAGTTCACGGATGCCGTGACCGGTGCACGGCTCGTCGCCTTCAACACCCACCTCGACCACATCTCGTGGCGCTCCCGGCTGCACTCGGCACGTCTGATCGCCGGGCTCGCGTCGGCCGCCTCGGACGGCGCCGAGGGTGCCGTCGTGGTCACGGGCGATTTCAACACCGGTGAACGATCGGCGGTCTACCGTGCCCTCACGGCCGACGGTACGCTGCGCGACACGTGGAACGCCGGCGAGCAGATCACCCCCCAGTGGGGCACCTTCTCGAACTACCGACGACGCCGGCCGGGTGGCAAGCGCATCGATCTCATCCTCGTGGGAGACGGAGTCGAGGTGGTACGCACCGGCATCAACGCCGCGCGCTTCGAGGGACGCGCGGCATCCGATCACGAGCCGGTGCAGGCGGTGCTGCGATGGCGCGGACAGCGCGGCGCGGCGGCCGAGTCGGCGGCATCCGAACGCATGGGAGGACACCGATGATCCGCACGCTGTTCCAAGCTCCGTCGACGCCCGGCGAGGTCGCCGCCGACGGCATCCGGGTGCTGGGCGCGATCAGCATCATCGTCGCAGCCGTCGGCTGGGGGCCGGCGGCAGCCCTGAGCCTGGCGTTCGCGGTCATCGCGATGTTCAGCCCGCGGGTGCTGGGGCTCGCTCCCGCCTTCGACATCCTGTTCGGCGTCGCGACACTCGCCGCCACATGGAGCAGCGTGACCGACCTCTACCTGACGGCGCGCTGGTGGGACATCCCGATGCACTTCCTCACGAACGGCATCTGGGCGGCGCTCGCGTACGTCGTGCTCGTACGGCTCGGCGTGCTCGCGGATGCTGCGACATTGCCGCGTCCGCTGCTCTCCACGGCCGTCACGGTGACCGCGCTCGGCCTCTCGATCGCGGTCTTCTGGGAGGTCTTCGAGTGGTTCGGGCACACCTTCATCGACAGCGAGATCTTCGTCGGCTACCGGGACTCGATCGGCGACATGGTCGTCGGAGGCTTCGGCTCGCTGCTCGCGGGCCTCGGTCTGCGGTTGCTGCTCGGCCGTGTCGAGGTCGCCGAGCCGCAGGCCTCCCCCGAGGTGGCCGGCTGAGGCGGCCGGGGGCGATGCGGGTCAGCGCGGCGTGATGACGACGGGAGCGGCGGTCGCCCACTCGCGCACGAGCTCCTCGCGCACGGTGACGCCCGAGCCCGGGGCATCCGGCACCCGCAGCTGACCGCGATGCTCGCCGGAACCCATCACGAACGGTTCGGTGAGGTCGTCGGCGAAGTAGCGGGACGATGCGGAGGTGTCGCCCGGCAGCAGGAATCCGGGGAGCGCCGCGAGGGCGACGTTCGCCGCACGGCCGACGCCCGTCTCGAGCATGCCACCGCACCACACCGGCACGTCGAGCGCGCGGCACGCGTCGTGCACGCGGAGCGCCTCGAGGTAGCCGCCCATGCGTCCGGGCTTGATGTTGACGATGCTCGTGGCGCCGCGCTCGATCGCGTCGATCGCGGTCGTGCGGTCGAGGATCGACTCGTCGAGGCACACCGGCGTCTCGCACGACTCGGCGAGCCGCACGTGCGTGGCGAGATCCTCCTCGGCGAACGGCTGCTCGATGAGCAGCAGCTCGAACACGTCGAGACTCGCGAGCAGCGGGATGTCGTCGGCGGTGTACGCGGTGTTCGCGTCGACCTGCAGCAGTCCGTCGCGACCGAGCAACTCGCGCACCGCCCCGACCGGCACGAGGTCCCACCCGGGCTTGATCTTCAGCTTGATGCGCCGGTAGCCCTCCTCGACGTAGCCGGCCACCTCGTCGAGGAGCTCGTCGACGGTCGGCGCGATTCCGACCGACACGCCGCAGTCGACCCACTCGCGCGCGGCGCCGAAGCATTCCCCCATCGAGCGGCCCTGCGCGCGCAGCTCGGCGTCGAGCACGGCCGTCTCGAGCGCGGCCTTGGCCATGCGGTGCCCGGCGACGAATGCGAGGTGCGGGGCGACGGATGCCGCGAGCGGCACGGTCGCTCCCCGGGTGCCCGGCCCCTCTGCCACCGGCGCAGTCGAGGCATCCGCTGGGCCGGCGGTGCGCCGCGCGATCGCGGCATCCGCCCTGCTGCCGGTTCGCCGTGCGGTCGCTTCGATGAGCGCCGGAGCCAGGTAGCGCTCGATGACGGATGCCGCACCGTCGACGTACTCGGCGGAGTAGAACGGGTCGCGCCCCGCGACGCATTCACCCCACCCCTCACCGGCGTCGGTGACGACGTGCACGAGGAGCACCTCGCGCACCGTCTCACGTCCGAACGACGTCTCGAACGGGCGCACGAGCGGCACCTCGAGCCGATGCAGCTCGATGCGTTCGAGCACGGGCGTGCGGTTCGGGTCGTTCGGCATCAGGCCTCCAGGTCGGGGTCGTCGCGAGTGAAGACGTAGTCGCCGTTCGCGTCGAGGTCGACGCGAAGTGCGGACGATCCGCCCCGCTCGTGCCCGGCGGCCGGCGCGATCGCGGCGAACGCCTCGCGGGAGGCGTCACGCAGGCGCGCGGCGGTGTCGGGGTCCTCGGCTCGCACGCGCTCGAAGTCCGCGACGAGCGCGAGCCCGCCCTCCCGGTGCCAGGCCGGCACGGGGCCGCGCTCGAGGGCCCGGCTCGTGCGCGGCGAATCGAGCCGCCAGCGCACCTCGAACCGGTCGCTGCGATCCGAGCCCGTGATGGCATCGTCGAGCCGCCCGTAGAAGTCGGGCAGGAACGAGACGACCTCGGCCCCGAGCCGCACGAGGTTGAGGTACGCGTTGCGCCGGATCAGGGGGTCGTACGTCCACCGCATCTCGGTCACGCCGTGAGCCAGGCACAGGGCGCGCTGGCGCAGCTTCAGCGCGACGCCGATGCCACGACCCCTCGCCCGCGGGTCGACCGCGTTCATGTGCGAGTGCAGGTGCAGGCCGCCGTTCCAGCCGAGGAAGCCGAGCGTCGCGCCGACGGGCGCCGTTGCGGCATCCGAGGAGGCAACCGCCGCCGCACCGTCCGCGGCCGTCGTTTCGGCGCCCGTCGTGCCATCGGCTCCGGATGCCGGCTGCTCGACGGCGACGAGCAGCGTGTTCCCGGCGTGCTCGAGCGCCTGGAGCATCGACCGGTCGGGTGAGCGCCCCGCCCCCCACGTCGCCTCGAAGCGGGCGAGCACGCCGCCGAGTTCGTCGGGACGCGCAGGGCGGGTGACGACGCCGGCGGCCGCGGATGCGGCATCCGCCAGGGCCGTCGCCTCGGCGATGAGCGGCCCGGGCGACCCGGGCGATCCGGGCGCCGGCGGGCCCGGCGACCGCCTCGACTGCGGAGTGTCCGACGTCACGCCAGCCGGT
>JAPSJT010000220.1 GCA_031178045.1 Agromyces sp.
CTCTGCAGCGTCAGCCGGGTACCACGACCGACCGCTCGAGCGCGGCGATGAGCGACGCCGAGTCGTAGGGACCCTTCAGCCGCTTGCCGCCGATGAAGAACGTGGGCGTCGAGTGCAGATCCATCATCTCCGCGTCGAGCTGGTCGTCCTCCACGCGGCGGATCACGCGTGACGAGCGCAGGTCCTCGACGAAACGATCGGGATCGAGCCCCAGCTCGTCGGCGTACCGGCAGAGGTCGCCGGTGGTCAGCGCATCCTGGTTCGCGAACATGGTCCTCGCCATCTCGAGGAACGCCCCCTGCAACGCTGCCGCCTCAGCGGCCTGCGAGGCCTCCTTCGCGTGCGGATGCACCGCCTCGAGCGGCAGGTGCCGCCACACCCAGCGCACCTCGTCGCCGAAGTGGGCGATCACGGCATCGATCGATCCCGTCGCGCGGCTGCAGAACGGGCACTCGAAGTCGCCGTACTCGACGATCTCGTACGGGGCATCAGCCCGACCGCGGAAGTGGTCGCGGTCCGGATCGAACGGCCGCGCGAGGGTCGAGCCCACGGCCACGGGCGGGCTCATCCGATCGGCGACGGTGAAGATGACCCAGCCGAGCGCGAAGGCGATGACGGATGCCGCGAGCACGCCCACCCGGGCGAGGTCCTGCGTCTCGGGGTCGTCGAGCGCGATCGGGATGATGAACAGTGAGATCGTGAAGCCGATGCCCGACAGTGCCGCACCTCCGGCGATGCGCGGCATCCCGAGGCCGGGAGCGAGCCGGCCGAGGCCGACGGCGCGCACGAGCGCCGTCGCGCCGGTGATGCCGACGAACTTGCCGAGCACGAGACCGGCGACGACGCCCCACGTGATGGGCGACGTCAGTGCCGCGCTGAGGGTGGCGCCGTCGAGATGCACGCCTGCGTTCGCGAGCGCGAAGAGGGGCAGCACGAGGAAGGAGACGTACGGACCCCAGGCGCTCTGCAGCCGATCGTTGATCGAGAGCGATTCTCGAAGGCTCCGCGTCACGGCGGCCGCGTAGCTCGTGCTCGGCGACTCGCGGAACGCCTGGGTGAGCTCGGCCGTGCGCTCGACCTGTGAGCGGCGCGGCGGGAACACCGGGATGAGGAGCGCCACCGCGACGCCTGCGAGCGTGGGGTGGATGCCCGCCTCGGCGAGCGCCACCCAGAGGAGGGCCCCGAGCACGGCATACGAGATGCCGCGGCCGGCGCGCAGGAACCGCACGAGGGCGAGCGCCACCATGAGCACGACGGCCGCGGCGATGGGCACGGGATGGAAGCCCGAGCTGTAGAACACGGCGATCGCGAGCAGCGCGCCGATGTCGTCGACGACCGCGAGCGTGAGCAGGAAGGTGCGCACGCGCCACGGGAACTTCGGGCCGATGATCGCGAGGGCGCCGACGAGGAAGGCCGTATCGGTCGAGATCACGACGCCCCAGGCATGTGCGTTGCCGGTCGGGAGGGCGATGGCGATGAAGACGAGCGCCGGCACGCCGAGCCCGGCGACGGCCGCGAGCACGGGCACGATCGCGCGCGAGCGGTCGGTGAGCTCGCCGATGGTGAACTCGCGTTTCACCTCGAGGCCGACGACGAAGAAGAACAGCGTCATGATCGCGTCATTGACGAACTGGTGCATCGTCGCCGACACGTGGACGTCGCCGATCCCGATCTCGAGGGGCATGGACCAGAACCCCTCGTAGGTCTCGGCCCACGGCGAGTTCGCCCACACGATCGCGACGAGCGTCGCGACCAGCAGGAGGGCGGCAGCCGACCGGTCTCCCGTGCCGAGTCGCGGCACCCCGCGCTGGCCGGTCGCGGTGGTCGTGCCGGGGGTCGCACTCGTCATCCCCCAAGACTATTCATCCGGCCGATGCCTCCGGTCCCGGAAGAGCGAGCGACCGACCCGCGTTGATCCTCGACATGAAGGCCATCGTGTATTCACGCACCGGAGACCCGTCCGTCCTCGAACTGGTGGAGCGGGAGCTCCCCGAACCCGGACCCGGGGAGGTCCGGGTGAGGGTGATCGTGTCAGGGGTCAATCCCACGGACTGGAAGTCGCGGGCGGGTGCACGAGCGGGCTCGCCGACGCCGTTCCCCGAGGTCGTCCCGAACCAGGACGGCGCGGGCATCGTCGATGCGGTCGGCGACGGCGTCGAGCACGTGGCGGTGGGCGACCGGGTCTGGATCTTCCTCGCCGCGCACCAGCGGCCGACGGGCACCGCGCAGGAGTTCACGGTCGTGCCGGCCGAGCGCGTCGTGCCGCTGCCCGATGCCGCCGGCTTCGACATCGGCGCGAGCCTCGGAGTTCCGGCGATGACGGCGCATCGAGCGCTCACGGTCTCGGAGTACGGGCCGCGGCGCCTCGGCCCGGGCGCGCTCGACGGTCGCACGGTGCTCGTGGCCGGTGGCGCGGGCGCCGTCGGACACGCGGCGATCCAGCTCGCCCGCTGGTCGGGAGCGCGAGTCGTCACGACGGTGAGTTCGCCCGAGAAGGCCGCGCTCGCGGCATCCGCCGGCGCCCATCACGTCGTGAACTACCGCGAGGAGAACGCGGCAGAGACGATCAGGGCGATCGCGCCGGACGGTGTCGATCTCGTCGTGGAGGTGTCGCCGGCCCGGAACGCCGAGCTCAACTCGCGCATCATCGCGAACCACGGCACGATCTCCGTCTACGCGACCGACGGCGGCTCCGAGATGGCGCTCGACGTGCGGCACCACTTCTCGCTCAACGTGCGGTACCAGTTCCTGCTGCTGTACACCGTCGGCGCCGAGCCGCTCGCGGCGGCCGCCGAGGACATCGGCCGGGCGCTCGAGGACCATGCACTCGACGTGGGCGAGCAGGCAGGGCTGCCGCTGACGCGATTCCCGCTCGAGCGCACCGGCGACGCCCACGCCGCCGTCGAGGGCGGCACCGTCGGCAAGGTGCTCATCGACGTGGCAAGCGCCTGAACCGGGCTACCCGACCGGGCAATGAACGCGCCGAGATCGGCGCAACGTCCACTGTTCACCGCCACCGTCCTGCGCTCGGAACGACCCACCGCTAGGCTCGCGGGCGTGACTGCCGCGATCATCCTCACCGTCGCCCTCGCCCTCCTCGCGGTGTTCCAGCTCGCGCTCGCGCTCGGCGCACCGCTCGGGCACCTCGCCTGGGGCGGCGCCCATCGCGTGCTTCCGGCGAAGCTCCGCATCGGCAGCCTCGTCTCGATCGTCATCTACGCCCTCATCGTCGTGATCGCCCTCGACCGGGCCGGCGTCGTCGACGTCGTGCCCGACCCGGTCTCGACCGTCGGCATGTGGGTCGTCTTCGGCTACTTCTTGCTCGGCATCCCGCTCAATGCGATCTCGCGCAGTCGGCCCGAGCGCTTCACGATGACGCCGATCGTCACCGCGCTCGCGGTCTTGAGCCTCCTCGTCGCACTGTCCTGAGGGGAGGCAGTGCGCTGCGCCGACGCGCCGACGAGGCATCCGTCGCTCAGCGACCGCCCTCGAAACGGGTCTCGCCGTGCTCGGGCAGGGCGATGAGGATGCGCCGTCGCTGCTCCTCGCTCAGCTCGGGCGCTGCGGGCAGCTCGTCGAGCCGGTGCCAGCCGACCTCGGTCATCTCGCCGTCGGCGGGATGCGGCTCGCCCTCGAGCCACGTGCAGCGGAACGTGAGGTCGAGGTAGTCGGCCTCGTCGCCGTTCGCGTAGGTGATGCGCGGAATCTGGTGCACCCATGCGAGCCGGTCGAC
>JAPSJT010000054.1 GCA_031178045.1 Agromyces sp.
TGCACAGCACTGCTCGGTGCGGCCCACGCCAATCTACAATTGGTCGCACCGGGCGCCGCCGGCCAGCCGGGCGGTGCGAGCATCCGGCGCAGGGGAGGATCGTGTCGAGGCGTCTGCCGTCCACCCCTCCCACCCTGCCCGGGTTCGCGTTCATCCGCGTGCTCGGCTCCGGTGGCTTCGCCGACGTGTTCCTGTACGAGCAGAACATGCCGCGACGCCTCGTCGCGGTGAAGGTGCTGCTCGCCGAGGTCGTGAACGACGGTCTGCGTCGGATGTTCCAGGCCGAGGCCGACCTCATGGCCCAACTGTCCTCCCACCCCTCGATCCTCACCGTCTATCAGGCGAGCGTCGCCGCCGACGGACGCCCGTACCTCGTGATGGAGTACTGCTCGGCGACGCTCGGGCAGCGCTACCGCGCCGTGCAGCTGCCGCTCGCCGAGGTGCTCTCGATCGGCGTCCGGATCGCAAGCGCCGTCGAGACCGCGCATCGGCAGGGGGTGCTGCATCGCGACATCAAGCCCTCGAACATCCTGACGACCGCCTACGGGCACCCCGTGCTCTCCGATTTCGGCATCGCGGCGACCCTGGGTGAGGCCGAGAAGAGCGAGGCCATCGGTCTCTCGATCCCGTGGTCGGCGCCCGAGGTGCTGCACGACGACGTGCCGGGCACGGTCGCGAGCGAGGTCTGGTCGCTCGGCGCGACCGTGTACTCGCTCATCGCGGGTCGCAGCCCGTTCGAGGTGCCCGCAGGCGACAACGGCACCGTCACGCTCATGTCGCGCATCGAGAAGGCCAAGCCTGCACCGACGGGTCGCATCGACGTGCCGCCGAGCCTCGAACGCATCCTCGCCCGCGCGATGTCGAAACGCCCCCGCGACCGCCAGGCGAGCGCGCTCGAGTTCATCCGCGACCTGCAATCGGTCGAGGAGGAGCTCGGGCTTCCCCAGACGCCCCTCGAAGTCGCCATGGACGATTGGGCGCTCGCGACCGCCGTCGATCTCGACGAACGTACGCGCGTCAGCGGTCATCTCGCGAGCGATGGCGAGTCCGGCCGCCGACGTGGGCGCCGCTCGGTGGCGCGAAGCGCCGGTGCTTCGGTGCCGTCCGATGTC
Organism: Agromyces sp.; assembly: GCA_031178045.1. GTDB lineage: Bacteria > Actinomycetota > Actinomycetes > Actinomycetales > Microbacteriaceae > Agromyces. The sequence continues at coordinate 1,113 of JAPSJT010000054.1, forward strand.
CGGAACACCGACGACCGGACGATCGTGCGTTCGCGTACCGCAGCCCCCACGACGTCTCGCCTGGCCTGGGGGATCTCGATCGCGGCGGCGTTGCTCGTGGTCCTCGTCGGAGCCGGCGTCTTCACCGTCGTGCAGGGCACCCGGTCCATCCCCGTCGTCACCGACGTGCAGGGCGCGGTCGACGGCCCTTCCGTCGTGTTCAGCTGGGACGATCCCGGACTCGAGGGCGGCGATGCGTACATCGTGACGGTCGACGGGGTCGCCTCGCCGATGCAGCGGGAAGAGCAGTTCGCGGCCGACGCCGAGCCCGGCGACCGCGTGTGCGCGACCGTCACGGTCACGCGCGACGGCAAGTCAGGTGCCCCGAGTGCGGAGCGCTGCGTCGACGTCGAGACAGGCGTCTGATGAGAGGCCTGCCCGATCTCGGACGCCGTCGCTCGGCGGTCGCCACCGCTGCCGCCATCACGGCGGTCGTCGCGATCGTCGCCGGCGTCGCGGTCGCCTCCGGCGGCTACGCCGCGCAGCGGGTCGACCTCGGCGACGCCTCGGTCTGGGTCGTGAGCGACGAGTTCCAGTCCATCGGCCGGGCGAACACGGCGGTGCGCGAGCTCAACTCCGTCGTCGAGACGAGCAGCAGCGGGGCAGAGATCGTGCAGCGCGGCGCGACCGTGCTCGTGCTCGATCGGGAGCGGGCGAGCGTGGGCATCGTCGATCCCACGACGGCGACCGTTACGGTCGACGTGCCCGTGCCCCCCGGCGACACGTCGGTCGCGCTGGCCGGCTCGCGGGTCGTCGTGGCGACCGACGGCGAGGTCTGGTCGGTGCCGGTCGCGGAGTTCGAGGCGTTCCGGAGCGAGTCGGATCCGATTCTCACGTTCGGTTCCGGAGCGGTCACGTCCGTGGACCCGTCCGGCGTCATGTTCGCCTACACGCCGACGACGGGCGATGTCGCCCGCGTCGACGCCGCCGAGGAGGAGACGGTCGCCGCCCGTTGGGAGGTGCCGCCCGTCGACGATGATCACGACGTGCAGATCACCTCGATCGCCGAGCACTGGGTGGTGCTCGATGCGACGGCGCGCCTGCTCTACATCGACGGGCGTTCCGTTGATCTCTCCTCGCTGCTCGAGGACAACTCGGATCCGGTGCTGCAGTCACCATCCGCCGCCGGCGACGCCGTCGCGATCGGCATCCGCGGTGGACTCCTGAGCGCCCCGCTCGACGGCGGCGAGCCGAGTCGCCTCGTCGACGACGCGTCCGGCGCACCCGTCGCGCCCCTGCAGCACGGCGGATGCCTCCACGCCGCGTGGCGGGGGGAGGCGTGGCGCTCGTGCGAGGGTGCGGGTGGGCGACGGACGCCGCTCGACGGCCCGACCGGCGCGGGGGAGCTCGCGTTCCTCGCGAACGGCGACGCGCTCGTGCTCAACGATCGCGGCACCGGCCGCTCCTGGGTCGCATCCGACGACTACGCGCCCATCGACAACTGGGACGAACTGCTCCTGAACGAGCGCGACGAGGAGACGATCGAGCAGAACGATCCCGACAACGAGCCCACGATCGAGAAGAGCCAGGCTCCTCCCGTCGCGACGGCCGACGAGCTCGGCGCCCGACCCGGCCGGACGACGCTCCTGCCGGTGCTCATGAACGACTACGACGCGAACGGCGACGTCCTCGTCGTCGACGGGGTCGACGGGCAGTTGCCGCCGGGTGCGCGCCTCGACCTCGTCTCCGAGAACCAGCAGCTCCAGCTCACGCTCGACGACGGGGTCTCGGGCACGATCGACTTCGGCTACACGGTGAGCGACGGGCGAGGCGGCACGGCGCACGCCGCCGTCTCGGTCGCGGTACGCGACGCCGAGCAGAACTCGCCTCCCCTCCAGCAGCGGCAGACGCACGCGGCGGTCGCCACCGGCGGCCGCGTGACGACACCCGTGCTCGGCGACTGGATCGACCCCGACGGCGATCCCTTCTTCCTGCGGTCTGCGAGCGTCGACGCGCCCGACACGCTCTCCTCGACCGCAGAGGGCACCGTCGTCTTCGACGAGGGGCGGGCCGAGGGTCGCACCCGCGCCGTGTCGCTCGTCGTCTCCGACGGCCGCGACGAGGGTGCGGGCGCGATGTCGGTCGCCGTGCGCGCGCCGGGCGACGTGCCGCTCGTCGCCGAGCCCTTCGTCGCGAGGGCCACGGCGGGCGAGGAGATCCGCATCGAGCCCCTCCGCCACGTGCGCGGCGGCTCGGGCCAGGTGCGGTTGAGCGCGGTGCCCGCGAAGCCCGACGTCGTCGTGACCGCCGACTTCGACGGCGGCACCTTCCGCTTCACGAGCGGCGCGGCCCGTACGCACTACCTCGAGTACTCCGTCACCGACGGGACCCTCACGGCCACGGGCCTCGTGCGCGTCGACGTGACGGCCCCGCCCGACCGCGACACGACGCCGATCACGGTGCCCCACACCGCGTTCATGCGGATGGAGCAGCCGGTCGACGTGGACGTGCTCGCAACCGACATCGACCCGACGGGCGGCGTGCTCATCGTCACGGGCATCACCGATTCCGCCGAGGACGAGGGCGTCCGCGTCGAGATCGTGGAGCATCGCATCCTTCGCGTGACGCTCTCCCGTCCACTCGCCGCTGGATCGACGACCTTCGGCTACCGCGTCAGCAACGGGCTCGCGGAAGCGGACGGCGAGGTGACGGTGGTCGAGGTGCCCGAGCCGGAACGCACGCAGCCGCCCGTCGCGGCGCCCGACACGATCTCCGCTCGTACGGGCGACGTCATCGACATCGGCGTGCTCGACAACGACGAGCACCCCGACTCGCTCCCCATCGCCCTCTCGCCCGAACTCGTCGCACCTCCGGAGAAGGGGCTGCTCTTCGCCGCCGGCGACCGCCTGCGCTACTTCGCCCCCGACGAGCCCGGAGAGTTCGAAGCGCTCTACCGCATCGACGCCCCCGACGGGCAGTACGCGACCGCGACCGTGAAGATCTCGGTGCGCGCGGCCGATCCCGAGACGAACACGGCCCCCGTTCCCCGCGCGGTCACGGCTCGCGTCATCGCCGGCGACAGAGTGCGCATCCCCATCCCGCTCGGCGGCTCCGACCCCGACGGCGATTCGGTGCAACTGCTCGGCCAGGGTTCGAATCCCGACCGTGGCGCGGTCGTCGGCCGCGGCGGAGACTGGCTCGAATACCAAGCGGGGGAGTACTCGCCCGGCACCGACAGCTTCGAGTACGAGGTGGTGGACGCCCTCGGCGCCAGGGCGACGGCGTCGATCCGGGTCGGGATCGCACCTCGGCTCGAGGGCGCCCGATCGCCGATCGCGGTGGAGGACGTCGTGACGGTCCGTCCCGGCCGCACACTCTCGGTGCGAGTGCTCGAGAACGATTCCGACCCCGATGGGGGGCCGCTCGAACTGACCGCCGTGGAACCGACCCTCCCCGGCGCGACGGCGGTGATCGAGAAGGACACGATCGAGGTGGCGGTGCCCGAGGGAGAGGGCGACTACGGGTTCATCTACACCATCGAGAACGCGCGGCTCGGCACGGCATCGAGCTTCCTCACCGTCGAGGCGAGGAACGATGCACCGCTCGCGCGCCCCCAAGCCGCAGACACCGTGCTCAGCCTGAGCGACGTCCTCGGTGAGGAGTCGGTCGATGTCGAGGTGCTGCGCAACGTCTTCCTCGCCGACGGCGCCGTCACCGACCTCGAGGTCTCGCTCGTCGACGGCTACGACGCCGGAGCGCAGGTGCGCCCCGACGGGAGCGTTCGCGTCGTGGTCGAGGATCGCCGCCGCATCATCCCCTTCCGGGTGAGCCACCCCGACGATCCGTCCGTCCACGCCTACGCGTTCATCTGGGTGCCGGGCCGCGACGATGCACTTCCGCAGCTCCGGCGGGATGCGCCCGAGGTGCGGGTGCAGAGCGGAGCGGAGGTGGTCCTCGAGCTCGAGGACTACGTCGTCGCCGCCTCGGGGCGACCGGTGCGGATCACCGACGACGCGACCGTGCGGGCCTCGCACGACGACGGCACCGACCTCGTCGTCGACGCGGACACGCTGAGATTCCGAAGCGAGGCGGGGTACTTCGGACCGGCGTCCGTCTCGTTCACCGCCACCGACGGCGAGTCGGCCGCCGACCCCTCCGGTCGCACGGGCACGATCGTCATCCCGATCACGGTCGAGCCGACGGAGGACCAGCCTCCGGTCTTCACCGGAGGCGTCATCGACTTCGAGCCCGGGCAATCCAAGACGATCGACCTCGTGAAGCTCACGAACTTCCCGTACCCCGAGGCGCTCGACGAGCTGCGGTTCGGCATCCTGCAGCCGCAACCCGAGGGCTTCGGGGTGGCCCTCGACGGGCAGACGCTGACGATCGCTGCGGCGGAATCGACACCGAACGGTTCCCTGCAGTCCGCGATGATCGAGGTGGAGGACGCGGACGGCGCCGGACAGCCCGGTCGGATCGAGCTGCGCGTCGTCCCCTCGACGAGACCGCTGGCTCAGCCGGCCGCAGACGTCGCCGTCGCTGCACGCGGACGCACGACGACGATCGACGTGCTCGCGAACGACCGCGCGACCAATCCGTTCCCCGACACGCCTCTGCGCGTCGTCGGAGTCCGAGGTCTCGACGAGGGGCTGCCCGCCGGCGTCGTTATCCGGCCGAGCGAAGACCGTTCGACGCTCACCGTCGACGTGGGCAGCGCGGCGGCTCCGGTGAACACCACGCTGCAATACCAGGTCGCGGATGCCACGGGCGATCCGAGCCGGTACGCGTGGGGGACGATCACGATCTCCGTGCAGGACCGTCCCGACCCGGTGACCGGCGCGCAGGTCACCGGATTCGGAGACGGGACGCTCGACGTCGTCTTCGGAGCGGGCGGGTTCAACAACTCGCCCATCACCGGATACGAGATCAGCCTGCTCGCGCCGGGCGGCGGCGAGGTGCTCTCCACGTCGACCTGCGCGGCGACGACGTGCACGGTGCAGACCCCCGGGAACGGGCAGTCGAACGCCGTCGTCGTCCGCGTGCAGGCGCGCAACGCGATCGGTCTCTCAGACCCCGTCGACGCGCCCGGACCCATCTGGTCCGACGTGGTACCGCCGCCGCCATCGGCCCTGCGCGCACTGCCGCTCGACGGACGGCTCCGCATCGAATGGGCACCGGTCGGCGCCGGCTCCGGCAGCGCGGTGAATACGTACGTCGTGACGGTCGCCGGCGTGTCGAGCGAGGTCGACGCCGCCGCAGCGTGCACCGCGACCGTCTGCATGACCGAGTCCCAAGGGCTCGAGAACGGCAGCCAGGTCCCATTCACCGTCAGCGCTCGGAACGAGGCGTACCCCGCGCTCGCCGCCTGGACCGAGGCCGGCGGGACGGGCACCCCGTTCGGCTCGCCCATCGCCGGCAGCATCTCGGTCACCGGCGACGCCGCGGCCGGCACCGTCGTCGTGTCCTGGTCGCCATTCTCCGGCAACGGCGATCCGGTCGCCGGATACTTCGTGCAGCGTCTCGCCGACGGCCATAGCGAGGTGCCGTCGGGCCCCCAAGCCTGTGCGGTGACGAGCCCCGCGCCGGGTGAGGTCATCGTTCCCACGAGCGGTGGCACCGTCGCCGAGATGGTGCAGGTGGGCGCGGATGCCACGAGCGTTCGATTCCCGGGCACCGTGACCGAGTCGACGAGGTACTCCTTCGTCGTGTGGGGCTACAACCGCGCCGGTTGCGTGAACACCGAGGTCGCCGGCATCGTGGTGCGTCCGGCGCCCGGCGCGATCCGCGACGTCCAGTCGAGCATGGCATGGCTGAACACCGAGACCTGGGACCGCTACATCGAGCGGGTGGACGCCGACGCCTGGCGGTTCCAGATCGTCGCCGTCGCCGCCAATGGGGCGCAGGTCGGCTCGCCTGTCGAGTTCGGCGGCTCCGGCTGGCTGCGCCAGCTGCTGGCGCAGCCGTTCGGGGAGACGGCCCGCTTCCAGGTGCGGTCGTGCTCGATCTGGGGCAGTTGCGGTCCATGGTCGGAGGTGCTCCCGAAGGAGAATTCGCCGTCGCTCACGTTCGCCCTGCCGAGCCGTAACTGGGATCCGGCGACCGGAACCTGGTCATGGACGGCCGCGCCCGACAACTCCGGACTGCCGGTGACCTTCCGCTGCGGCGTCGCCGGCGACCCCCAGGGCCGCCCCGCTCAGACGTCGACGACGTGCCAGATTCCCGCGGCCGGGCCGGGCGAGCGCGTCTGGTTGGATGTTGAGGTCGCCGGCCTGACCGTGCGATACGAGAACCGATGAACGAGGAGCCAGCATGACGATGACCCACGGGGAGGCGACCCGGTTCGCAGCGAACCTCGATCGACTCGTCGGCGCCGTCGAGGAGGTGCTCCTCGGCAAGAACCGGGTCGTGCGGCTCGCGTTCACCGCGCTCCTCAGCGAGGGACACCTCCTGCTCGACGACGTGCCCGGCACGGGCAAGACCTCGCTCGCCCGCGCCATGGCCCAATCCGTGCACGGCACGAGCAACCGCGTGCAGTTCACACCCGACCTCCTTCCCGGCGACATCACCGGCGTCACCGTGTACGACCAGCGGAGCGGACTGTTCGAGTTCCATCCCGGTCCGGTGTTCGCGAACATCGTGCTCGCCGACGAGATCAATCGCGCGAGCCCGAAGACCCAATCGGCGCTCCTCGAGGTCATGGAGGAGGGACAGGTCACCGTCGACGGACGGACCCACCCGGTGGGGCATCCGTTCATGGTGATCGCCACGCAGAATCCCGTCGAGCAGGCCGGCACGTATCGCCTCCCCGAAGCGCAGCTCGACCGCTTCCTCATGCGCTCCTCGATCGGCTACCCCGACCATGCCTCGACGATCCGCATCCTCGAGGGTGCCGACCATCGCGCCCACGACCAGCAGGTGCAGCCGCAGCTCGACGCCGAGGAGATCGTGGAGATGGCCGCGCTCGCTCGCACGGTCTACGTGGACCCGACCATCCACGATTACGTCTCCCGGCTCATCGATGCCACCCGCACCGCACGGGAGGTCCGGCTCGGCGTGAGCGTCCGCGGCGCGCTCGCCCTCATCCGCGCAGCGAAGACCCACGCCGCAGGGCGGGGACGTCACTACGTCGTGCCCGATGACGTCAAGGCGCTCGCGGAGCCCGTGCTCGCGCACCGACTCATCCTCGACGCCGAGGCGGAGTTCGACGGCGTGACCGCGACGAACATGATCGCCCAGGTGCTCATCGAGACGCCGCCGCCGTCCACGAGGCAGGCCGTGTGAGCTTCGCCCAGACGCGTACGACGATCCCGGAGGAGGCCAGGAGAGAAGGACTCCTCGCGGTGGTCATCGGGCGCGCCGTCGTCAGGGCCGCCCGCCTGGCGTCGGTCGTCGCCGCCTGGAGCGGGGCGGTCCGAAGCGTCGTCACGCCGCTCGGCTGGGCGGTGATCGCCGGCGCACTCGTCGCACTCGGCATCGGATACGCCTGGGGCTGGGCGGAGTTCATCGCGATCGGCTGGGGACTCGCGGTACTCGCCGCTGCGGCATCCGTCTGGCTCGTCGGCCGAGGCGCCTCGACGATCGAACTCGTGCTGCCCACTCCGCGGGTCGTCGTCGGAGAGGAGGCCGAGGCTCGGCTCGTCGCCGCGAATCCCGATCGCCGGCGCTTCGGCGGCGTGCAACTCGAGATCCCCGTCGGCGGAAAGGTGATCGAACGGGTACTGCCGGGGCTGCCCCGCGGCGGCGCGTTCGACGAGCACTTCCGCATCCCGACGGATCGTCGCGGCGTCGTCCCGGTCGGGCCGGCTCGAACGGTCCGTGCGGACCCGGTCGGGCTCATGCGCCGCGAGATCGTCTGGTCGCAATCCGTCGAACTGCACGTGCACCCCCGCACGATCGCCATCGCCCCGCTCAGCACCGGATTCATCCGCGACCTCGAGGGCACGCCCACGCGCGACCTCACGTCGAGCGACATCGCGTTCCATGCGCTCCGCGAGTACGTTCCCGGCGATGACCGGCGGTTCATCCACTGGAAGAGCTCGGCGAAGACCGGCACGTTCATGGTGCGCCAGTTCGAGGAGACTCGCCGCAGCAGGCTCATGGTCCTCCTCGACGTGGAGCCCGGCGCCTACGCGGATGACGCGGAGTTCGAGCTCGCCGTGAGTGCTGCGGCATCCATCGGCGCCCGCGCCATCCGTGATGCCCGCACCGTGTCGTTCGTCGTGTCGGGACGCCACGGCGACCTCAGGCGTGGCAGCGCGATGCGGGAGCTCCCCACGGTGTCGCGTGATCGCCTGCTGGACGCGTTGTGCATCGTCGAGCGCGACGATGCGGCGGTGCTCCTGCCCGACGTCGCGCGAGCCGCGGCAGAGGGGCTCCCCGGCGTGTCGCTCGCCATCCTCGTCACGGGATCGGCGCGCGGGCTCGCTCCCATGCGAGCGGCGGCATCCCGCCTGCCCGCGGGGGTCGAGACGATGGCCGTCCAGTGCGCGCCAGAGGGAGAACCCACCGCACGCACGATCTCCGGACTCACGGTGTTCGGGATCGGCTACCTCGACGACCTGCGCGCGATGCTCACGAGATCGGCGTCGGTCGTATGAGCCCGACGCGCCGAGCTGCCGGGGCGACGAGGTTCTGGCCGACCACGATCAGCGTCGCACTCATCCTCGCGATGCTCGCCGCGGCGATGATCCCGTGGTGGCCGATCCACGAGAGCCCGGCGTTCCTCGTCGCCGCCGGTCTGGCGATCTCGGCGGGCTCGGCGATCGGGGTCGCCGGTGCGCGGTTCCACTGGCCCGCCTGGCTCGTAGCGTCAGCCGTCGTCGGCGCCTATCTCGTGCTCGGCGTGCCCGCTGCCGTCCCGAGCCGGGCGATCGGCGGCGTCCTCCCGACGCCGCACGGGCTCATCGAGCTCCTCGCGGGTGCGGCACTCTCGTGGAAGCAGCTCGTGACGGTCGCCGTCCCGGTCGGCTCGTACCAGGCGCTCCTCGTCCCCGTCTTCCTCCTGGGACTGATCGCTTCGGCGACGGCCGTCACCATCGCCCTGCGGAGTCGAACGCCCGCCGCGGCGGTGGTGCCTCCGGCCGTCCTGCTTCTGGCCGGCATCGCGCTCGGCGTGATCCACGACGCGCTCGCGATCCAGACAGGACTCGCCTTCTTCGTCACGGCCGTCGCCTGGCTCGTTCGTATCGGCATCGCCAGGCGCCGGGCGATCACTTCAGGGCGGCCCGTCGAAGCGGCGCTCGCCGATGCGAGGCGGGTCCTCGGCGCGTCGGTGCTCATCACCGTCGCGCTCGTCGGTGCGACGGCCGCGTCCGTGGCGCTGCCGGCCCCGGCGCGAAGCGTGGTGCGGGCCGAACTGCAACCGCCCTTCGAGCCTCGTGCGCACGACAGCCCGCTGGCGGGATACCGCGCCGCGTTCGCCGAGGATGTCGCGGGCACACCGATGCTCGAGGTGCGGGGGCTGCCAACCGGCATGGGCGTCCGCCTCGCGACGCTCGATACCTATGACGGGATCGTCTACTCGGTCGGCGGAGTCGACGGCGCGGCGGAGTCGGGCCGATTCGCGCGCGTGCCGTACCGTCTCGACCAGTCCGACACGATCGGCGAACGGCTGGCGATCGACGTGAGGGTGCTCGGCTACGCCGGCGTCTGGGTGCCCGGCGTCGGCCGGCTCGAGCGGATCACGTTCTCCGGCGAGCGGGCCGAGACGCTCGCGAACACGTTCTTCTACAACGACGCGACCGGCACGGGTGCGGTGCAGGGGGGTCTGCGGCCCGGCGATCGATACCGAGTCGATTCCGTCGCGCCCCTTCCTCCTGCGAGCATCGCCGAGCTCCGACCGGGCACGAGCGTGCTCCCGACGACGCCCGAGCTTCCGAAGGAGCTCGCCGACCTCCTTGATCGTTGGGCGCCCTCCTCGGATGACGCCGGCGAGCGCCTGCAGGCGGTCATCGCGGGGTTCCACCGCGAGGGCTACGTGAGTCACGGCGGCGAGGACGAGCCGCCGAGCCGTTCGGGTCACTCGCTCGATCGCCTCGTCGAGCTCGCCACCGAGCGACCGATGGTCGGTGACGGCGAGCAGTACGCTGTCGCTGCGGCCCTCATGGCGCGGCGCATCGGCTTCCCGGCCCGCGTCGTGGTGGGGTACCTGCCCGCGGACGATGCGGATCCCGCGCGTGCTGCGGTCTCCGGGCGCTCGGAGCCGGTCGACGAGGGATCGAGCGGCGCGACCGTCTTCCACGGCGACGAGCTCCAGGCGTGGATCGAGGTGCAGGAGGCCGACGGCGCCTGGCTGCCGATCGACCCGAATCCGAGCTGGCGGGAGATCCCCGAGCGCGAACCCGACGAGCCGACGGTCGTCTCGCGCCCGCAGTCCGCGCTACCGCCACCCGAGGATCGGACCCGTGTCGACGAACTGGACACCGATCCCGACCCTCCGCTCGACGAGCGCGAGGAGGAGGCGCAGCCGTGGGTGGCAGTGCTGCTGACCGTGCTCGGCATCGCGGGAACGGTCGTGCTCGGCCTCGCGCTGCTCCTCAGCCCGTTCCTCGCCGTCATCGTCGCGAAGCTGCGCCGGAGGCGACTGCGACGTCACGCGCCCACGTCGGTCGAACGCATCGAAGGCGGCTGGCAGGAGTTCGCCGACACGGCAGCGGACTTCGGGTATCCCATCCGCGCGAACGCCACGCGGTCCGAACAGGCAGCCACCGTCGGAGGCCTCGCTCCGCTCGTGCTCGCCGCGGTCGTGGATCGTTCGGTCTTCGCCCCCGACGGACCGAGCGACGGCGACGACGTCCGGGTCTGGGTCGCGGTCGACGAGCTCGCCGAGCGATTGGGCGCCCCGCGCACCCGACGTGAGCGGCTGCGGGCGGCGATCTCGCTCGCCTCGCTCGGCGGGTACGCTGTGACCCGGAGAGGAGCCAAGCCGTGACGTGCCGGATCTGCGGAGCCGCGCTCCCCGAGGGCGCGATGTTCTGCGGCGACTGCGGCAGTTCGACGAGCGCGACCCCCGAGTCGCGGAGACGCCCCGATCCCCGACCGGGCGATACGACGATGATCGAGCGTCCGGCACGGCGCAACAGCGGTGTGATCAGCATCCCGGTCGAGGGGTTCCACGCGGTGACGCCGATCGTCGGCGGAGGCAGCGGTCGGACCGCGGATGCCGCGACGCCGGTCGAGGCCCTCACGGCTCCGAGGTTCGTCCTCTCGTTCAGTACCGGTGAGACGAAGACCGTCTTCGGCACCGGCCTCATCGGGCGCAAGCCGCTCCCGCAGCCCGGCGAGTCGTTCGACCACCTCGTGCAGATCGGCGACCACACGCTCTCGGTCTCGAAGACGCACCTCGAGTTCGGCGCCCATGAGGGCGTGCTCTGGATCGCCGATCGATTCTCGGCCAATGGCACCGTCGTGCGTCGTCCCGACGACGGCGCCGTCCGGTGCGAGCCCGGACGTCGCTACCTGGTGCCGCGGGGGAGCAGGGTCGAACTCGCCGAGCAGCACTTCACCGTGCGCTGAGCGCACCCACTCGTCCTCCACAGCCGGGCCTCGCTGCTGCAGCGAGTCGTTCCACGATCGGCGCATCATCCCGCACGTCCCGGCTGATCGGATTGTCGGAATGGACGTGTTCGACTCGGCAGCCGGCGCCACAGCCACGCGCCTCGCCCTCCCGCCGCATCCCTCCGAACCGGCGCCGAGCGGCTTCCCGTGGGTCGCCATGCTGGCTCCCGCGGTCGGGGCGCTCGTGCTGTGGGCCGTGACGGGAACCGCGATGGTGCTCGTCTTCGCCGCGCTCGGACCGATCGTCGCACTCGGGTCGGTGCTCGATGGTCGCCGCGCGGCCCGACGACTCCGTCGGCGCTCCTCGGCCGACCGGGCGCGGCGGCTCGACGAACTCGCGATCGCGATCGCCGAGGGGCACCGCGCCGAGCGTGACGGCGCGTGGCGCGCGACCCCGCCGACCCGTCATCGGATCGCCGTCGAGGGCGCGCTGGACTGGCGCGAGATCCGTCCGGAAGCGGTCGTGCTGGGCAGGGGACCGGTGGCGAGCAGGCTGCACGTCGACGGCCAGGCGCTCGACGACGACGATCGGGCGATGCTCGAGCGGGCCCGACGCCTCGACGACGCACCGGTACTCGCCTCGCTCGAGGGCGGAGTCGGCCTCGTCGGCTCACCACCGCTCGTCCGTGCTGCGGCTCGCGCGATCGTCATCCAGCTCGCCCATCGCTGCCGGCCGGGCGTGGTCGACCTGGACCTCCCGCCGACCCCCGCCTGGGCATGGTCTGCGGCACTCCCTCACCGGGACGCCGGGGGAACGCACCGCGTCCGCTTCGTCGAGGGTCCCGCCGATCGCGACCCGGCGAGCGTGCCTGGGTCGGCCCCGCTCACGGTCGCGCTGGCGACCGTCGTCGAGGAACTGCCGGCGGCGATCGAGACCGTCGTCGTCATCGAGAATCCGCAGCATGCGTCGATCGAGGTTCGTGGAACGAGCGCGGGTCGCGTCGCCATCGTGCCCGAACTGCTCGGCGAACCCGAGTCCGCCGCATCAGCGCGCCGGCTGCGGCAGGCCGCGATGCGCGAGGGGTTGGGCTCGGCGTCGGCCCGCCTGCCGCTTCGACTCGACCTCGGTGAGCTCGTGCAGCCATCGATCGCGCCCGACGATCGCTCCTCCCTCAGTGCCGTCGTCGGTGTGACGGCCACCGGCCCGCTCGTGCTCGACCTCGCCGCTCGGGGGCCGCACGCGATCGTCGCGGGCACGACCGGCAGTGGCAAGAGCGAGTTCCTTCTCGCGTGGATCGCGGCGATGGCGAGGTGCCGTGCACCCGACCGGGTCGCGTTCCTCCTCGTCGACTTCAAGGGCGGCGCGGCGTTCGAGCCGGTGCGCGAGCTCCCGCACGTGACCGGGATCGTCACCGATCTCGACGAGAGCGAGGCGGAGCGGGCGGTGATCAGCCTGCGGGCGGAACTCAGGCACCGCGAGTCCGTGCTCCTCGTCGAGCGAGTCCGCGACATCACCGACCTTCCAGGCGAGACGGTGCTCCCGCGCCTCGTCATCGTGATCGACGAGTTCCAGGCGATGATCGAGCGATTCCCCGACCTCGGCGCCGTCGTCGCCGACATCGCGGCGCGCGGGCGATCCCTCGGCATGCACCTCGTGCTCGCGTCGCAGCGCCCGAACGGCGTCGTCCGCGAGCAGGTGAGCGCGAACTGCCCGATCCGGATCTCGCTCCGCGTCATGCACCCCGCCGACAGCGCGGCGATCGTCGGCACCGACGCCGCCGCCCGTCTCGATGCGGATTCCCCAGGCCGCGGCATGATCGACCCCGGTGACGGGGCCGTCGTCGAGTTCCACTCCGCGAGACTCGACGCGGGCACGCTGGATTCCCTGCGTACCGCGGGTCGCGACGTCCCCCGCGCGCGCCGACCGTGGGTGGATCCGCTGCCCACGCGAGTGACGACGCAGATGATCCGCGACTGCCGAAGGGGGTGGTCGGATGCCGACGAAGCGGCGATCGCGCTCGGCCTCCTCGATGTGCCTGAGCGGCAGCGACACGAACCCGCCCTGTGGTCGCCATCACGAGACGGCCACCTGCTCGTGCTCGGCGCTCCCGGCAGCGGCCGATCGACCGCGCTCGCCGCGGTCGATCGGGGAGCACTCGAGCAGGGCATCCCGACGCTGCGCGTGCACGGCTCGCCGAGTGCCCAATGGGACACGTTGCACGATGCCCTGAGCCGGGTGCGAGCGAACGACCGGGCCGACGGCATCCTGCTCGTCGACGACCTCGACCTCCGCTTCCGGGAGTGGCCCGACGACTACCGTCAGGCAGCCATGAGCTCGCTCGAGGCGATCCTGCGCGAGGGCCGAGCACGCGGTTTCGCGGTCGCAGCCGCCGCCGGTGCCGCCCACCGTCTTCCCGCGTCGATCCGCGAGGCGTTCGCCGAAACGGCGCTCCTCCGTCATCCGAGCCGCGGGGAGCTCGTGCACGCCGGCGGCGCGGGCGAGCTGTGGCGCGCCGGTGATCGACCCGGCGCCGGCCAGTGGCGCGGACATCGCGTGCAGTTCGTCGACGAGGCGGGCGTGGCCGACGAGCCGGCGCCCCAAGTGCCGCCGCCCCCGCTCGTGTTCGCCCCGGGCGCGTGGGCGATCGTCGCCCGCTCGGCTCGGGCCATGGCCGACGCCGTGCGCGCGACGGGCATCGAACCGATCGTGCTCGGGTCCGCCCGGGACGTCGAGGCGCTCGCAGCGCTCGCTGC
>JAPSJT010000055.1 GCA_031178045.1 Agromyces sp.
GGCATCGTGCTGCTCGGCCTGAAGCTGAGCCTCGTCGACATCCTCGATCTCGGATGGCTCACGATCGCGACGACCGTGGCCGTCGTGATCGCGACCTTCGTCGGCACGATCGGGCTCGGTCGCGCTCTCGGGCTTCCCGGGCACCAGCCCGTGCTGGTCGCGAGCGGCTTCTCGATCTGCGGCGCGTCCGCGATCGGCGCGATGGCGGCCACCGTCCGCGCGCGCGACGAGGAGCAGGCGGTGCCCATCGCGCTCGTGACGCTGTGCGGCACGCTCGCCATCGCCGTGCTGCCCGCGCTGTGGCATCCGCTCGGACTCTCGTCGACCGGATTCGGACACTGGGTCGGAGCCGGCGTGCACGACGTCGGACAGGTCGTGGCGACGGCGCAGCTCGCCGGACCGGCCGCGCTCGCCGTGGCGGTCGTCGTGAAGCTCACCCGCGTGCTCATGCTCGCACCCATGGTCGCGGTCACGGCTGCGGTCGAGCGGCGGCGCCGCGTGCCGGTCGACGGCGCGCATCCGCCGATCGTGCCGCTGTTCATCGCCGGCTTCCTCGTGGCCGTCGTGGTGAGCACGTTCGTCCCACTGCCCCCACCGGTGCTCGAGGGCGCCGACCTCCTCCAGACCGCGCTCCTCGCGACGGCCCTCTTCGCGCTCGGCGCCGCCATCAGGTTCGATGAGCTCGCGTCGACGGGCTGGCGCGCGCTCATCGTCGGACTCACCTCGTGGGTGCTCATCGCGGCGCTCGCCTACGGCGCGGTGCTGCTCGGCTGAGGCGCGCTGCGGCCGGGGCTGCAGCGGGCCCGCGGCTGCGGCTCAGACGGTGAGCACGAGTTTGCCTCGCACGTTCCCCGACTCCAGGCGGGCGATGGCCTCGGCGGCTCGTTCGAGCGGGAAGACCTCGTCGACCACGGGTGCGACCTCGCCCGCCTCGGCACGCCGCGCGAGTTCGGCGAGGTCGTCGGCGTTCCGCGTCGCCGCCAGCGTCACGAGCCGCTGCGAGACGACCGGCGAGATGACGGATGCCGCGGCCATGCGTCCGAGCGGACCGAGCACGCGTCCGCCCCGGCCCGACGACAGCACGAGCGTGCCGTGCGGCGCGAGTGCGCGGCGCACTGCGCGGAGCGGACGATCGGCGACGAGATCGAAGATCACGTCGTAGCGCTCGCCGGTCGCCGTGAAGTCGGTCGTCAGGTGGTCGATGACGTGGTCGGCGCCGATCGCCCGCACGTGCTCGAGCTTCGAGGTGCGCGCGACGCCGGTCACCTCGGCGCCGATCGCCGTCGCGAGTTGCACGGCGAAGCCGCCGACGCCGCCCGAGGCTCCGTTCACGAGCAGGTGCTGCCCGGCGCGCAGGCCCGCGAGACGGAGCCCCTGCAACGCGGTCGTGCCCGACACGACGATCGCCGCGGCGTGCACGGCGTCGAGCGTGCGGGGCCGAAGCGCGACGAAGCGCTCGGGCACCGTGACGAACTCGGCGAACCCGCCCTGGTCCGCTTCGGCGTACACCGCATCGCCCACCCCGAGCCTCGTGACCCCCGCGCCGACCGCCACGACCTCGCCCGCGACATCCCGTCCGATGATCGGCTGCTTCGGGCGGCGCAGCCCCGACACCGCGCGGATGGCGAGCGGTTCGCCTCGCAGCAGCAGCACGTCGCCGGCGCTCACCGCGACCGCCTGCACGCGGATGAGCACCTCGTCGTCGCGGGGAGCGGGCGGCTCGTCGACCGCGGCGGACGCGAGCACCTCGGGTCCGCCGTAGCGGTTGCGCACCACGGCCCTCATGCCGCGACCTCCGCCCTCACGATTCGAAGGATCACGCTGCCCGCCTTGTGCCCGGTGTCGACGATGCGGTGCGCCGTCGCGACGTCGTCGAGCGCGACCTCTCGTTCGATCGGTGGCCGAACCGCTCCGGATGCCGCGAGCGCGGCGAGCTGCTCGAGGTCGGGTGCCTTGTCGGCGTCGGGCCGGAGGCCCGTGAACATGATGACGGCGCGACGGCGCCCGAGGCGAGAGGTGAGCTGCTGCAGCATGATGGCGCCGGACGGCACGGTCGTGAGGTATGTGCCCCCGGGTACGAGCGCGCGCCGGCTGCCCCGGAACGAGCTCTTGCCGACCGCGTCGAAGATCACGTCGAAGCCCTCGCGCTCGCGGGTGAAGTCGGTTCGGGTGTGATCGAGCACGCGGTCCGCGCCGAGTGCGGTGGCGAGCTCGACGTGCGCGGGGCCGCACACCGCGGTCACCTCGGCGCCGAACTGCTTCGCGAGCTGCACCGCCGCCGCGCCGACGCTGCCCGACGCGCCGTTGACGAGCACCCGCATGCCGGCTTGCACGCGGGCGCCGTCGCGGAGGAACGGGAGCGCGGTGAGTCCGCCGTCGCAGAGCGCTGCGGCATCCGTCATGCCGACGCCCTCCGGCAGCGACGCGACGGCTCCGGATTCGGCGACGAGCAGGTGCTCGGCGTGCGCGCCGAGCGAGGCGCCCGTCGCTCCGAACACCCGATCGCCGACGTCGAAGCGGGTGACGCCGTCGCCGACCGCGTCGACGATGCCGGCGAAGTCGGATCCGAGCACCGTGTGGGTGGGCCGCCGCAGCCCGAAGGCGAGGCGAGCGAACCAGGGGGTGCCCGAGCGCGCCGCGCTGTCGGCCGCCCCGACGGATGCCGCGTGCACACGGACCCGGATCTCGCCGGGGCCCGGCTCGGGCGCGGGCACTTCCGCGATCTCGACCACTTCAGGACCGCCGTAGCGTGCGTAGCTCGCCGCTCTCATGATGCCGCTCCTTCGTCGGGGTACTGGAAGACCTCGTCGAGCGGCACCCCGAAGACGCGCGCGATCTGGAAGGCCATCTCGAGCGATGGCGAGTACCGCCCCTGCTCGATCGCGATGACGGTCTGGCGGGTGACGCCGATGCGCTCGGCGAGTTCCGCCTGCGTCATCTCGCCCTGCCGGAAGCGGAGTGCCCGGATCTCGTTGGTCACCCGGGTCGGCGGTTTCACCACGTCGGCACCCCCTTCCGGTAGGCGACGATCTTCGTGATGCTCGCGAGGATGGCGGCGAGCACGAAACCGAGGTAGAGCACGTTCGCGATCCAGAACCAGTGCGCCTCGAGAAGCGCGAGTACGAGGGCGCCGACTCCGCCGATCACGATGAACGAGTTGCCGACGCGCTCGCCGAGCCGGTCGATCTCCCTGTCCCGTACATCGCCGCGGGTGCTGCCGCTCGGGCTCACGATCTCGACGAGGATGCGCCCGACGATCGCCGCGACGATCGCTCCGCCGATGGTCCACAGCATGACCGGCGCGTACTCGAGCTCGTCGACGGGTGCGCCGGCGATCAGTTGCGGCAGCACGATGCCGAGGTACACCCCGTAGCCCGCGACCGCGATGACGAGGAAGACCCAGACGCCCTTCTCTTCGTACGACATTCCGACTCCTCGTGCTCGTTCATCCGTGTAAAGAAAACCTGACACGACCGAATGTAAAGCAATTCGAACAGCGAGTCAAGAATTCTTTACACAGAGCCGCTCGAGTGGTCACCGTCCACGAGTTTCAGCCCGACGACGCAGCCGACGAGCCCGGCGATGAGGGCGAGGCGCGCCCATGAGAGGTCGGCCTCGCCGGTGATCATCGCCCAGAGCACGGTGAGCGCCGCCCCGACGCCGACCCAGACGGCGTACGCGGTACCGGTGGGGATGTCGCGCATCGCCCAGGCCAGCCCGCCCATCGAGAACACGAGGGCCGCGAAGAAGACCACCGACGGCCAGAGCTTCGTGAAGCCCTCGGACCTGCCGAGCGCGGTGGCCCAGACCGCTTCGAGCACGCCGGACGCGATGAGGATGACCCATGACATGACTGTTCACTCCCGTGGCCAGTCTTGTCGCGTTCCGGGTACTGGGTGCCCTCGTCCGGGGCCGCCGACCGGCGACCTCCCGGCAGGCTAGCCCGTCCCGCTGGGCAGGCACTGTGCAGCGGATGCCGCGAGGCTCCGTCGCACGTCAGCCGACGCGAGCGACCTCGGCGAAGTGCTCGACGACGGGGAACGGCTCGTAGAAGCGGTGCAGCAGCCCGCGCCACTGCTGGTACTCGGCGGAGCCCCGGAACCCGACCGAGTGCGCCTCGACGCTCTCCCACTGCACGAGCAGGAGGTACTCGTTCGGCGTCTCGATCGATCGCGACAGGCGCAGGTCGATGAAGCCCGGCATCGCGGCGATGATCTCCTTCGCCTCGTCGAAGGCGGCTTCGAACTCGGCCTCGCGGCCGGGCACGACGGGCAGGACGGCGTGTTCGAGGATCATCCGCCCACCGTACCGTCCGCAGCGCCGCCGCCCCGTCGGCAGCGAGCGCGACGACCGCGACCGGTCGACCGGTCGCCGGCCCGCATCCGTTGCCTCCCATTACGGCACCGGGCGGATGCCGCAGCGACGCCCAGTAGCGTGAGGCCATGGCAGACCGCGAATTCGGCTTCAAGACCCGCGCCATCCATGCGGGCAACATCCCCGATCAGGTGACGGGCGCCCGCGCGCTCCCGATCTACCAGTCGAGCGCGTTCGTCTTCGACGACACGGCCGATGCCGCAGCCCGCTTCGCGCTGCAGAAGTACGGCAACATCTACTCGCGGCTCGCGAACCCCACGGTCGCGAGCTTCGAGGAGCGGGTCGCGAGCCTCGAGGGCGGTCTCGGCGCCGTCGCCACGGCGAGCGGCCTCTCGGCGCAGTACATCACCTTCGCGAGCCTCGCCGGCACGGGCGATCACCTCGTCGCGTCGGCGAACCTCTACGGCGGCTCGATCACCCAGCTCGACGTCTCGCTTCGGCGCTTCGGCGTCGAGACGACGTTCGTGCGCTCCTCCGACCCCGCCGACTACGCGGCCGCGATCACCGAGCGCACCAAGGCGCTCTTCGTCGAGACGATCGCGAACCCGTCCGGCGAGGTCGCCGACCTCGAGGGCCTCGCCGACGTCGCCCGCGCCCACGGCATCCCGTTCATCGTCGACTCCACCATCGCGACGCCCTACCTCAACCGCCCCATCGAATGGGGCGCCGACATCGTCACGCACTCGGCCACGAAGTTCCTCGGCGGCCACGGCACCACCCTCGGCGGCGTCGTCGTCGAGTCGGGTCGCTTCGACTGGCACTCCGAGAAGTTCCCGCTCTTCGGCCAGCCCGTGCCGAGCTACGGCGGTCTCCAGTGGTCGGGCAACTTCGGCGAGTACGCCTTCCTCACGCGCCTGCGCGCCGAGCAGCTGCGCGACATCGGCCCGGCGCTCGCCCCCCATTCCGCGTTCCTGCTCGCGCAGGGCGTCGAGACGCTGCCGTACCGCATCCAGGCGCACGTCGACAACGCCCGCGCCGTGGCGGAATGGCTCGAGGCCGACCCTCGCATCGAGCACGTCTGGTGGGCGGGACTGCCGAGTCACCCGCATCACGAGCGCGCGGCGAAGTACCTGCCGAAGGGCCCGGGTTCCGTCTTCAGCTTCGAGGTGAAGGGCGGCCGCGCCGTGGGCCAGCAGCTCATCGAATCGGTGAACCTCGCCTCGCACGTCGCCAACATCGGCGACGCCAAGACGCTCATCATCCACCCCGCCTCGACGACGCACGCCCAGCTCACCGAGCAGCAGCTCGTCGACGCGGGCGTGCTTCCCGGCGTGGTCCGGATTAGCGTGGGCATCGAAGACGTTGAAGACATCATCGACGATCTCGACCAGGCCCTCACGGCCGCGACAGGAGCAGCACGATGACGACGGATGCCGGCACCACGGCCGTTCTGCCCGATGCGGATGCCGCGGCATCCGATGATCTCGAGACGGTGCGTCTCGTCAACGGTCTCTCGTGCGAACTGCCCGCGAGCTCGCCGCTCGCGAAGCTCCTGAAGTCGCAGCGCACGTGGGTCGGGCCCGACGCGAAGCAGCGGCTCGCGATCCTCCGCGCGGCGAAGTCCGTCGCGATCGTCGGCGCCTCGCCGAACCCGGCGCGATCGAGCTTCTTCGTGGGCACGTACCTGCAGCAGTCGAGCGACTACCGCCTCTACTTCGTGAACCCGAACGCGACCGAGATCCTCGGTCAACCGGCGTATGCGAGCCTGCAGGACCTCCCCGAGGTGCCCGACATCGTCGTCGTCTTCCGCCGCGGCAGCGACATCCCGCAGGTCGTCGACGAGGTCGTGGCGTCCGGAGCGAAGACCATCTGGGTGCAGCTCGGCATCTGGAACCAGGACGCCGCGTACTACGGCGAGGAACAGGGCCTCACGGTCGTCATGGACCGCTGCATCAAGGTCGAGCACGCCCGCTTCCACGGCGGCCTGCACCTGCTCGGCTTCGACACGGGCCAGATCACCAGCCGTAAGACCATCCGCTGACCGCCGGCGACGATCGGGCGCCGCGCGCGGTCGAGCGGTCGAGCGGTCGCAGCCGATCGAGCAGTCCACGCATCGCGAATCGGCCTCTTGACCGCCCGGCGGGCTCGCGGTGAGATCGACGGATGCCGCCAGCACTCGAATTCTCCGCCGATCCCGCCCGACTCGACCGCGGTCGCGTGCACGCGTGGCTTGCGACCGAGTCGTACTGGGCGGCCGGGCGCACGCGCGAGTCGCACGACGCCGCGGTCGACGCGTCGCGCAACTTCGGCGTGTACGACGCCGAAACCGGTGAGCAGCTCGGATACGCCCGCGTCATCACCGACGGCGTGACGTTCGCGTGGCTCTGCGACGTCTTCGTCGCCGCCGACGCGCGGGGGCGGGGCATCGGTGTCGCGCTCATCGAGGGCGTCGTCGGCGCACTCGCGCCGCTCGACCTGAAGCGCATCGCCCTCACGACCGCCGACGCCCACGGGCTCTACGAGAAGTTCGGGTTCCGCGGCCTCGAGCAGCCCGAGCAGTGGATGGCGCGCATGGGTCCGGCGATGCGCTGAGCCCTCGCGCACGCGCTCGTGTCCGTGTAGAGCTCGGCGCACGCTCGGGACACTGATGACGTGTGGAGAACGGGCGGATCGGCCCGTTCTCCACACGTCGAAGCTCACGAGGCGAGCCCGGCCTGCCACTCGATGAGATCGGTGATCTTCGACACCAGTCGGTCATCCTGCATGCCGTGCGCCTTCCCCTTCGCCTGGCGAAGCACCGCCGCCGCCCCGGCGTGATCCCCGGAATCCGCAGCGATCTCCGCGCTCTGGATGGAGTCGGCGACATCGCCCGCGAGCTTCTCGTTCCTGACCGACCCCGTTCCCAGGTCGGTGAGCAGATCATCGACCTCGTCGAAGGTCACGCAGTCACCCCCGCCGGCGACGATCCCGGCGGTCCACTGGATGCCGCCCAGCACATGACTGAGGAACACGGGGTCCGACCATGAGGCGTCGACGTGCCCCGCGCCTTCGTACCAGGAGCGGCCGCCCTCGAAGTTCTTGCACCAGGCGATCGGGTGATCAGCACCCATGGATCCGCCCGAATACGTGGACTCGTCGAGCGTGATGAGCACGTGGACGTCGTCGCGCGGGTTCGTCGTGAAGTTGTACCACTCGTCGAATCGCACCCACTCCGACGGCAGCATGGAGGTCGATGGGTGCGTCGGATTCTCGACGCGCATGGTCGCCGTCTGCTGCGCGGGGTGGTTCAGGAAGCGGGCCCCTCCACCGGTCAGCTCGCTGTACCAGGGCACCGTGTGCATCGAGTCCGTCGCCGCATGCAGCCCCACGTAGCCACCGCCGCCGCGGATGTACCCCTGGAACGCGGCCAGCTCGGTGTCGTCGAGCAGCCGTGGCCGAGCAGGGTCGAGGTTGTTGGTGGCGTCGACCGGCGAGGCGAAGATGATCGTCGCGTACTCCGACAGATCGGCTGCGCTCGTGAACGGGGTGCTCGGGAGCGTGAGCTCGGGCTGACCCGGGGACCTCCCCTGCGGCGGATCCCACACGTCGACCTCGAACCCGTTCTGCTCCCCGAGCCGGATGATGGCGTGGGTCGTCTCATCGATGTGCGAGTGGCGGAATCCCAGGGTCTCTCCGACCACGAGTACCCGGTACTCGTCGTCGGCGTGCGCTGGGGCTGCGGCGAGCCCGACGCCGAGCGTGGCGCCGGCGGCGCAGGCGGCGGTGATCGCGAGTTTCACGGATCGTTTCATCGGTCGTTCTCCTCTTCGAGCGGACCTTCGGAAGCGGTCTGAGGCACGGCAGGAATATGTTGCCTCATCCGACATATTGCGTGTCGAGACTATGGCGGATGAACGAGAGATGTCAACACTCCGCAGTTAGTCGCGCGCCGAATCACGGGCTTTTGCGCCCCAGTCGTCGTAATGCGATCACCGGAGCGGGTGGAACGGGCGCAATAGGCTCGCATCCATGACCATCGCCCTTCAGTACTGCAACATCACCGTCAACGATGTCGACGAGTCGATCGCCTTCTACGGCGACGCGCTCGGCCTCGAGGTGCAGAACGACGTCGCCTCGGGCGGGTTCCGCTGGGTCACGCTCGGCAGCCGGTCGCAGCCCGGGCTCGGGATCGTGCTCTCAGAACCCCACGCCGGCCGTTCGCAGGCCGACGGCGACGCGCTGCAGGAGCTCCTCACGAAAGGGGTGCTCCCGATGCTCGTGTTCAACACCGACGACATCGATGCGACCTTCGAGCGAGTGCGCGCCTCTGGCGCCGAGGTGCTCCAGGAGCCGATCGACCAGCCGTGGGGCCCCCGCGACTGCGCGTTCCGCGATCCCTCGGGCAACACCGTCCGGATCTCGCAGGCCGCCTGAGCGGAGACCCGGCAGGGCGTCGCGGGTCAGGCCGCGGCGCCCTCGCCGGCCTCGAGCCCGGCAGCCCGGCCGTAGGCCATCATCAGGAAGCTGGACCCGTCGGCCCGCTCGAAGGTGTACTCCCGTTCGTGGAGCCGCTGGAACCCGAGCCGCTCGTACACGCGCTGGGCGGCGACCATGTCGGGCCCGGTGTTGAGCACCACCCGCGAAAGCCCTCGCACGCGTGCGAGCAGCAGCACATGCTCGACGAGGAGCGTCGCGATGCCGCGTCGCCGGGCATCGCTCGCGACGCCGAGGAAGCGGAAGTCGAGTTCGCCGGCGCGAGCGAGGGGTGAGATCGTGCGCCCGGGTCGAGGCGTCGAGGCGGTGCCGAGCAGCCTGCCGCTCGCGGCATCCGTGGCGACCCACACCTGGTGGTCTCGCGCCCGCTCTGCCACGGCGACGATCTCGGCGCGGTAGCCGTCGCTCAGTTCGAAGTCGTCGGCGTACGCCGCCTCGACGAGCCTCGACACGGCCTCGGTCTCATCGGGGCGGACGAGCCGCACCCGCACGTCGTCGCGCTGCTGGAGGGCGAACCGGTAGACGAGCGATTCGACGTCGAGCGACGAGACCTGGGCCTCCCGGTCGGGCTGACGTTCGAACCCCAGCCGCTCGTACAGGGCCTGCGCCCGCGCGTTGCGCGCCCCGGTGTCGAGCACGAGCGCGTCGGCTCCCCATTCGAGGGCGGTCTCGAGGCTCGCGCGCATGAGCGCCTCGCCGAGCCCGGCACCCTGCATGCGCGGGTCGACCGCGAGCAGTCGCACCTCGGCCTCGCCGGGCCGAGCGACGCGCGAGTACGGCGTCGCCGCACGTAGCACGCTCGCCGAGCCGATCACGCGTTCGCCGTCACGGGCGGCGAGCACGGCGCCGGATGCCGCTCGGCCGGCCGTGTCGCGCTCGAACGCTCGACGTTCGGCGCTCACCGGGAGGTGCCCGTACGGCCCCGCCGCGAAGGCGCGTTGGACGAGCTCGGCTTCGGCGGACGCCTCGTCGGGCAGGATCGGGGAGATCGGCGGCAGGGCGGACGGCATGGTGTTCATGGGATCCACCCAGCCTACGCGCGTCGAACGTCCTGGCGGACGCGTGCGTCACCAGGCCGCCGGACGCACGATCCTGCGACGGCATGCGGGATGCGTGCGCGATCCGCGGCGTAGCCTTGAATGGTGACAGCGTTCGTCTCAGCCCTCGATCTCTTCTCGATCGGGATCGGCCCCTCGAGTTCGCACACCGTCGGCCCGATGCGGGCGGCTCGTGCGTTCGCCGAACGACTCGACGGCGAGGGACTGCTCGAACGGGTCACCCGAATCACGTGCTCGCTCTACGGATCGCTCGGGGCCACTGGGCTCGGCCACGGCACCCCCGACGCGGTGGTCGCGGGGCTCGCGGGGTTCCGCCCCGACGACTGCGATCCCGACGACGTCCGCGGCGCGTGGTCGGGGCTCGGCGCCGAGGGCGCCGAGGTGCTCGTCGCCGGGCGGCATCCGATCACCATGACGCAGGCCGACCTCAGCCTCGAACCTCGTACGCGACTCCCGGGCCACCCCAACGCCCTGACCCTGCAGGCGTGGAGCGCCGACTCGGCACTCCCCCTCGCCGAAGAGACGTACTACAGCGTCGGCGGCGGCTTCATCCGCCGTGAGGGCGACTCTCCCGAGGCCTCCGAGGCGCTGCGGCATCCGCTGCCCTACGACACCGCCGACGAACTGCTCGCGATCTGCGAGCAGCACGGCGTCTCGTTCTGCGACGTCGCGCGATCGAACGAGGTCGCGGTGCACGGCGAGGAGGGGATCGACGCCGGACTCGACGCCATCTGGGCGGCGATGGCGGAGTGCGTGCGCAACGGCCTCGAAACCTCCGGCACGCTGCCCGGCGGACTGGGTGTGAAGCGGCGGGCACCCGAGGTGCGCCGGCGACTCGAGCAGTACGACCGCGACGAACACCTTCGCGACACCTCCACCGAGTGGCTGCACGCCTTCGCCCTCGCCGTGAACGAGGAGAACGCGTCGGGCGGCCGGGTCGTCACTGCGCCCACGAACGGAGCCGCCGGGATCATCCCGGCCGTCGGCCACTACTACCTGCGCTTCGTGCCCGGCGCGGATGCCGCGGGGATCCGTCGTTACCTGCTGACCGCCGCCGCCATCGCCTCGCTCGTGAAGAAGAACGCCTCGATCTCGGGCGCCGAGGGCGGTTGCCAGGCCGAGGTCGGCTCCGCGTGCGCCATGGCCGCCGGCGCACTGTGCGCCGTGCTCGGCGGCACTCCGCGCCAGATCGAGAACGCGGCCGAGATCGCCATGGAGCACCACCTCGGGCTGACGTGCGACCCCGTGGCCGGGCTCGTGCAGGTGCCGTGCATCGAGCGCAACGCGATCGCCTCGTCGACCGCCGTGTCGGCGGCCCGGCTCGCCCTGCACGGCGACGGGACGCACCTCGTCTCGCTCGACACCGTGATCGAGACGATGCGCCAGACAGGGCTCGACATGATGACGAAGTACAAGGAGACGAGCGAGGGCGGACTCGCGGTCAACGTCATCGAGTGCTGAGCGCGGGCGACGGGTACCTCATCCGCTGAGCACGCCGACACGGGCCGCCGTGCGACAGGTGGGCGCCGGTGTCCCGGCCGGCGCCCACCCGGGTCTCGCGGCCCGGCTCAACAGGCGCAAGTGATGCCCAAGTCGATGACCGCCCCGCCGCCGAGGCCGGCCGTCGCGACGTTCGTGAGCGGGTCGGCGGGGCGCTGGGCGAGCCCGTCGCCGGTGTCGTACGCGAAGCCCTCGCGCACCCAGTACTCGAAGCCGCCGAGCATCTCCTTGACCGGGTGACCGAGCAGGGCGAACTCGAGCGCCGCCCGAGTCGCCCCGTTGCATCCAGGGCCCCAGCAGTAGACGATCACCGGCGTGCCGGCCGGGATCAGCTCGGCGGCCTCCGCGGCGATGCGCCGGCCCGGCAGGTGGATCGCGCCCGGCACGTGCCCCTGTTGCCACGACGCGTCGCTCCGCGTGTCGACGAGCACGAAACCGGGGTCGGGCTCGGCGAGCGCTGCGGCCACGTCCGAGACATCCGACTCGAATCCGAGGCGACCCCGGAAATGCGCGATCGCATCGGTGTGCGTCGCGACGTGCTCGAAGAGCGGGCTCGTGCCCGCCTGGGCGGTCGGTGTCGTCGTCATGACGCCACTGTGCCAGCTCGGCCGTGACGGGGGCCCGCGAAATCGCGCCGTCATGCCGCGAGATCCGGCCATCGGGGCCCGCCGCCGCGGCGTCGTGCTACTCGGGCGCGAAGAACGCGGTGACGGCGGCGGCGAGCGCGACGAGGTCGTCGACATGGGCGAGTTCGCGCGCCGAGTGCATCGAGAGGAGCGGCGTTCCCACGTCGACGGTTCGGATGCCGAGCCGGGTCGCCGAGAGCGGGCCGATGGTCGACCCGCACGGAATCGCGTTGTTCGAGACGAAGGACTGGGTCGGCACGCCCGCCCGTTCGCACACCCGGGTCCAGAGCGCGGCGCCCACGGCGTCGCTCGCGTAGCGCTGATTGGCGTTCAGCTTCAGGAGGGGGCCACCGCCGAGCACCGGCCGGTTCGCCGGGTCGTGCTTCTCGGGGTAGTTCGGATGCACCGCGTGTCCGGCGTCGGATGAGAGCAGCCATGAATCCGCGAAGGCACGCCGCCGATCGGTCGCATCGGCGCCGAGACCGGCCGACACGCGAGCGAGCACGTCCTCGAGGAACGGACCGCTCGCGCCCGAGCGCGACTCGGAGCCGAGCTCCTCGTGGTCGAAGGCGGCGAGCACGCTCACGTGCGATCCGGCCTCGGAGCCGGCGGATGCCTCGAGCAGGGCAACGAGGCCCGCGTACACGGAGCTCAGGTTGTCCATGCGGCCCGCCGCGAAGAAGGCGTCCTCCAGCCCGAAGCGCGCGGGCGGCTGGGTATCCGCGAGCAGCAGGTCCCAGCCGGCGATGTCGTCGACGGCGAGTCCGGCGTCGGTGAAGCCGCGCGCCAGGAGCTCGGCGCCCGGGGCATCCGCCGCTGCACCCCAGATCGGCTGGGTGTGCAGCTGCTTGTCGAGCTTCAGACCGTCGTTGACGCCGCGGTCGAGGTGGATCGCGAGCTGCGGGATGCGCAGCATCGCACCCGAGCGCACCAGGTGCTCGGTGCCGTCGCGGGTCACGACGCGGCCGGCGACCTCGAGCTCGCGATCGAGCCAGGAGTTGAGGAGCGGCCCGCCGTAGATCTCGACGCCCGCGCGCAGGAGCCCGGCCGCCTCGGACGTCGGATGCGGCTTCAGCTTGAATGACGGCGAATCGGTATGCGCACCGAGGATCCGATACGGAGTCGCCTGGCTCGCGGCCTCGGGCTGCACCCACGCGATGACCGCGCCGTCGCGAACGACGACGCGTCGGCCGGGGCCACCCGGCCACTCGTCGCGTTCGTCGAGACGCTCGAAGCCGGCCGACTCGAGCCGCGCGGCGACCGCGGCGGCGGCATGGTACGACGAGGGCGACTCGCGGATGAACTCGGCGAAGTCGGAGATGTAGGCGTCACGATCCAGTGCGGGCACCCCTCCATCCAACACCGCCGGATGCCGCGACGCGAACCAATGCGGGCTGCGCTACGCGAAGCGCACGGTCGCCTGCAAGCGGGAGCGCACCTCCATCACCTCGGTGCCGCCGAGGTGCGCCGAGCCGGGCAGGCCTTCGCGCACGGCGCTCGCGAGTCGTGAGCTGCGCACGAGCGCCACCACCGCGCCGCGGATGCTCCCCCCGATGGCGAGCGGTTCGGCGACGTACTCGTCGGGCACGACGACGATGAGCGCCGTGGGCTTCACGCGGGCGGCACGACCGATCGCCTTCGCCCGCGCGGCGAGCGCCCGGAACGGTCGCTCGCCCCCGAGCGCTTCGCCGATCAGCTCGCCGCGCTTCAGCGCGACCGGACCGCCCCAGTCCTCGGACTGGATCGCGAAGAGCCCGGTGGGACCGAGCACGAGGTGGTCGAGCTTCGGTGGGAGCCCTGGCCCGGCCGCCTCGGTCGCGAGGTCGTGCCACACCGTGTAGGCGATGCCGAGCGTCGCGAGCGAGCGCGCCGTGGCCTCCTCGGCGAGCGCGTCGGCGAGGATGTGCCGGATCTCGCGGGGCGCGCCGCGGACCAGCGCAGGATCATACGGATCGGGGACGTCGACGCCGCGACCGACCCACTCGCGGATGCGGTCGAGGTAGAGCTCGCGCGAGAGCCCGCCCGGATGTCCATAGGCGCGGGCGAGCGGACGCGAGTCGCGCCTGGGTCGTGGCGCGGCGGGCGCCCACGCCTCGCGCGTCGGGGAGGCGGAGACGCCGGCTCGCCCGCCACGGTCGAACGCCGCCCGCGCCTCGGGCGTGCCGACGAGCTCCCAGGCCCGCTGCACCGCGTGGAAACGGGCGGGATCGCCACCCGTGTCGGGGTGCGCCCCGCGCAGCGCGCGCCGGTACGCGAGACGAAGGGCAGCAGCATCCGCATCGCTGGGGACGCCGAGCACCTCGTAGGGGGAGTCGGAGAGCGGACTGTCGGGCATGGGCTCGCTTTCGGTGTGCGAGCACGAGAATACCCCCGCCCGCCCGGAGATCGCCGAGTCGTCTCGGTCGCCGGGCGCCGAGTCACTCTTCGACGAGGAGCATCCCGTCGTCGATGAGGCCGCGCACCGCGGGCAGGAGTTCGGCCGCGAGCGCCCGGCCGTCGACCTCGAGGAGCTCGGCGAGCGCGGCGACGATCGACCCGATGGTGAGCTCGCCGTCGCACGCGCCGACGAGGGCCGCGAGTCCCGTGTCGAGGTCGACCACTCGCCCGAAGCCGCCGCCCTGGCGGAGCAGCATGGCCGTCGGGTCGTCATCGCCGGGCCAGTAGTGACGTTCCTCCGTCACGTCGCCCGCGACCCTGAGCCGCGCGGCGGCGAGTTCGCTGTCGGACCACCCCGCCTGCACGTCGTGCGCGCCGAGGCACTGGGCGAGATGCGCACCGAGACCGCCTGCGCTCTGCCCGAGCCCGCCGTGCAGGCGTTCGATGCGCGCGAGCGTCCGCTTCGAGGAGTCGGCGGGCCGGCGCAGCAGCACGTAGCCGAAGCCGATCTCGCGAACGCCGCGATGGTCGAAGTCCGCGAGCCAGGCCTCGTACAGCCGGTCGAACTCGGCGCTGCCTGGTCGCGTGCCGCCGTCGCGGATCCAGGTCTCGGCGTACTCGGTGACGCGCTGGACCTCTCGTTCGATGATCCAGTACTCGAGCGGCTCCGCCCAGTCGCGAACGCGGTCGAGGGCGTCGCCCCGGGTGCCGCGGTACTCCCAGTTGCCGAGCAGTTGCGCCACCCCACCCCGCGCGAGGTGATCGATCGCGCCGCGCATGACCGCTTCGACGATCGCGTCGCCCTCGAGGCCGCCGTCCCGGTACTCGTACTCGGGCACTCCGGCCGTGCGCGGCGTGATCACGAACGGCGGATTCGAGACGATGCGATCGAAGCGCTCCCCCGCGACGGGCTCGTAGAGGCTGCCGAAGCGAAGCTCCACGCCATCGACCCCGTTCAGCGCGAGGTTCATCGCGGC
>JAPSJT010000221.1 GCA_031178045.1 Agromyces sp.
TCGCCGAGGAACGGCTGCACCTGCTCGGCGCCGTCGAGGGTGAAGCCGTTGCGGACGTAGAAGCGGTGTGCGCGCGGGTTGTCGGAGGCCACCCACAGGTACGCCGGGTCGTTGCCGACCGCGGCGTCGAAGAGCTTCTGCCCGATGCCCGTGCCGTGGTAGGCGTCGAGCAGGTAGATGAAGTAGAGCTCGCGCTCGCGCGGCGGGTTCTCATCGCGGGCCGGACCCGATCCCACGAAGCCGACGATCTCGCCGTCGACGAGCGCGGCGAACTGCGAGTACTCCTCGCCCCGCTCGGCGTAGTGGTTCCAGAGCTCGGCCATGCGGCGCGGCGACAGGTTCTCGAACGCCGCTGCGCTGATCAGGTGGTCGTAGGTCTCGTGCCAGCACTTGGCGTGGACGCGGCCCAGGGCCTCCACGTCGGAATCCCGGATGGGACGGACGACGACATCGGCAACAACTTCGGTGCTCATGCCCCAGAGACTAAGCCAGCCCGCGCGCGAGACGAAATCGGCCGGAGGCGTGTGGCGTCGCGGCGAGCATGGGCCGGCGTGGTGGAGCGCCTCTCGGTACGCCTGCGGCCCGCGAGAGTGCTCGCGGGCCGCAGTCGAGTCGGTACGGGCGGGGGTCAGCCCTGGGCGCGCCGGTTCTGCCGGGCGCTGTGCGACGGCGAGACGAGGCTGCCGACGCGGAGCGGCTGCTTCGCCTGGCGCTGTGCGCCCGTCGACTGGGTGCCGCGGCTCTGGCCGCCGCCCTGCTTCGGGGCGTGCGCCTTCAGCTCGGCCGGACGACCGGAGCGGTCCCGGCGCGGGGTCGCAGGTGCGACGTCGGACTGACCGAGTGCCTGGCCGCGACCGCGCCCGCGGCGACGACCGGTCGACTCGCCGGTGCGGGCCTCGCCCGGGCGCTCGTCGCGAGCTGCACGCTTCCGCTGCGCGTTCGCGCCCTGCGAGCGACCGCCGCCCTGCGGCTGCGCGGCCTTCGGTGCGGGCTTCACGTAGTCGGCGACCTCGCCGACGAGCGCCGTCACCGAGGGCGACGTGGCGGTGACCCGCTCGGGCGTCACCGTGATCGCGGCCCGGCGGAGCAGCGTCTTCAGGTCCTGCTTCTGCGCGGGCAGGGAGATCGTCACGACGTCGCCTGCGCTGCCGGCACGAGCCGTGCGGCCCGAGCGGTGCAGGTACGCCTTGTGCTCGGTGGGCGGGTCGACGTGGATGACGAGCTCGACGTCATCGACGTGCACGCCACGTGCCGCGACATCCGTGGCCACGAGCACCCGGACCGAGCCGTCGCCGAACGCGGCGAGGTTGCGGTCGCGCTGCGGCTGCGAGAGGTTGCCGTGCAGGTCGACGGCCGGGATGCCCTGCTCGGTGAGCTTCTTCGCGAGCTTCTTCGCGTGATGCTTCGTGCGCATGAACAGGATGCGTCGGCCCGTGCCCGAGGCGAGCTTGGTGATGAGCTCGTTCTTCCGGTCGACGTCGTCGACCTCGAAGACGTGGTGCGTCATGGCCGCGACGTGCGAGGTGGCCTCGTCGACCGAGTGCAGCACCTCGTTCTGGAGGAAGCGCTTGACGAGCTTGTCCACGCCGTTGTCGAGCGTGGCGGAGAAGAGCAGGCGCTGGCCGCCCTGCGGGGTCTTGTCCATGATGCGGGTGACGACCGGCAGGAATCCGAGGTCGGCCATGTGGTCGGCCTCGTCGAGCACGGTGATCTCGACCGCGTCGAGGGTCACGAAGCCCTGCTTCATGAGGTCCTCGAGCCGGCCGGGGCACGCCACGACGATGTCGACGCCGGCGCGGAGCGCGTCGACCTGGCGCTTCTGGCTGATGCCGCCGAAGATCGTCGTCGTCGTCATGCCGTAGGCGGCAGCAAGGGGAGCGAGCACGGCGTCGATCTGGGTGGCGAGCTCGCGGGTCGGGGCGAGCACGAGGCCGAGCGGGCGACCGGGGCGACGCTTGCCGCCGGCGAGGGCGCCGCCGAGACGGGCGGCCATCGGGATGGAGAAGGCGAGGGTCTTTCCGGAGCCGGTCTTGCCGCGGCCGAGCACGTCGCGTCCGGCGAGCGTGTCGGGCAGGGTGTCGACCTGAATGGGGAAGGGGGTGTCCTTGCCGTCGGCGGCGAGGGCCGCGACGAGGGGAGCGGGGACGCCGAGGGTTGAGAAGTTGATGTCGGTCACTGGTGCCTTTCGGGGCAGGGATCACCGCGGTCGTGTCGCGGCGCAGCCGCGTGTCGATCCCGTCGGTGGGAGATGGCGAAGGCGCCGGTCGGCGCATCCGTTCGCCGTATGAGAATCATCGGGCGCCCTCTCGACGAGGCCCTGCCCGGAAGCGTTTCTACGACGCAGGCGGCGCGTTCATCGCGCTCGCCATCACCCACTGTAGCGGATGCGGCTGCACGAGCCCTGTGCGCCCCCGATCAGCGCGGCATCCGCTCGCCGACGGGGATCTCCTCGCGGAGCGTGTTCCCAGCCTGGGGAAGCGGGCACGACCACGACGGGTCGTAGACGCACGAGGGGTTGTAGGCGAAGTTGAAGTCGACGACGAGCGAGTCATCGGAGCCGCCCGGCCCGAGGTCGGCCCCCTTCACGGTGTCGAGCAGATAGCGTCCGCCGCCGTAGGTGCCGCCCGGGGCGCCGGCGAGCCCGTCCTTCACGGGGAGGAAGAGCCCGCCGCCGTAGCTCGTCAGCCGCCACACGTCGAGGGTGCCGAGCGCCGGGATGCGCACCGTGCCGACGAGCGAGAACGGGATGGGTCCGTCGGTCGAGCTGTCGACCGTGATCCGGTGCGGCTCCTCGGCCCGATGCACCTCGAGCTCGAACCGCCAGTCGGGGTCGTAGCGCGGCACGGTGAGCCCCGTGAAGCTGGACCGGTCGTCGGGCAGGAGGGGCGACTGCGGATGTCCGGCGAAGAGGTCGTCGCGGGCGGACTTCCAGAACTCGTGGCCGGCGGCGGGGTCGTGCACGCTCAACTGGCGCACGCCCGCGTAGAGGCCGAACACCCGGCGGCGCCAGTCCGCGAGCTGCAGGGATCCGATCGAGTCGCTCATGCGGCGTCACGCGCCCCGGCGGAAGCGGCGGCGGCCGCTTCGGCGTCCGCGGTGCCGGGCGGATCGTACGACCACCCGGGTGCGAGCTGCTTCAGCCGCATGCCGCGCCACTGCCAGAACGCCCACGTCGGATACCACGCGACGACATCGAGCGGCCCGGCGTGCGCGAGGAGCTGGTCGCGATAGAGGGTGCGCCCGTCGGGCAGCGCCGAGACGGCCATGCGGTGATCCCAGCGGTCGAACACCGCGAGCGGGCCGGTGAGGGCACCGCCGCCGTCGCGGAGCATCCGCACCCCGGCGGGCAGCCCGCCGGGATAGCTCACGTCGACGAGCTCGTCACCGGCCGGGAAGCGTCGGAACGCGAGCGCACGCACCCGGTGCTCGCCCTCGGGCCACACGGTCGGGAGTCCCCCGGCCTCGAGGGAGGAGAAGTCGAGCCACGGCGCCACGACCTCGCGCAGCACCGCAGGACTCCGAAGCGCCCGCCAGGCGGCATCCGGCGTGCAGTCGAGCGTGAGTTTGAGGAGCACCCGCATGTGCCGAGAGTAGGACGACCGGATGCCGCTGCCAAGCGTGCAGGGTCGATTCACGGCACCCGCCCATAGACTCCCGCACATGCCCGA
>JAPSJT010000222.1 GCA_031178045.1 Agromyces sp.
GGAGACGACGGATGCTCCGCCACGACCGCGCCGAGCGAAGCGCGATCCGCTCCGGCGAGCGCCTGCCGCACCTCGGGTTCGTCGGCGAGCGACGCCCGAGGGCCCGGGGCTGATTGGTCTGGAGTCACACTCAACCTTATCGCGAGGCCCCGTCACGGACCGTGAGGTCCGATTCCCGCCGCCCCGCGTGGCGCGCGGCGAGGTGGGCCGGGGTGATGATGGAGGCGTGCTCCGCCGCCATGCCTTCGTGCCGACGTCGATCGGCCGGCTGCTCGTCAGCGCCGACGGTGAGGCGCTCACGGGCGTGTACTTCCCCGGGCACTGGCATCCGCCGGCTGCGGAGGCGATCGGGGTCGCCGTGCCGGCGGACGACGGCGACGGGCTCTTCCGCGCGTTCGCCGCACAGCTCGACGAGTACCTCGACGGCGGTCGCACCGCCTTCGAGCTGCCGACCGCGCCGGTGGGCGACGAGTTCCAGCTGGCGGTGTGGGCGATGCTGCGCGGCATCCCGTACGGAGCGACGACGACGTACGGCGAGCTCGCCGTGCGCCTCGGTGACCGGAACCTCGCGCGGCGGGTGGGCAACGCCGTCGGCCGCAACCCCCTCAGCATCCTCGTGCCCTGCCACCGCGTCGTCGGCGCGAACGGCTCGCTCACCGGCTACGCGGGCGGGCTCGAGCGCAAGCGCTTCCTCCTCGAGCTCGAGGGAGCCGACGTCGTCGCCCAGGGGCGGCTGTTCTAGGCCGGCGACGACGACTCACGCACGCGCGCGCAAGTAGGCTGGAGCGCATGTCGAAAGTCCTCTCCAGCCTGCCCGTCGGCGAACGCGTCGGCATCGCCTTCTCCGGAGGGCTCGACACCTCCGTCGCGGTCGCCTGGATGCGCGAGAAGGGTGCGGTCCCCTGCACCTACACCGCCGACATCGGGCAGTACGACGAGCCCGACATCGCCGCCGTGCCCGGCCGCGCCAAGGAGTACGGCGCCGAGCTCGCCCGCCATGTCGACGCCAAGGCACCCCTCGTCGAGGAGGGTCTCGTCGCCCTCGCGTGCGGCGCCTTCCACATCCGCTCGGGCGGCAAGACCTACTTCAACACGACGCCCCTGGGCCGTGCCGTCACCGGCACGCTCCTCGTGCGCGCCATGAAGGAGGACGGCGTCGACATCTGGGGCGACGGCTCGACCTACAAGGGCAACGACATCGAGCGGTTCTACCGCTACGGCCTGATGGCGAACCCCCGACTGCGCATCTACAAGCCGTGGCTCGACGCGGCGTTCGTCACCGAGCTCGGCGGCCGCAAGGAGATGAGCGAGTGGCTCGTCGCGCGCGGCTTCCCATACCGCGACTCGACCGAGAAGGCGTACTCGACCGACGCGAACATCTGGGGTGCCACGCACGAGGCGAAGCGCCTCGAGCACCTCGACACGGGGCTCGACATCGTCGAGCCGATCATGGGCGTCGCCGCCTGGCGCGACGATGTCGAGATCGCCACCGAAGAGGTCTCGGTGCGCTTCGAGGCGGGCCGTCCGGTCGCCATCAACGGCACGGAGTTCTCCGACGCGGTCGCCCTCGTCTACGAGGCCAATGCGATCGGCGGGCGGCACGGCCTCGGCGTCTCCGACCAGATCGAGAACCGCATCATCGAGGCGAAGAGCCGCGGCATCTACGAGGCGCCCGGCATGGCGCTGCTCCACATCGCCTACGAGCGGCTGCTCAACGCGATCCACAACGAGGACACGATCGCGAACTACCACGCCGAGGGCCGGCGGCTCGGTCGTCTCATGTACGAGGGGCGCTGGCTCGACCCGCAGTCGCTCATGCTGCGCGAGTCCATCCAGCGTTGGGTCGGTTCGGCCGTGACGGGCGAGGTCACCCTGCGCCTGCGCCGCGGCGACGACTACACGATCCTCAACACCGAGGGGCCGGCGCTCAGCTACCACCCCGACAAGCTCTCGATGGAGCGTGTGGGCGACGCCGCGTTCGGCCCAGAGGACCGCATCGGTCAGCTGACGATGCGCAACCTCGACATCGCCGACTCGCGGGCCCGGCTCGAGCAGTACGCGGTGCAGGGCATCGTCGGCGGCGCAACCGCCGAGCTCGTGGGCGACCTCGAGGCGGGCGCGGGCACCGAGATCTCGGCCGGCGAGGTCGAGACCGACCTCGAAGCTGCGACGGATGCCGCGCTCGAGGCCGCGGCGTTCGACCTCGGCACCGACTGACGAGGTCTGCTACGTCAGGCGGGCGTCTGCTGGTGCGCGGCGACGTGCCAGGCGCCGTCGTCGTAGAGATAGGTCGTCGACATCCGCAGGTTCGCGCTCTCATCGCCGCGGCGGGCGACCGCCCGGTACACGAGGATGCCCGCCCGCTCGCCGAGGCGGATCACGGCGGGCTCGTGCAGCTCGTACGAATCCCAGGGCGGCGTGCTGCGGAATGCAGCCAGGACCTCGTCGCGGCCGAGCACCGCGCCCTCGACGACCATCAACGCGTCGCGCGTCATCGCCCGCTGGTAGTGCTCGCCGCCGCGACCGTCGAGGATCGCCTTCCATCCGGCGTGTTCCTCGTGCAGCAGGCGAGCGGGAAGATCATCGGTGATCGCGGTCATGTGCTCACGCTACTCGACGGCCTCGGGCTCACAACCAGTTCCGTCGCTTGAAGACGAGGTAGAGCGTCAGGCCCATCGCCGCCATCAGCAGCACGGCGAACGGGTAGCCGAACACCCAGTCGAGCTCGGGCATGTAGTCGAAGTTCATGCCGTAGATCGTGCCGACGAGGGTGGGCGCGAAGAGGATCGCCGCCCAGCTCGAGATCTTCTTCGTCTGCTCGCTCTGCGCGAGGCTCGTCTCGGAGACGCGGCGCATCTCCTCGTTCTGGCGCTGCCCGACGAGGGTCGCGTGCACCGTGAGGGCGTTCGCGAGCAGCTGGCGGAACGAATCGCCGCGCTCGACGATCCGGATGACGTGGTCCTTCACGTCGCGGAGGTACCGCTGCAGCTCGAGGTCGATGTCGTACTTCTCGAATCCGCGCTCGAGCGCCTCGAACATGCCGACGAGCGGGCGCGTCGCCCGCTGGAACTCCATCACCTCGCTCGCGAGGTCGTAGATGCGGCGGGTCACGACGGGATCGCCCGAGAAGAGCTGCTCCTCGATCTCGTCGATGTCGTTCTCGAGGCCGGCGACGACGGGCACGTACTCGTCGACGACCTCGTCGAGCACGGCGTAGAGCACCGCCTCGGGGCCCTGCTCGAGCAGCTCGGGCGAGGACTCGAGACGACGGCGCACCCGTGCGAGGTCGGGTGATTCGGCACGACGGATCGTGATGGCGAAGTCGGGACCGATGAACACGTGCACCTCGCCGAACTCCACCCGCTCGGCGTCGTCGAGGTAGCGCGCCGGTCGGAGCACCACGAAGAGCGTCTCGCCGTAGCGTTCGAGCTTCGCCCGCTGGTGGCCCTTGCGGGCATCCTCGACGGCGAGCGGATGCAGGTCGAACTCGGCGGCCACAGCGTCGATCTCGGCATCGGTCGGCCGATACAGGCCGATCCACGCGAAGCCGCCGTGCCGGGCGCGCTCCTCGAAGGTCTCCTCGAGGCTCGCCGGAGTGGCGACTCGCGCCCCGGCTCGGTAGATCGCATTGTCGATGACGGGCACGGTGCAAGTGTGCGGTG
>JAPSJT010000223.1 GCA_031178045.1 Agromyces sp.
CGCTTGCGGTTCGGATCACCGTCCCGTTGGTCGAGCGGAGATCGGTGGCGACGAGTCGTGCACCCTCGACGCGCAGTTCGATGTGGGTCGCCGACACGATCTGCCCGGGAGAGGGGACCGTCAGGAGCTCGGGCGCCGCGTCCGCGATGCCCGGCATGCGCGGACCGAGCGGCCGGCGGCCGATGAGCACGGGGCCGGTGACACGTCGCGGGGGCCCGTCGCCGACCCGGAACCACGCGAGGTCCGCCTGCGCAGCCTCCGGTTGAGCCGCTACCCCGCCGACGTCCGTGGACCCGGGAGGGGTCCCGGGGGCGGGAGAGGTTCCGGCGGCGGCCGGGACTCTCGGGACGACCGGCGCCGTCCGCGCGACCGGGGCGCCCCGGGCTGGGCTCGCGGGCGCACGCCGCGGCGTCAGCACGGTGTCGGCAGCGGCGATCTCGACGTGCCCCCGCGATCCCACGTCGTCGGAATTTCGCGGCCGGTCGGCGCGTCGACGCGACATGAGCACCGTCTCGGCGTCGGGAACGGCGTTCTTCGCGGGCGCCGGCGACGGCGCGGATGTCCACTCGATCGTCGAGGCGCGAAGGCTTGCTCGAGCGTGGCGAAGGGCGTCGGGCGCCTCCCCGAGTCGATCGAGCGGGGCATCCGCCCCCGTGACCCGCAGCGCGATGACGGCGCCGAACTCGGCGAGGTGCCACGGCTGGATGTCGCGGGCGTCGAAACGCCGCGTGCCACCGGGCGACGCGAGGTCGACGACCGCCTGGCCGCGAACGACCGCCGTCACCTCCGACGGATCATCGGTCGGCCAGTACACGAGCGCGAAGGAGTCGGTGCCGTCGCGCGCGCCCGACGGCATCACGCCGACGATGGACTCGAGACTCACCCGGGGGTCGCTCGCGGCGTCCGCGAGTGCGGACATGCAGGCGTCGGGCGCTGGCGCGGCCGTCGCGGCGATGAACCGGTCGCCCACGACGATGTCCCAAGCGACGGCACCGGGGACGGCGGCGCTCGTGACGGACCCGGCGACCATGTGCTCCAGTCTGGCACCGCGGGGCCTCCGAGGCGCTTCCGCGGGCGATGCGGCATCCGCCCGTGACGGTCGAGCAGGCGCGTCTGTTACAGAGGAATCAGTGGCCGCGGCGGCACTCTTCCTACGGAATCGCTTGCCCAGTACCCGTTCGACTGTCAGAATCGACGAATGACGAACACAGGGCGCAACGGTTCGCCGCGACCGGTGCAGCTCGACGACGTGTCGAAGGCGATCATCGAGCAGCTGCAGGCCGACGGCCGACGCTCGTACGCCGACATCGGCAAGGCCGTCGGCCTGTCCGAGGCCGCCGTGCGCCAACGGGTGCAGCGTCTCACCGAGTCGGGCGTCATGCAGATCGTCGCGGTCACCGATCCGATGCAACTGGGATTCACCCGGCAGGCGATGATCGGCATCCGCGCGGGCGGCGACACGCGTGTGCTCGCCGAGCGTCTCTCGGAGATCCCCGAGCTCGACTACGTCGTCCTGACGGCGGGCAGCTTCGACCTGCTCGCCGAGGTGGTGTGCGAGAACGACGAGGAGCTCATCACCCTGCTCAACTCGAAGATCCGCAATCTCGACGGCGTGCAGAGCACCGAGACCTTCGTCTACCTGAAGCTCCAGAAGCAGTTCTACAACTGGGGCACCCGCTGAGCGGGGTCCCGAAGGAGGAAGAAGAATGACCACCCTCGATTCGGTCACGAGCCTCGGCTCAGCCGGCTATGACGCCGCCGACCTGCAGCAGAAGGCGAAAGACCACCTCTGGATGCACTTCGCGCGCCAATCGACGATGGAGACGTCGGGCGTGCCGATCATCACCC
The DNA here is from genome assembly GCA_031178045.1 of Agromyces sp. Lineage (GTDB taxonomy): Bacteria > Actinomycetota > Actinomycetes > Actinomycetales > Microbacteriaceae > Agromyces. The sequence goes on from JAPSJT010000223.1 coordinate 1,849, forward strand.
GTGGCGAGGGCCATCACATCTACGACGCCGACGGACGCCGGTACTTCGACGGGCTCTCGGGCCTGTTCGTGGTGAACGCGGGCCACGGTCGGCGGCGCCTCGCCGAAGCGGCGGCGAAGCAGGCGGAGCAGCTGGCGTTCTTCCCGATCTGGTCGTACGCGCACCCTTCGGCGATCGAGCTCGCAGACCGCCTCGCGGACTATGCACCCGGCGACCTCAACCGGGTCTTCTTCTCGACCGGCGGCGGCGAGGCGGTCGAGACCGCGTTCAAGCTCGCCAAGTACTACTGGAAGCTGAAGGGCCAGCCCACCAAGCACAAGGTGATCTCCCGCGCGGTGGCGTACCACGGCACCCCGCAGGGTGCGCTCGCGATCACCGGCATCCCCGCGATGAAGGCGATGTTCGAGCCGGTCACCCCCGGTGGGTTCCGTGTCCCGAACACGAACTTCTACCGCGCCGCCGAGGTCGGGGCACCCGCCGACGACCTCGAGGCGTTCGGCATCTGGGCGGCGAACCGGATCGAGGAGATGATCCTCTTCGAGGGCCCCGAGACCGTCGCCGCAGTCTTCCTGGAGCCGGTCCAGAACTCGGGCGGATGCTTCCCGCCGCCGCCCGGCTACTTCCAGCGCGTGCGTGAGATCTGCGACCAGTACGACGTGCTCCTCGTCTCGGACGAGGTCATCTGCGCCTTCGGACGCATCGGACACATGTTCGCGTGCGATGCGTACGGCTACGTGCCCGACATGATCACGTGCGCCAAGGCGATGACGAGCGGGTACTCCCCCATCGGTGCGACGATCGTCTCCGAGAAGATCTACGAGCCGTTCTCGACCGGCAACACGTCGTTCTACCACGGCTACACCTTCGGCGGACACCCGGTCTCGGCGGCGGTCGCGCTCGAGAACCTCGACATCTTCGAGGAGGAGGGTCTCAACGAGCGCGTCCGCGAGAACTCGCCCCTGTTCCGCGCGGAGCTCGAGAAGCTGCTCGACCTGCCGATCGTTGGCGACGTCCGCGGCGACGGGTACTTCTTCGGCATCGAGCTGGTGAAGGACAAGACGACGAAGGAGACGTTCGACGACGACGAGTCGGAGCGACTGCTGCGCGGATTCCTCTCGAAGGCGCTCTTCGACGCCGGGCTGTACTGCCGCGCCGACGACCGCGGCGACCCCGTCATCCAGCTCGCGCCGCCGCTCACGATCGGCGTGCCCGAATTCCAGGAGATCGAGCAGATCCTGCGGAGTGTGCTCTCGGAGGCTACGAACCACCTCTGACCGACCGGCGGGTCTCGGGCGGCCGGCTCGCGACCCGAGCGGTCCCCTTCGGCCGGCTGAGCATCGCCGCCCGTTTCCCCGGTGGCGCTGCCACGGCGCTCGTCGGGGTGGTGAGCGACGCATTCGAGTTGCTCGACGGACCGGTCGAAGCTCGCGCCCGCGGGTGCTCGAGACGACGTCGATGAACCGCGTGCCGATAACGACGAGAAGATGCGAACGCATCGGGAGAGGAGCAAGTGGATGACCGGCAACGGCGGAGTCTCGTTCTGGTGGCAGCAGCTCGGCGTGCCGTCGCCGCGACCGCCGCTTCCGGGCGATCTCGAGGTCGATGTCTGCATCGTGGGCGCCGGGTACACGGGCCTGTGGACGGCCTACTACCTGAAGCGGCTGCAGCCCGACATCCGCATCGCCGTCGTCGAGGCGCGCTTCGCGGGCTACGGCGCATCGGGACGCAACGGCGGCTGGCTGACCAATTCGGTCACGGGCGGCCGCGACTCCTACGTGCGCTCGCACGGCCGGC
>JAPSJT010000056.1 GCA_031178045.1 Agromyces sp.
GCGGGCTGCAGTCCCACGCCGGCACCGGCGGCCTCGTCATCGGCGACCGCGGCGCCGTCGGCCGAGCCGACCCCGGTCGCACCGCCGGCACCCGCGCTGCGCCCCGAACTGTCGGCCGATGAGAACCTGCCGTACTTCGACTCCGTGAGCCTCGGGGTCGTCGCCGCGAACGCCTCGGCCGGCGGGCGGGATTTCATCGACGCGCTCGTCGCGGCCGGTTTCGACAAGTCGCAGATGGAGGTCACCGCCGACCGTACGACCGTCGACCTGCAGGCCGATTCCGTGCAGTTCGCCGTACTGTTCCAGGGCGAATGCCTCGTGGGCCAGTACGGCCCCGCGTCCGGCGGCTACCACAGTGCCGTGCGGCCGCCGCTGGGCACCGGCGGCTGTCTCGTCGGCGAGACGCGCCCCATAGACTGGTAGGTGACATGGCGGATTACATTTACTCGATGGTGCGCGCCCGCAAGGCGGTCGGCGACAAGGTCATTCTCGACGACGTCACGATGGCGTTCCTCCCAGGGGCGAAGATCGGTGTCGTCGGCCCCAACGGGGCCGGGAAGTCGACGATCCTGAAGATCATGGCGGGGCTCGACCAGCCCTCCAACGGCGAGGCGCGGCTCTCGCCCGGGTACTCGGTCGGCATCCTCATGCAGGAGCCGATCCTCGACGAGTCGAAGACCGTGCTCGAGAACGTGCAGGAGGGCGTCGGCCCGATCAAGGCGAAGCTCGATCGGTTCAACGAGATCTCGCTCGCGATGGCCGAGCCCGACGCCGACTTCGACGCGCTCCTCGCCGAGATGGGAACGCTGCAGGAGGCCATCGACGCGGCCGACGCCTGGGATCTCGACTCCCAGCTCGACCAGGCGATGGACGCCCTGCGCTGCCCGCCCGGCGACGAGCAGGTCTCCGTGCTCTCGGGCGGTGAGAAGCGACGCGTCGCACTCTGCAAGCTCCTGCTGCAGAAGCCCGACCTGCTGCTGCTCGACGAGCCCACCAACCACCTCGACGCCGAGAGCGTGCTCTGGCTCGAGCAGCACCTCGCCAAGTACCCCGGCGCAGTGCTCGCCGTCACGCACGACCGGTACTTCCTCGACCACGTCGCGGAGTGGATCTGCGAGGTCGATCGCGGGCGTCTCTACCCCTACGAGGGCAACTACTCGACCTACCTCGAGAAGAAGCAGGAGCGGCTCACCGTCCAGGGCAAGAAGGACGCCAAGCTCGCCAAGCGCCTCGCCGAGGAGCTCGACTGGGTGCGTTCCAATGCCAAGGGACGTCAGGCGAAGTCGAAGGCTCGACTCGCCCGGTACGAGGAGATGGCGGCGGAGGCCGAGCGCACGCGGAAGCTCGACTTCGAGGAGATCCAGATCCCGCCCGGACCCCGGCTCGGACAGCTGGTGCTCGAGGCCAAGAACCTGAAGAAGGGCTTCGGCGACCGCACGCTCATCGACGGCCTCAGCTTCTCGCTGCCGCGCAACGGCATCGTGGGCATCATCGGCCCGAACGGCGTCGGCAAGACGACGCTCTTCAAGACGATCGTCGGGCTGGAGCCCCTCGACGGGGGCGACCTCAAGGTCGGCGAGACGGTCGACATCTCCTACGTCGACCAGTCACGCGGCGGCATCGACCCGAAGAAGACGCTGTGGGAGGTCGTGTCCGACGGGCTCGACTACATCCAGGTGGGCAAGACCGAGGTGCCGAGCCGAGCCTACGTCTCGACCTTCGGCTTCAAGGGCCCCGATCAGCAGAAGCCCGCCGGCGTGCTGTCCGGCGGTGAGCGCAACCGACTGAATCTGGCGCTCACGCTCAAGCAGGGCGGCAACCTCCTGCTCCTCGACGAGCCGACGAACGATCTCGACGTCGAGACGCTCTCGAGCCTCGAGAACGCGCTGCTGGAGTTCCCGGGCTGCGCCGTCGTGATCACCCACGACCGGTGGTTCCTCGACCGCATCGCGACGCACATCCTCGCCTACGAGGGCACCGACGAGAACCCCTCACACTGGCACTGGTTCGAGGGCAACTTCGAGTCGTATGAGGCGAACAAGATCGAGCGACTCGGTCCCGACGCGGCCAAGCCGCACCGCTCGGCCTACCGCAAGCTCACGAGGGACTGACGTGCGCCTGCACGTGCCCACGCCGCTTCGCTGGTCCGACCTCGATGCGTACGGTCACGTGAACAACGCACGGATGCTGAGCCTGCTCGAGGAGGCGCGCATCCAGGCGTTCTGGGTGAGCGACGACACGTCCGAGCACGCCGTCGGCGCGTCCACCGCGGTGCTCGATGCGACGCCGGGCGCCACCACGGTCACGCTCATCGCCCGCCAGGAGGTGGAGTACCTCGCGCCGATCCCGTACCAGCGGCAGCCGCTCGACATCGAGCTCTGGATCGGGCATATGGGCGGCGCGAGTCTCGACGTCTGCTACGAGGTGTACTCGCCCGCGCTCATCGAGCCGCGAGTGCTCTACACGCGCGCGAACACGACGATCGTCCTCGTCGACACCGCGACAGAACGGCCGCGTCGCATCGATGACCGCGAGCGCGCGGCCTGGGAGCCGTATCTCGGAGAGCCGATCGCCTTCCGCCGGCGCTGACCTCAGCGTTCGAGCGGCTCGTCGCTGAACGAGCCCTCCCACACCGCGCGGCTTCCCGACTCGCCGATCCGCACGAGCGTCCATGTGGATCCGGCGGCGACCACGAGCGCGCCGATCGCGAGCACTGCGCTCGCCGCCACCACAGCCCCCCGACCGAGACCTCGAGGTGCCTCGTCGGCCGAGCGTCGACGGGCGATGAGCTCGGCCACGGCCCACGCCGCGATGATCACGGCCACGACAAGCAGCCAGATGAGCCACGGCACGATCTCCTCGCCCTGGGCGGTGTGCGTCTGGATGAGCGGTGCGGGCGGGACCCGCTGCTCGAGCCATTTGCCGGCCTCCACGGTCACGAGCCCCAGCGGGAGCAACGCCCCAGCAGCGAGCAGCACGGGGACCCAGAGCACTCGTCGCGCCGCGGGCCACGCCGCGATGAGCACGAGCGCGAGACCCACGGCCGGGGTCATGACGACGACGACGTGCACGAGCAGCACGTGGAGGGGGAGTCCCGCGAACTCGTACTCGATGCCCTCCATCTCAGGACGCCGCCACGATGCGATCGCCCGCGACGGCGATCGGGATGGCCGAGAGCGGCTCGAGCGCCGGGCCCTGCAGCACGTCGCCCGTGGCCGCGTCGAACATGGAGCCGTGGCACAGGCAGTGGAACTCGGCGCCCGCCGCGGCGACGACGCACTGCTGGTGGGTGCAGATGGCGCTGTAGGCGACCACCTGGCCGGCCGTCGGCTGGGCGACGAGCGCCGGCTCGCCGTTGATCGTCGCGTCGATGCTGCCACCCACCGGGACGTCGGCGAGGGCCGCGATGTCCTCGCCCAGCGCCGGTGCGTCCGGCCCGGGCGTCGCGGCGGGCGAGTCCGTCGGTGTGGCGGTGGGATCGAGCGTCGGCGTGGAGGTGGCCCTCGGTGAGGCCGGGGATTCTTCGGGGGCGCAGCCTGCGAGCACGAGCGCGCTCCCGACGGCGCTCGTCGACCCGAGGGCCAGCACCGTGCGTCTGGTCAGCTTCGTGGCATCCGTCATCGCACTCTCACTCTCGATCGCTCAGCGCACGGCGTGCGCGCCAGTGGTGCCATTCTGAGCGAAAGTGCGGTGGGTGCGCGAGATCCTCAGCCGGCTTTCAGTCGAGCGCGCCGGAATTGGGGACGCGCACCATGCCCTCTTGCGCGACACTCGCGACGAGCACGCCCTCGCGGGTGTAGATGCGGCCGAGCGAGAGGCCGCGTCCGCCGCTCGCCGAGGGCGACTCCTGCGCGTAGAGCAGCCACTCGTCGACACGGGCGTCGCGGTGCCACCACATCGCGTGGTCGAGGCTCGCGACCTTCAGTCCGGGGGTCGCCCATGCGACCCCGTGGGCGCGCATCACGGGCTCGAGGATCGAGTAGTCGCTCGCGTAGGCGAGTGCGGCGCGGTGCTGCCGCACATCATCGGGCAGACGCCCGAACGCCTTCATCCACACGGCCTGACGTGGCACCCGCTCGCCGTCGACGCGAAGGTAGACGGGGGACGGGATGTGCCGCATGTCGAAGGCACGCTCGTTCGACCAGTACCGCGCGACGTCGTGGTCGAGCTCGCCGAGCACGTCCGCGGTCGTCGGCAGGCTCTCGGGATCAGGGAGGTCGGCGGGCATCTCGACCTGGTGCTCCACGCCCTCGTCGTCGGTCTGGAAGGAGGCGATGAGCGACAGGATCGGCTCGCCGTGCTGGAACGCCTGCGTGCGTCGGGTGGAGAACGAGCGCCCGTCGTGGATGCGATCGACCGCGAAGGTGATCGGATGCTGCACGTCGCCGGGCCGCAGGAAGTAACCGTGCATCGAATGGATCGCCCGGTCGTCGGGCACCGTGTGGTACGCCGCGATGATGGACTGCGCGAGCACCTGCCCGCCGAAGACGCGCCCGAGCGGCATCCACTGCGACGGCCCGGTGAAGATGTCCTCCGAGGTGCGAGCCCCCGTGTCGGTGAGGTCCAAGGTGCTCAGCAGGCCGTCGATGGGGCCGTTCATGCTTCCTCCGTGTCGTTCGAGCGGTGAGGCGTTGGCCGCGCGGACGCCGTGAGAGCGCGTCGCCCGGGGCGGCGCCGCTCCCTTGGTAGTTTAGACAGCAGATGGTTCAACAACTCACGCTCGCCGACAGCCTCTCCCTCGGGGACCTGCACACCTACCTGCAGCGCGCCGGGCGCGTCGAGGACGGTTCGGTGCGCCTGGTCGCGGGTTCCGGCATCCTCGCGGTGTACACCGCCATCCTCTACCCGCGCGGCATCCTCGATGTGAGCCCGACCGTGCTCGGCCTGCGCACATTCGCGCTCTTCGAGACCGAGGACTTCGACGTGGTCGTGCCGATGCGCTCCCTGGTCGACCGGATCGTCCGCGCGCGCGGCGAGCTCGGCGACGACGACGAGTCGCGTCCCGTCACGATGACCCGACCGCCCGAGGTGAACACCGTCACCTGGGCGGGCATCTCGCCTCCCCGCGGCGGCTGGCGCGCGCTCGGCGAGACGGATGCCGCGACGCTCGAGTCGGCCGCCCGCGCGGGCATCGAGGAGGTCGCGGAGGCCATCCCCACCGGCACCGGTGAGCAGCTCGTGCAGCGCGTGCGTTCCGAGGTCTGGGGCCGGGGGATCCCGAACCTCGAGTACGTGCCCACCGGTGCGGCGTTCGGCGCCTACAGCCTCGGGTTCCTCGGCGACGACGCGGTGCGGCTCTTCGAGACCGGGCCGTGGACTCGGCTCACCACCCGCCGCGGCCACGTGCTCGTACGGCAGAAGCCGTGGACGCTGAAGGCCTGACGTTCAGCCGCGGGCGATCGCCCGTCCGGCCGCGCGCCCGGTGAAGAGGCAGCCGCCGAGAAAGGTGCCCTCGAGGGCACGATAGCCGTGCACGCCACCGCCCCCGAAGCCCGCCGCTTCGCCCACGGCGAAGAGACCGGGCACGACGGAACCGTCGAGCGCGAGCGCGCGCGAGTCGAGGTCGGTCTGGATGCCGCCGAGGCTCTTGCGCGTGAGCAGGTGCAGCTTCACGGCGATGAGCGGCCCGGCCTTCGGGTCGAGGATGCGGTGCGGCGTCGCGACGCGGATGAGCTTGTCGCCCCGGTACTTCCGCGCCCCGCGCACGGCGGTGAGCTGGAGGTCCTTCGAGAACTCGTTGTCGAGCTCGCGGTCGCGGGCCCTGATCTCGCGCTCGATGTTCTCGGTGTCGAGCTCGGCGTGCGGGGAGAGGGCTCGCATGCCGTCGAACAGCTCGGGCAGGGTGTCGGCGACGACGAAATCGACCCCGTGCTGCTTGAAGGCCTCGACGGGCGCCGGTGCTCCGGCGCCGAGCCGGTCCGCCAGCAGGCGCAGATCCTTCCCGGTGAGGTCGGGATTCTGCTCGCTGCCCGAGAGGGCGAATTCCTTCTCGATGATCTTCTGGGTGAGCACGAACCACGAGTGCGCGTGCCCGGTCGCGACGATGTGCTCGAGCGTGCCGAGCGTGTCGAAGCCCGGGAAGAGGGGGACCGGCAGGCGGCGTCCCTCCGCGTCGAACCACAGCGACGAGGGCCCCGGGAGGATGCGGATGCCGTGCAGCGGCCACACCGGGTCCCAGTTGGTGATGCCCTCGGTGTAGTGCCACATGCGGTCGCCGTTCACGAGGCGCGCGCCGGCGGTCTCGGCGATCGGAAGCATCCGGCCGTCGACGTGCGCCGGAACGCCGGCGAGCATGGCCTCGGGTGCGGCGCCCATTCGCGACGGCCAGAACCGCCGAACGAGCTCGTGATTGCCCCCGATGCCACCGGAGGCGACGACGACCGCCGGCGCGCGCAGCTCGAAGTCGCCGACGACGTCGCGATTGCTCGGCTCGCCGCGCCCCGCGGCATCGGACTGCAGTACCGCTCCACGCACGCCGACGACGGCGCCCTCCTCGACGATGAGCTCGTCGACGCGGTGCCGGTGACGGAGCTCCACGAGGCCGGCGGCGGCACCCGCCTGCACGCGAGCGATGAACGGCTCGAGCACGCCCGGCCCGGTTCCCCAGGTGATGTGGAAGCGCGGCACGGAGTTGCCGTGCCCGATCGCGTTGTAGCCGCCGCGTTCGGCCCACCCGACGATCGGGAAGAACCGGAGCCCCCTCTCGTGGAGCCACGCGCGCTTCTCGCCGGCGGCGAACTCCAGGTACGCCTCGGCCCAGCGCCGGCCCCATTCGTCCTCGTCGCGGTCGAAGCCCGCGCTGCCCTCCCAGTCCTGGCGGGCGAGCTCGAGCGAGTCGCGCACGCCGAGCCGGCGTTGCTCGGGGGAATCCACGAGGAACAGGCCGCCGAACGACCAGTGCGCCTGCCCGCCGAGGCTCGCCTCGGGCTCCTGCTCGACGATCACGACACGCTTGCCGGCGTCGACGAGCTCGGACGCGGCGACCAGACCGGAGAGCCCGGCTCCGATGATGATGGCGTCGGCGGTCTGGGGCATGCGTGCGGCTCCTTCGTCACAGGCGGTCGTACTCACCATAGGGGCTGCGATCCGGCGTGGCAGAGGCTGCGATCCGTGAGGCGGTGCGGTTGCGGCCGACCCTCCGGAGCTCGTGCGGACTCCCGGAAGGGGTCAGTCCTCGAAGGTGTTGACCATCGCGAACGCCGCGCGCTCCAGATAGTCCCAGAGCGTCTCCTCAGCGAGGGGCGGGAGGTCGAGCGTGTCGACCGCCGCGCGCATGTGGGCGAGCCAACGATCGCGGGCGGATGGGTTCACCTTGAACGGCTGATGGCGCATGCGCAGCCGCGGGTGACCCCGCTGCTCGCTGTACGTGCCGGGCCCGCCCCAGTACTGCTCGAGGAACATCGTGAGTCGCTCGGCCGCCGGGCCGAGATCCTCCTCGGGATACATCGGCCGCAGCACGGGGTCGTCGGCCACGTGCCGGTAGAACTCCGTGACGAGCCGATGGAAGGTCTCACGGCCGCCGACGGCCTCGTAGAACGAGGGACCGAGTGCCGCGCCGTGCTCGCTGCCGCGCAGCGGCACGCCCGCCGGCTGCGGCGGGCCGGAGCCCGCGGGGTTCGTGCTCTCGCTCACTGAGGACCTCCCGTGGTCGGCGGCTTCGGGGCTCGCGGCGCCCGAGGCGGCTTCGTCTTCGTCTTCGTCGCAGTTCCGCCGGCACCGTCACCGACCACGGAGCTCGGCGCGGTCCGCGGTGGCTTCGCACCCTTCACGCGAGTCGCGCCCTCGAAGCCGCTGAGCACGACGCTCGAGAGTCCGGGCAGCTTGATGCCCATGCCGTCGAGCGCGAGCTTCAACCTCGTGCGCAGCTCACGAGCGACGTCGTCCTTCGACGAGGTGCGCACCTTCATGACGATGCGGATCACCATCTCGTCGTCGGCGATCGACTCGAGACCCCACACCTCGGGCTTCTCGAGGATTCGCGATCGCCACTTGTTCGACTGGGCGAGCTCGGTCGCGGTGCGCAGCATCTCGGCCTCGACGGCCTCCACGTCGGCGTCGTACGGCACGGCGAGGTCGAGGATGACGCGCGCCCAGCCCTGCGACATGTTCCCCACGCGGAGGATCTCGCCGTTGCGCACGAACCAGAGGGTGCCGTTGACGTCGCGCACCTTGGTGATGCGGATCTGCACCTCCTCGACGATGCCGGTCGCCGGTCCGAGGTCGACGACGTCGCCGACGCCCACCTGATCCTCCACCACCATGAAGAGACCGTTGAGCACGTCCTTCACGATGTTCTGCGCGCCGAAGCCGAGGCCCGCGCCGATGGCCGCCGAGAGCAGCGCGAACGAGCCGAGGATCGATGGGTCGATGACGTTCACGATCATGAGCGTGACGATGATGAAGAGCGTCACATTCACGGCGTTGCGCAGCAGGGTCCCGAGCGTTCGCGTGCGCTGCACGACCCTCACCGCGGCGAGCGGTGACGCCTGCAGGGCCTGGGTGTCGGTGACATCCTGCTTCCGCTTGATCCCGGTGACGATGCGGGTCACGACGCGGTCGATGGCGAAGTGCAGCAGCCAGCGGGCGAGGAACGCGAGCGCGACGATCACGATCACGGCGATGAGCTTGCCGATGATGTCGTCCCAGTTGTCGACCCAGAACGTGGCGAGGCGCGTCCAGAAATCGGGGTTCACCGGAGTCACGGGTTCCTCGGAAGGGGGAGTCTCAGCCGTTCCGAACATGGTTGGAGAGTCTACTGAGCCGCAGCCGAGAGCTCGCTGGCATCCCGGGTACGCGCGGCGAGGGCGCGTTCGAGCTCGGCGAGCTGCTCGGAGACGAGCCGGTGCAGGGGCGCGGGCTCGGGGTTCGCCGCGAGCCAGTCACGGGTGAGCGTTGCGAGCTGCTCGTCGACGAGCGCCGCCGGGTAGAGGCGGGACACGATGAGCGAGGCCATCGTGAAGCTCCGTTGCGACCAGACGTGCCGCAGCATCGCGAAGTAGTCGGGCACCGTCGAGGCGAGCAGCTCGGGCGCCGTGGTGCGTCGCCATCCATCGGCGATCGCGCGGGCGAGGTCGTTCGAGAGGCTCGCATCCGTCGCGACGCGCTTCCAGGCGGCATCCTTCACCGCCTGGTCGGGGCGGGCGGCTCGTGCCGTCTCGGCGAGCTGGCGGCCCTTCGCGGTGTCGTCGGAGGCGAGGGCTGCGGCGATCTCGTCGTCGGATGCCGCACCGAGCGCGCTCCGGGCGATGACGAGCTCCCAGCGCAGGTCGAGGTCGATCTCGAGACCGGGGAGCCGGATCGACCCGTCGAGGAGGCTGCCGAGCACGTCGGCATGCGCCTGACTCGCGGCGATGCGCGTGAACGCCTTCACGAACTGCAGCTGTGCGTCGGAGCCGGCGGCGGCGAGCTCCGCGAGCGCCCACACGGCGTCGCCCGTCTCGATCGACATCGACTCGCGGTGGTCGTCGGCGAGGTAGCGGGAGAGGGCGAGCTCGAGGCGCGACAGGGCGAGGCCCCGGGCCGAGGATTGCGTCTCGTGGCCGACGCTGCCCAGCACGAGCCGCACGAACGCGGCGGCAGGCAGCTCGGCGTCGCGCACGGCGTCCCACGCGGAGCCGAGCACGACGGCCCGGGCGACCGGGTCCGAGAGCTCGGCCAGCCGTGCGACGGCCGTCTCGAACGACGGTTCGTCGAGGCGGACCTTGGCGTACGTCAGGTCGTCGTCGTTCACGAGGAGGAGCTCGGGGCGCTCGATGCCCACGAGCTCGGGCACGGGTGTCACGGACCCGTCGACGTCGAGCTCCACCCGGTGGGTGCGGACGAGGGCTCCGTGGTCGTCGGTCGAGTAGCAGCCGATCGCGAGCCGGTGCGGCCGAAGGGTCGGATGCGTCGGTGCCGCCGTCTGCTCGACGCGTGCCGCCGTGATCGTGCCTGCGGCATCCGTCTCGACGACCGCCCGAAGGGTGTTGACGCCGGCGGTCTCGAGCCAGAGCTCCGACCATCGGGTGAGCTGGCGCCCGCTCGCCCGCTCGAGCTCGTCGAGGAGATCGCGCAAGGTGGCGTTGCTCTCCGCATGCGCCGTGAGGTACGCCCCGACGCCACGTTGGAAGGCGTCGAGCCCGACCCAGGCGACGAGCTGCTTCAGCACGGAGGCGCCCTTGTCGTAGGTGATCGCGTCGAAGTTCACCTCGACGTCGGCGAGGTCCTCGATGGGAGCGACGATGGGGTGGGTCGAGGGAAGCTGGTCCTGTTCGGCGGCGTGCGTCTTCTCATCGCTCGCGAACGTCGCCCAGACGCCGGTGAACTCCGTGACCTGCGAGGTCGCGAGCGTCGAGGCCCACGTCGCGAACGACTCGTTCAGCCAGAGATCGTTCCACCAGCGCATGGTCACCGAGTTGCCGAACCACATGTGGCTGAGCTCGTGCAGGACGACGATCGCGCGCTGCTCGCGGCGGGCGTCGGAGACGCGGGAGCGGAAGAGGTACGACTCGTTGAAGGTGACGGCGCCGACGTTCTCCATCGCGCCCCAGTTGTACTCGGGCACGAAGATCTGGTCGTACTTGCCGTACGGATAGGGCACGCCGAACGCCTGCTCGTAGAATCCGAGACCTGCGCGCACGGTCTCGAACATCACCTCGGGCTCGGCGTACTGCGCCAGCGAGGATCGGGTGAAGAGGCCGAGCGGGATGTCGCGACCGTCGACGCTTCGCGCGGTCCCGTGCCAGGCGGCGTACGGTCCGGCGATGATCGCCACGATGTAGCTCGAGATGACCGGACCAGTGTCGAAGGCCCAGGTCTTCGCGGCGGACCCGGGCGTCGACGAGGCGTCGGACGGCTCGGGGGTCGGCGCGTTGCTCAACACGTGCCAATGCGCGGGTGCCGTGATGGTGAAGCGCACCCCCGCCTTGAGATCGGGCTGGTCGAAGACGGCGAACACGCGGTTCGCCTCGGCGACGGCGAACTCCGTGTAGAGGTACGTCTCACCGTCGACGGGGTCGACGAAGCGATGCAGGCCCTCACCCGTGTTCGTGTACTCGCGCGTCGACACCACGCGCAGCTCGTTCTCGGCCTCGAGGTCGGCGAGCAGGATGCGCCCGTCGACGACGACGGCCGCAGGGTCGAGCCTCCGGCCGTTCAACTCGAGCTCGTGGACCTCGCGGGTCGTCGACTCGATGAAGCTCGCGGCGCCCGCCGAGGAGCGGAACCGCACGACCGTCTCGGATCGGAAGGTGTCGCCGTCGCCCGTGAGGTCGAGCACGACCTCGTATGCGGGAGCGCTGATCATCGCGGCGCGCTCCGCTGCCTCGAGTCGGGTGAGGTTCGCAGTTGGCATCGATGGGTCCTCCGTGTCGGCGTGCCCAGCCAGCCTAGCGACGGTGGCCCGCCTTCCCGTCGGCCGCCAGCAGTCCGTGTTCGTAGGCCAGGATCACGAGGTGCACCCGGTCACGGGCTCCGAGTTTCTGGAGGAGCCGACCGACATGGGTCTTCACCGTCGATTCGGAGAGGAAGAAGTGCGCCGCCAGCTCGCCGTTGTTGAGACCCTCGGCGATGGCGAGGAGGATTTCGCGTTCTCGCGGTGTGAGCGCGTCGAGGAGCGTCGGCGCCTCGCGGGACGCCTCGGCGGCGGCCGGCAGGTCGTCCGCGAACAGTTCGATGAGCCGTCGGGTCACCCGTGGGGCGAGCGTCGCCTCTCCCGAGTGCACGGTTCGGATCGCCGCGACCAGTTCCTGAGGGCGGGCGTCCTTCAGGAGGAAGCCGCTCGCACCCGCTCGAATCGCAGCGAACGCGTACTCGTCGAGGTCGAAGGTCGTGAGCACGATGACCCGGGGCGCCGCCGGGTTCGCCGTGATGGCGGCAGTGGCGGCGATGCCGTCCACCCCCGGCATCCGCACGTCCATGAGCACGACATCGACGGAAGTCGACCGCGCGAGCCCGATGGCCTGCGCGCCGTCGGCCGCCTCGCCCACGACCTCGAAGTCGGGCTCGGCCTCGAGCATCATCCGGAATCCCGTGCGCACGAGCGCTTGATCGTCGACGATCGCGACGCGGATGCTCGTCGATTGCTGGGTCATGCCTGCTCCTTCCGTTGGTCGGATGCGGCGCGAAGCACAGCCTGCAGTCGCCAGCCGCCATGGGGGAGCGGCCCGGCCTCGAGGGTTCCTCCGTAGAGGCCGACGCGTTCACGCAGACCGGCGAGACCCCGGCCGGCGCCGGTGATACGAGTGACCGGATTCCTCGCATCGTCGTCGATGGTCACCGACACGGCCTCCTCCGTGCGCTCGATCGCGACATCGACACGCTGTGCGCCCTCGGCATGGCGCAAGGCGTTCGTGAGCCCCTCCTGAACGAGGCGGTACACGGTGAGCTGTAATGCTGGCTCGGTGATCGGAGAGCCCGACGTCGTGAGACGCACGGGCAGTCCCGCTTCGCGGAAGCCCTCGACGAGCGCGGGGATGGCCGCGGCATCGGGTTGCGGCGAGCGATCGGCCGCGGCGTCCGCCGGACCGGTGAGGACCCCGAGCATGCGCCGCATCTCGCCGAGGGCGCCTCGGCCGGCTTCCGCGACGTGGCGCATGGCCTCGGCAGCGCGATCAGGGTCGCGCGCCGCGGTGGCGGCCGAACCTTCGGCGAGGGTGATCATGACGGTCAGCCCGTGCGACACGATGTCGTGCATCTCTCGGGCGATGCGAGCACGCTCCATCGCGCCGGCCAGCTGCGCCTGCTGGTCGCGCTCACGGGCGAGGTCGTGCGCCCGCGCGATGAGGGCGTCCAAGTAGCGGCGGCGGTTGCCGACGGTCACGCCGATGAGGGTCGCGATGAGCATGAACACGGCGAGACCGACCGACATTCCGGAGGGCTCCGGCCCGATCGGGCGCAGGTCCGCCGCGGTGCGATACCACGTTGAGACCTGCGCGCTGAGGGCGCCGACGCCGATCGAGACGGCGAGACCGATCCAGGCCGACCGGGTGGACCGGTAGACCGCCAGGGCGTACAGCGCGAACAGGATGGGGCCGGCGTCGAGCGCACCAGACGGTGCCGAGACGAGGCACGTGAGCCAGCCTGCGGCGAGGAGGAGTCCCGGTCTCGTGCGCCTGAACAGGAGTGCCGCGCCGGCAGCGCCGATGGCCGCGACGTGTGCCAGCGTGAGCCAGAGCGGCGGTTGCGCCTGCGTCGACGACGCGACCATCCAGACGAACAGGGTGGGCACGACGTACACACCGGCGATGAGCCCGTCGACCAGTCGAGGATGTCGTGCCCAGAAACGCCGTAGCACGCCAGGCGCCTTCGGAAGGCGCAGTTCGCCCCCGACCGCCGTGGGCTGGTCGGGGGCGTGCGGCACCTCGGTCATGGAGTGGACTCTACGCGTCGCGCCGTCTGATGAGCACCGCGGCGCCGGCCATGGCGGCACTCACCCAACCGAGCACGATGAGAAGGTTCAGCCAGACACCGAATTCGTCGGCGGTGGGCACCGCCGTCGTCGTCGTGAACATGCTCATGCCGGCGCTCGGGAGCAGGTACGGGATGACGTCGTGCGCCCAGTCGGCCGGGATCATCTGCAGCACGGTGGGCACGAGCAGGATGAGGCCGAGCACCGCGGCGATTCCGCCGGCGCTGCTGCGCAGCATGGCCCCCACGCCGAGGGAGAACACCGCGATGAGTGCGAGGTAGAGCGCTCCACCGAGAAGGGGCAGGAACACGCCGGGCTCGGCGATGCTCGCGGTCACGTCGATCGCGGCGAACATCGCGGACGAGAGGAAGAATGCGCCGACGGTGGCGACGAGTCCGACGAGGAATGTCGCGAGGAAGAGGACGACGGTCTTCGCCGCGACCGCGGGAACCCGCTTGGGCACCGCCGTGAGCGTGGAGCGGATCATGCCGGTCGAGTACTCTCCGCTGATCACGAGCACACCGAGCACGGCGGCGACGAGTTGCCCGAAGTACACGCCGAAGACCGATGACTCCACCACGAGGCGTGCCTGTTGGTCGGCCGGCGCGCTCGCCGCATCCGCGCCGCCGTTCATCCCGTTGACCATGCTGAGCGACATGATGAGCGCCATGCCGAGCGAGATGGCGATGACGATCGCGTACGACCACACCGTCGACCGGAGGCTGCGGAGCTTGATCCACTCCGAACGGAGCACGCCGGTGAACGAGAGCCGGGATGCCCGCGCGGGGGCGGCGAGCTTGGGCGGGGTGATCGTGGTCATCGGACAGCCTCCGTACGGTACTCGACGTCGTCGGCGGTGAGCGCCATGTAGGCCTCCTCGAGCGACGCGGTCTGCGGGGTGAGTTCATGGATGGCGAGGCCGTGCGCAGCGGCGAGATCGCCGATGCCGGGCGCCTCGATGCCGGTGACCTCGAGCAGGCCCGTCTCCGACCGCATCACGGCGATGTCGGGACCGGCGAGGAGTTCGGCCAGGCGGGACGCGTGGGGCGAGCGCACGAGGACGCTCGAGCGCGTACCGCCGGCGATGACCTCGGCGACCGGGGCGTCCGTGATGATCCGTCCCCGGCCGAGCACGACGAGATGGTCGGCGGTGAGCGCCATCTCGCTCATGAGATGCGAGGAGAGGAAGACCGTGCGCCCCTCGGATGCCAGGTGCCGCACGAGACGGCGCACCCACAGCACGCCCTCCGGGTCGAGGCCGTTCACGGGTTCGTCGAGGAGGAGCGTCGCCGGGTCGCCGAGGAGTGCGGCGGCGATGCCGAGCCGCTGGCCCATTCCGAGCGAGAAGCCGCCGACGCGCTTGCGTGCGACGGATTCGAGTCCGGTGAGTTCGATCACCTCGCGCACTCGCTGCCTGCCGATCCCGTGGGTCGCCGCCATCGCGAGGAGGTGGTTCTCGGCGGTCCGGCCGGTGTGCACGGCCTTGGCGTCGAGCAGTGCACCCACTTCATGGAGGGGAGCACGGTGCTCGGCGAAGGCACGTCCGTTGACGGTGACCCGCCCGCTCGTCGGCCGGTCGAGACCCACGATGAGGCGCATCGTGGTGGACTTCCCGGCGCCGTTCGGTCCGAGGAACCCGGTGACGCGGCCCGGCTGCACGGTGAAGCTGATGTCGTCGACGGCGGTCTTCGCGCCGTAACGCTTGGTGAGTCCTGCTGCGGTGATCATGCCGTC
>JAPSJT010000224.1 GCA_031178045.1 Agromyces sp.
ACCCCGGCGCCGACGAGGAAGCCGCCGAGCGTGTCGGAGAGCCAGTGCGCGCCGAGGTACGTGCGGCTCACAGCCATGAGCAGCGTGTACGCGGCGCCGAGCACCCACACCCAGACGCGCGGCACGATCACGCCGAGGGCGACCGCGATCGTCGCGGCGTTCGCGACGTGACCCGACGGGAACGAGCCGAAGTCGCTCGCCACGAGGATGTCCTCGGGGCGGGCGCGTCCGTAGAGGTTCTTCAACAGCTGCACGACTCCGGCGCTCGCCGCCGACGCGACGACGAAGTAGAGCGCAGCCCACGGGCGACGCAGGATGAGGAGCGTCACGGCGGTCGTGATGGGCACCACGAAGACGCCGAAGACGCCGCCGCCGAGCCCGTTCATGAGGAACGCGAGCACGTCGCCGAATCCGCCACGGATCTCGACGAGGTCCTCCGCCCATTCCTCATCGAACTCGAACGGCAGTCCGTCGCCTCGCGCCATGATGACGAGGCCGAGGAGGGCCGCGACGATCACGGCCGAGACGCCGCCGATGAGCGGGGCCCGACGGCCGAGGCGTCTCGCCTTCGCTTCGCGCTGGGCGGGTCGCAGGTCGTCGGCGACCGTCGCGGTGTCGTCATGGCCGGTGGCCTCCTGCGCGGTGTCGGGGGCCATGGCGGGCGGCGTGTCGAGTTCGTCGCGGTCGGTCATCACACCACGCTAACCCGGCCTCTCCGATCGCCGGAGGCATTGACGCGCGCAGCGCGACATCCGCCCGCGGCGCTCAGTCGCTGAGGGGGGGCACCGTCTTGGGCCGCACGAGCGCCCAGAGCGCCGTGATCGCGACGATCGCGGCGGCGAGCATCACGATCGCCATCGGCACGGCGCTGCCCACGCCCATGAGCCCGATGAGCGGCGAGATGACCCCGGCCAGCCCGAAGTTCAGGGCGCCGAGCAACGACGCCGCGGTGCCCGCCTCGGCGCCGTGCCTCGCGAGCGCGAGCACCTGCACGGCGGGGAAGGAGAACCCGCACGCGAGGATGTAGATCCACAGGGGGATCGCCGTGCCCCAGAACCCGGCACCGGCACTGTCGAGCACCATGATCGCCACCGCCATCGCGAGGTGCACGATCGTGGTGATCGCGAGGATCCACTGCGGCGCGACCGAACCCCGCATGAGGCGCGAACTGGTCTGCACGCCGATGATGATGCCGATCGAGTTCACCGCGAAGAGCAGGCCGTACTCCTGGGCGCTGAACGCATAGACCTCCTGGAAGAGGAACGACGACGTCGACAGGTAGCCGAAGAGGCCTGTGAAGGTCATGCCGCCGACGAGCACCGCGCCGAGGTACACCCGGTCTCGGAAGAGCGCCGCGTACCGGTCGCGGAGCGTCGAGTGGCCGGCGACGTGACGGCGGGACTCGGGCAGCGTCTCGACGATGAAGAAGGCGACCGCAAGCACGACGACGACCCCGTAGATCCCGAGCACGACGAACACGCCGCGCCAGTCCATGACCGCGAGCAACTGCGATCCGATGACCGGTGCGAGCACCGGCGCGAGGCCGTTCACGAGCGCGAGGCGCGAGAGCATGCGCACGAGCGGCTTGCCGCCGAAGAGGTCGCGCACCATCGCCATCGCGACGACACCGCCCGCGGCCGCGCCGAATCCCTGCAGCAGGCGGAACACCAGCAGCCAGGCGATGTCGGGAGCGAGCGCGGCGGCGACGGATGCCGCGATGTGCAGGCCCGTCGCGAGGATCAGCGGCAGTCGGCGACCGACCTTGTCGCTCCACGGACCGACGATGAGCTGGCCGAACCCGAATCCGATCATCGTGCCGGTGAGCGTGAGCTGCACGGCCGCGGCCGAGACGCCGAGCTCGGACTGCAGCACGGGGAAGGCCGGCAGGTACAGGTCGATCGTGAACGGGCCGAGCGCGGTGAGCGCACCGAGCACGAGCACGTAGACGAGGCGCTGGCGCCGGGAGAGGAGGTCGCCCGGGTGCGCCGGCTGACCGTAGTCGTCGGGCCGGATGATGGGGATGGAGGCGGTGGAGGACATGCGCGGTTCCTGGACGTGCTCGTGTGCGGCGGCGCACGCCCTCGGACGCCGGGAAACAGGACGACGGCGCCCCGCGGGACGCCGTCGTGGTTCGACCGGGGCCAGCCTTGGCCTCGAATCGATTCGACAGCTCACCAGTCTAGCGGATGCCTCGCCGCCGGCCGCAAGCGGGAGCCGAACTCATTCCTCGCCGGCGGGGTCGGCGAGGAGCGGCTCGAACGCGAGCTCGGCGGCGCCGATGACGAGGCGATCTTCGCCGAGCGCCGCGACGCGGATCTCGACCTGCTCGGCCGCCGCCGGCATCGCCTGCTCGGCGAGGCCCGCCTCGAGTGCGCGCGGGTCGCGCTCGGCGACCGTGGCCAGGAATCCGCCGAGCACGACGAGTGACGGATTCAGCACGTTCACCGCATTGGCGAGTGCGGTCGAGAGGATGCGCCGCTGCCGGCCGAGCTCGGCTTCGACCTCGGGCGACGACGACGCGGCGAGCGCCGCCGCGAGCGTCGGTTCGTCGGCCACGGTGAGGCCCACGACCTCGAGCAGGCGCGCCCGGCTCACCTCGTCCTCGAGGACGCCGCCGGCGGCGCGGCGATCGTCGGGCGAGGCGATGCCGGGCCGGTTCTGTCCGAACTCCCCCGCGTAGCCGCCGGCTCCGCCCACGGGGAGGCCGTGCACGATGAGGCCGCCGCCGATGCCGCTCGCGCCGCCGTTCAGGTAGACGATGTCGTCGACGCCCCGGCCGGCGCCGAAGAGGTGCTCGGCGACGGCTCCGAGGCTCGCGTCGTTGCCGACGGCGGTCGGCAGGCCCGTCGCCTGCTCGACGAGGGTGCGGATCGGGGCATCCGACCATTCGAGGTGGGGGGCGAGACGCACGAGCCCGTCCGCCGCGCGCACCAGCCCGGGCACCGCGAGCCCGACCGCCACGATCCGAGCGGCGTGCAACCGGCCCGAACGCCATCGTCGGATCGTCGCCGCGATGAGGCCTGCGGTCTCCTCGGGCGTCACGAGGTGGTCGGCCTCGATGCGCTCGCGTACGGCGATGTGGCCATCGAGGCCGACAGCGGCGATCGTCGTCGCGTCGACCTCGGGGTTGACGGCGATCGCCATGACATCGGGATGCGGCGCGATGACCGGCGAGGGGCGCCCGACCCGATTCGTCGGGTCGGGCGGCAGCTCGACGGCGAGCCCGAGCTCCGCGAGCTCAGCTGCGAGGCTCGCGACCGTCGAGCGATTGAGCCCCGTCGACGCCGTCAGCCGGGCGCGCGACATCGGGCCCTCGAAGTGCACGAGTCCGAGGACTTTCGAGAGGTTTCGACGATGGACGCCGTCGAAGGTTCCGGCCCGTTCTGTCACGTCACCACTGTAGGGCTGGGGCGGAACTCCGGACCTGGCGCCACGCCGAATATGTTGTGCTTGACGGCAAATCGGGGTCGCCGTAGTATTCGAGGCGTCCAGATCACTTTCGACGTCGACGTCGAAACTTTCGAGAGGTTCAAGGATGAACAGACGCAGCACCAAGCGGCTCGTCACACTGGCGACAGCGACCGGTGTCGCGGTCGCCGCGCTCACCGGCTGCAGCGCCG
>JAPSJT010000225.1 GCA_031178045.1 Agromyces sp.
CGGCTGGGGCCAGTGGAACTTCGGCCGGGCGGCGGCGCTCGCCTGGATCCTGTTCCTCATCATCCTGATCATCGGCCTCATCAACCTGCTCGTGACGAGACGACTCGTCCGCGACGAAGGGCGGCGATAGCCATGACCGCACTCGACACTCCCCCGGCGACGATCGCCGAAGAGGCGGCAAGCGAGCGGATGCCGCGAGCCCGCGACATCCGTCGCCGCCAGCGCACCATCCGCATCCGCGGCGTCCGCGCCGGCATCTGGGTCTACGCAGGCCTCGGCGTCGTGCTCCTCGGGTCGCTGTTCCCCTTCTACTGGTCGCTGCTCATCGGCTCGGGCGACTCGTCGACGATCAACGATCCCGACATGTCGTGGATCCCCGGCGGCAACTTCCTCGAGAACGCGGCGACGGTCGCGAACGACCCTGCCGTCAACTTCTGGCGGGCGCTCGGGAACTCGATCTTCAGCTCCGCCGTCATCGCGGCATCCGTCGTGCTGACCTCGACGCTCGCCGGCTGGGCGTTCGCGAAACTGCGATTCCCCGGGTCGAAGCCCCTGCTCGTCTTCGTCGTGGCGACGATGGCCGTGCCGATGCAGCTCGGTGTCGTGCCGCTCTACATCCTCTTCGCCGATCTCGGCTGGACGGGCAACATCGGCGCAGTCATCATTCCCGCGGTGACGAGTGCATTCGGCGTGTTCTGGATGACCCAGTACCTGCAGCAGTCCGTGCCCGACGAGCTCATCGAGGCCGCACGCGTCGACGGCGCTTCGATGATCCGCACGTTCTGGACCATCGGCGTCGTCGCCGCTCGTCCGGCCGCGGCGATGCTCGGCCTCTTCACGTTCGTCACGGCGTGGAACAACTTCTTCTGGCCGTTCATCGTGCTCGACCGCAGCGACCCGACGCTTCCCGTCGCCCTGTCGCTGCTGCAGTCCAATCACTTCGTCGACTACTCGATCGTGCTCGCCGGCGTACTGCTGTCGACGCTGCCACTGCTGCTGCTCTTCGTCTTCGCGGGCAAGCAGCTCGTTTCCGGAATCATGCAAGGAGCCGTCAAGGGATGACCATCGCCCCGCACACCGCCACCACGGGTTCGACGCCCGCCTCGCGCGAGGCCGCTGCCGCGGCATCCGTCGCCCGCCCCTTCCCCGCCGACTTCCTCTTCGGTGCCGCGACCGCGGCCTTCCAGATCGAGGGTGCCGCGTTCGAGGACGGCCGCACGGCGTCGATCTGGGACGCCTTCTGCCGGGTGCCCGGCGCGGTCATCGACGCCGACAACGGCGACGTCGCCTGCGACCACTACCACCGGATGCCGCAGGATGTCGCGCTCATGCGCGAGCTCGGCCTGCAGACGTACCGGTTCTCGACCTCGTGGGCGCGCGTGCGCCCCGACGGCGGACCCGTGAACCCGGCCGGCGTCGACTTCTACTCGCGACTCGTCGACGAGCTGCTCGGCGCGGGCATCAAGCCGTGGCTCACGCTCTACCACTGGGATCTGCCGCAGGCGCTCGAGGAGCAGGGCGGCTGGACGAACCGCGACACGGCGTTCCGCTTCCGCGACTACGCGCTCGACCTCCACGACGCGCTCGGCGACCGGGTCGACGTGTGGACGACGCTCAACGAGCCGTGGTGCTCGTCGTTCCTCAGCTACACCGCGGGTGCGCACGCGCCCGGCCGTCAGTCGCGGCCCGACGGACTCGCGGCGGCGCACCACCTCATGCTCGCGCACGGGCTCGCGGTCGAGGCATTGCGTTCGCGGGACGCCTCGCTCGAGCTCGGCATCACGCTCAACCTCACCGTCGCGAAGCCGGTCGACCCGTCCCGCCCCGGCGACCTCGACGCCGCACGTCGGATCGACGCCCAGTTCAACCGCGTGTTCCTCGACCCGATCTTCCGCGGCGAGTACCCCGCCGACCTGCTCGCCGATCTCTCGGCCGAAGGGCTGCTCGAGGGCTTCGAGGAGGTCGTGCGCGACGGCGACCTCGCCACGATCAGCGCTCCGATCGACGCGCTCGGCGTGAACTACTACCACGGCGAGGCGGTGAGCGACCGGCCCGCGGAGCATCCGCTGCTCGGTGCCGCACCCACCGACCGGGCGACGAGCTCGCCGTACCCGGCAGCCGACGGCGTCTTCAACCACCCCCAGGGCCTGCCGCTCACGGCCATGGACTGGGAGGTGCAGCCCGATGGGCTGCGCGAGTTGCTCGTTCGCGTGCACGACGAGTACGCGGATGCCGCGGGCGTGAAGCTCTTCGTGACCGAGAACGGCGCCGCCTACGACGACGTCGTGGCCGCCGACGGACGCGTCCACGACGCCGAGCGCACCGAGTTCCTGGCCGCGCACCTCGGTGCGATCCTCGACGCGATCGAGGGCGGCGTGCCGGTGCACGGCTACTTCTACTGGTCGCTCATGGACAACTTCGAGTGGGCGTGGGGCTACGACAAGCGTTTCGGCCTCGTGCGCGTCGACTACGACACGCAACAGCGGACCGTGAAGGACAGCGGGCTCGCGTACGCCTCGATCATCCGTCATCGAGCTCTGCCTGCCGAGTAGTGGTGAGGGCGGCGACGGCGACCTCGGCCACGACGCACTTCGTGACGAACCCTTCCAGCCCCTGAGACGGAAATAGACTGGCCGGTATGCACGAGGGCGGTGGAACGCGGGCTCGGCCGGCAGCGCCCACGCTCGAGGCCGTGGCGCGCGAGGCGAACGTCTCGCGCGCCACGGTGAGCCGCGTCGTGAACGGTTCGCCGAAGGTGAGCCCCGATGTCGTCACCGCCGTGAACGCGGCGATCGCAAAGCTCAACTACGTGCCGAACCGCGCCGCGCGCTCGCTCGCGAGCCGTACCTCCGGCGCGATCGCGCTCATCGTCCCCGAGGAGACGACGCGCTTCTTCGGCGACCCGTACTTCGCGGCGATCGTGCAGGGCATCACGCGGCGACTCGACGAGAGCGAGTACCTGCTGAACCTGCTCGTCGCGTCGAGCGACCCGACGCACAAGACGATGCGCTACCTGCGATCGGGGGTCATCGACGGCGCGCTCGTGGTCTCGCACCACGAGGGCGACGAGTTGCAACGCGTCGCCGACGGCACCCTGCCGCTCGTCTTCGGCGGTCGGCCGTCGCAGCCGGGCGATCACATCTTCGTGGACGTCGACAACGTCGAGGGCGGCTTCATCGGCGCGCAGCACCTGACGAGCATCGGCCGCACGCGCATCGGCACGATCGCGGGGCCGCTCGACATGCCCGCCGGCGTCGACCGCCTCGAGGGCTTCCGCCGCGCGATGTCCGAGGCGGGGCTGCCCGACGACGCCGTCGAGACCGCCGACTTCACTGCCGCGGGGGCGGTCGCGGCGACCCGGCGGCTGCTCGACCGGGTGCCCGACGTCGACGGCATCTTCGTCGCGAGCGATCTCATGGCCACGGGCGTGCTGTCGGTGCTCCGCGAACGCGGGCGCAGCGTGCCCGGGCAGATCGCGGTCGTGGGCTTCGACGACAGCCCGGCCGCGACCTCGTCGGCGATCCCCCTGACCACGGTGCATCAGCCCTCGGAGCAGATGGGCTTCGAGATGGCCGATCTGCTGCTGCGGCTTCTCGGCGGCGAGACCGA
>JAPSJT010000226.1 GCA_031178045.1 Agromyces sp.
GCGGTGATTCCCACCATGTTGTGGTGAACGTCCATGAACTCGGGCATCTCGATCACGTCCCGTCGATAACTGAGTATTCTTCGCTCAATGTATGCCGCGGCCGGAGCGTCGTCAATCGCCCAGGGGCGGCTGCATAGACTGTCGGAGTGCCTGTGAACCCCGAGCTGCAGGGGCGGACCTTCCCGCCCACCGAGCCCTACCTCGTCGGGCGTGAGAAGGTGCGCGAGTTCGCGCGCGCCGTGCTTGCGACGAATCCGATCAACCTCGACCCCGAGGCGGCGAAGGCGGCCGGCTACGACGACGTGGTCGCACCGCCGACGTTCGCCGTCGTCGTGCAGGAGCACACACTCGCGCAGCTCCTCGCCGAGCCCGACGCCGGCATCGACTTCACGCGCGTCGTGCACGGCGACCAGCGCTTCACGTCGACGCGGCCGATCGTCGCGGGCGACCTGCTCACCGCGACGCTCACGGTCTCGAGCGTGAAGTCGCTCGGTGCGCACTCGATGGTGACGGCGGAGTCCTCGATCACGGATGCCTCCGGCGCGCACGTCGTGACGGCGATCTCGACGCTCGTGGTGCGGGGTGAGGAGTGATGACCTCGACGAGCAGCGCCCCCGCCTTCGGCGAGCTCACGGTCGGCGAGGTCGTCGCCGAGCGCACCTTCCGTCTCACCCGCGACGCGCTCGTGCGCTACGCCGGCGCGTCGGGCGACTTCAACCCCATCCACTACCGTGACGACGTCGCGGCATCCGTCGGCCTTCCCGGCGTGCTCGCGCACGGCATGCTCACGATGGGCCTCGCGGTGCAGCCCGTCGTCGACTGGGCCGGCGACCCCGGCCGCGTCGTCGACTACCAGGTGCGATTCACCCGCCCCGTCGTCGTCGACCCCGAGGCCGGCGCGACCGTCGACGTCGTGGCCAAGGTCGGCCAGCTCGACTCCGAGGCCCGCGCGGCCCGCATCGACCTGACCGTCTCGTTCGACGGCCAGACGGTACTCGGCAAGGCCCAGGTCCGGGTCGCCCTCGACTGATGGCGAGCGACATCCCCTTCGCCGAGCTCACGACGCTGCAGGTCGGCGGCCCGGCCCGCAAGCTGGTCACGGCGACGACGCAGCGCGATCTCGTCGATCTCGCGGTCGAGGCGTGGGAGTCCGGCGAGCCGTGGCTCGTGCTCGGCGGCGGCTCGAACCTCCTCGTCGGCGACGAGGGGTTCGACGGCACGGTCATCCGCGCGGCGACGAAGGGGATCGAGGTGCTGCCGCGGGATGCCGCGAGCCGGCCGGCACCCGACGGCTCCGTCCGCATCCGCGTGCAGGCAGGCGAGAACTGGGACGACCTCGTCGCCTGGACCGTCGCCCAGGGCTTCTCGGGCTTCGAGGCGCTCTCGGGCATCCCCGGCTCCGTCGGCGCGTCGCCCGTGCAGAACATCGGCGCCTACGGACAGGAGCTCGAGTCGACGCTCGTCGCGATCGAGTTCCTCGCCGAGGGCGAGCACGAGCCCCGGCGCATGACCGCCGACGAACTGCAGCTCGGGTATCGCACCTCCGTGCTGAAGCAGGGCCTTCGGGGAATCGTCGTGTCGGTCGAGTTCGAGCTGCACGACACGACCGTCGAACGCGAGATCCTCGGCGAGGCCCTCGGGCAGCCGATCGCCTACGCGCAGCTCGCCGACGCCCTGCACGTGAACCTCGGCGACCGCGTCGCGATCTCCCGGGTGCGCGAGAGCGTGCTGCGCCTGCGCGCCTCGAAGGGCATGGTGCTCGACGCCGACGACCGCGACTCGGTGAGCGCCGGTTCGTTCTTCACGAATCCGATCGTCACCGAACGGGTCGCCCGCACGCTCCCGGGCGATGCTCCGCGGTGGTACCTCGCCGAGGAGGCGCCCGACGAGGTCGTGCCGATCGCCGGCGGGCTGGCGGAGTCGCCGCTCGACGAGTTCCTCGCGCTGCAGGAGTCCCTCGAGGCCGCAGAGCCGGTTGCGGATGTCGCCGCCGACGAGCCGCTCGTCAAGCTCTCCGCCGCGTGGCTGATCGAGCAGGCGGGCATCCACCGTGGGTTCGCGCTGCCCGGCTCCCGGGCCGGTGTCTCGACGAAGCACACGCTCGCCCTCACGAACCGCGGCGGCGCGTCGGCCGAGGAGGTCGCGCAGCTCGCGCGGTTCGTGCAGAGCCGCGTGCACGCCGAGTTCGGGATCATGCTGCATCCCGAACCGGTGCTCGTGGGCGTGGAGCTCTAGCCCGCCGCGGCACCGCCGCTGCCTCGAACGGTCGCAGAAGGCGGGTGTCAGCGGCGGGCGCGCTCGCCGCGGCGGATCAGGCCGACGATGCCGAACAGCACGACGAGCCCCCCGACCGCAACGAGCGCGTAGAGCGTCGCCGCGAGCGGATTCAGGGCGAGGAACCAGTCGTCGATCGCGTTGCGCCGCCCGGGGTCGATGAGGATCCAGAGGGTCACGGCCGCCGTGAGGCCGAACAGGAGGCCCCAGACGAGGGCGCCCCAGCGCACGGTGGGTCGCTCGGACGCGGCCGTCTGCGGCGCGGCGCCGTATCCGGTCGCGCGGGGCGGCACGGCGGCATCCGGCATCACGGCCGTCGTGGCGGGATCCGGCGTCACGGTCGTCTCGGCAGACGGCGAGAGGCCCAGCGTCGTCGCCGAGTCCTGGTCGGAGTGCTCGTTCATGGTCAGTCTCCCTCGTGGATCTCGATGTACACGCGCCCGGAGCCCTGCTTCAACACGAGGCGCGTGTCGGCCGGGCCGTCGATGCGGTCGCTGACTCCGCTCTCTCCGTCGAGCATGATCAGCTGGCCGCTGATGGCGCCGAGCTCGGGCCTGGCGACGGTGCCGTCGGGCGAGAGCACCCAGACCTCCACCGGCCCGGCGTCGGTGGCGTCGAGCACGACGCGAGCGTCCTCGAGCACGGTGAGGAACGTGTTGCCGGTGCCCTGGGTGAGTTCGACCACTGCCGGGGAGGATGATCCGGTCGCCGGCGCGACGAGGTAGGCGTCGCCGAAGGGCTGCACCACGCGCTGCGAGACGGTGAGGTCGAGACCCGAGCCTGGCGCCACGAGCGAGCCCTGCGGCACGATGGCCGCCGCGATCGCCGCGATGAACATCGAGCAGGTGGCGAGGATGCCGAGGAAGGCGAGGGCTCCGCTGCGCCGACGGCGGAGCGCGGCGACGACCATGCCGGCGGCGATCACGATCGTCGTCACCGCGAGCGCGATCGGGATCGCGAATCCCGCGACGTCGGCATCACCGAGCGCCAGGATGGCCGCCACGCCGCCGGCGACGAGCGCGAGGCCGAGCGCCGTGAAGACGAAGGCGGCGCTCGCTCGCGGGCGACTCGCCCGCCGAGCGGCTCGAGCGGCATCGGCCTCGGCGGCGAGGGCGCGAGCCTTCGCCTTGTTCTCCTCGGCGGCACGAGCGCGTGCGGCGCGCTCCGCCTCGGTCTGACCCGCCCTCCAGTCCGCGTGCGAGACGCGCCAGGCCTCGTGCTGCGCCCGCCACTCGGCGATGGCCGCCGCGTCCGCGCCTTCGGCCGGCACGGGCGGCTCGAGGCCCGGCCCCGGGTCGGCGGAGCCTGCACCTGCCGT
>JAPSJT010000227.1 GCA_031178045.1 Agromyces sp.
CCGTTCCAGCTCTTCCGGATCATCTTCGAGGTCATCCGCGGCGGCGGCTTCAACCACCCCGACGTGGCCTTCATGCTCGACCAGTGCCACAACGTGGAGGACAAGATCCCGGGTCAGATCCGCTCGGTGCTCAACGTGCAGGAGATGACCGCGCGGGCGCTGCTCGTCGACACCGAGGCGCTGCGCGGGGCGCAGGTGTCGGGCGACGTGCTCGAGGCGAACCGCATCTTCATGGACGCGTTCTACACCGACGTGCGGCCCGCGCTCGCCGAGTGGCGCGAGTCGCGCGGCCTGCCCGCCGACCCGATGAAGGCGTTCGCGGCATCCGGCTACCTGCAGCGGATCGCCGCCGACCGCGTCGGCGGCGTGCAGGCGGGCTGGGGCGCCTGAAGCCCCCTCCCGGCCCGACCATGCCTGTCGATCCGTCGAATTCAGCCCCGAGGTTCGTCCGGTAGGCGAAGTTCGACGGATCGGTGGCTCACGACGAAAGGAATCCCATGTCGAGTGGGCAGCAGCCGTACGGTGCGGCCGACGGGCTCGTGCGGGTGTACCGGGCGGATGCCGCGGGAAGCGCGCACCCCTCGGGCCGCACGGAGGCCGCGGGCGCAGTTCGCGGTGCCGGCCTGGTGTGGGCGCACGGCGGCGGATTCGCCGCGGGCGACCTCGACATGCCCGAGGCCGACTGGGTCTCGCGCACCCTCGCCGCGCGCGGCATCACCGTGGTCTCCGTCGATTACCGCCTCGCGAGCGCCGAGCGCGGCAACCACTACCCCGCGGCATCCGACGATGTGATCGCCGCGTGGAGCTGGACGCTCGAGCACGCCGACGAGCTCGGCATCGAGCCGGCGTGGCTCGCCATCGGCGGCGCGAGCGCCGGCGCGAACCTCGTGACCGGCGCGGTGCTGCGGCTGCTCGGCCACGAGCCGTCGGCGGCGGGGGTGCCGCTCCCGGCGGGCGTGTTCCTCGCGTACCCGACGCTGCTCGCCGTGCAGCCGGCACCGGATGCCGCCCTCCGCGCGCTCCTCGACGCGAATCCCGCTGCCGACCGCTTCACGCCCGCGGCCGTGCTCGCCATGTACGAGAGCTATCTGGGCGGGCCCGTCGACGACGCACCCCTTCCTGCGGTGCCGGGCCGGGCCGCGGCATCCGACCTCGAGGGCTTCCCGCCCGTGCTCATGATCAACGGCGAGGCCGACGAGCTGCGCGTCTCGGGCGAGGTGTTCGCGGCGACGCTCGCCGAAGCCGGCGTGCCGGTCGAGCTCGCCGTCGAATCCGGCACCGAGCACGGCCACCTGAACCGACCCGACGAGCCCGCGGCGTCCGCCTCGATCGAACGCGTCGTGCGCTGGATCACCGGGCTCGCCACGACCGTCTCGCTGCCGCCTCGACCGCTCGCGGCATCCGACCACCAGACCACCCTCCGCACCACCGAAGGAATCTCCTCATGACGAACCAGGCAGCTGCCGACCTCATCGCGCGGTCGAACCGCCTCGGCGCCGACCCCAAGAACACGAACTACGCGGGCGGCAACACCTCCGCGAAGGGCACCGAGACCGACCCGGTCACGGGCGAGCCCGTCGAGCTGCTGTGGGTGAAGGGCTCGGGCGGCGACCTGGGCACGCTCACCGAGCAGGGCCTCGCGGTGCTGCGCCTCGACCGGCTGCGGGCGCTCGTCGACGTCTATCCCGGCGTCGACCGCGAAGACGAGATGGTCGCGGCGTTCGACTACACGCTGCACGGCAAGGGCGGCGCCGCGCCGTCGATCGACACGGCCATGCACGGCCTCGTCGACGCGGCGCACGTCGACCACCTGCACCCCGACTCGGGCATCGCGATCGCGACGGCCGCCGACGGCGAGCAGCTCACCCGGCAGATCTTCGGCGACAAGGTCGTGTGGGTGCCGTGGCGCCGCCCCGGTTTCCAGCTCGGCCTCGACATCGCCGAGATCAAGGCGAGGAACCCGCAGGCGATCGGATGCATCCTCGGCGGGCACGGCATCACGGCCTGGGGCGACACGAGCGAGGAGAGCGAGCGCAACTCGCTCTGGATCATCGACACCGCCGCGGCCTACATCGGCGAGCACGGCAAGGCCGACCCGTTCGGCGCGGAGCTCGACGGCTACGCTCCCCTCGACCCCGCCGAGCGCCGTGCGAAGGCGGCCGCGCTCGCGCCCACCATCCGTGGCCTCGCGAGCCACGACCGCCCGATGGTCGGCCACTTCACCGATGCCCCCGAGGTGCTCGACTTCCTCGCCCGTGCCAAGCACCCCCGCCTCGCCGCGCTCGGCACGAGCTGCCCCGACCACTTCCTGCGCACGAAGGTCAAGCCGATGGTGCTCGACCTGCCCGCCGACGCGTCGATCGAGGACTCGATCGCCCGCCTGAAGGAGCTGCACGAGACCTATCGCGCCGACTACCAGGCGTACTACGACGCGCACGCGACGCCCGAGTCGCCCGCGATCCGCGGCGCCGACCCGCTCATCGTGCTCGTGCCCGGCGTCGGCATGTTCTCGTACGGCGCGAACAAGCAGACCGCCCGTGTGGCCGGCGAGTTCTACATCAACGCGATCAACGTCATGCGTGGGGCAGAGGCGCTCTCGACCTACTCCCCCATCAGCGATGCCGAGAAGTTCCGCATCGAGTACTGGGCGCTCGAGGAGGCGAAGCTCCAGCGCATGCCGAAGCCCAAGCAGCACGCGACCCGCATCGCGCTCGTCACGGGCGCGGCATCCGGAATCGGCAAGGCCATCGCCACCCGCCTCGCCGCCGAGGGGGCGTGCGTCGTCATCGCCGACCTCGACCTCGAGAAGGCGCAGGCCGCGGCCGCCGAGATCGGCAACAGCGATGTCGCGATCGGCGTGCAGGCGAACGTGACGGATGCCGCGGCGGTGCAGCGCGCGATCGACGACGCGGTGCTCGCCTTCGGCGGTCTCGACCTCGTCGTCAACAACGCCGGGCTCTCGCTGTCCAAGCCGCTCCTCGAGACCACCGAGGCCGACTGGGACCTGCAGCACGACGTCATGGCGAAGGGCTCGTTCCTCGTCTCGAAGGCCGCCGCGCGCGTGCTCATCGACCAGGACCTCGGCGGCGACATCATCTACATCTCGTCGAAGAACTCGGTCTTCGCGGGACCGAACAACATCGCCTACTCGGCGACGAAGGCCGACCAGGCCCACCAGGTGCGCCTCCTCGCGGTCGAGCTCGGCGAGTACGGCATCAAGGTGAACGGCATCAACCCCGACGGGGTCGTGCGCGGCTCGGGCATCTTCGCGAGCGGCTGGGGCGCGAACCGCGCCAAGACGTACGGCATCCCCGAGGAGGACCTCGGCAAGTTCTACGCCCAGCGCACCATCCTGAAGCGCGAGGTGCTCCCCGAGCACGTCGCGAACGCGGTGATCGTGCTCACCGGGCCCGAGCTCTCGCACACGACGGGGCTGCACATCCCGGTCGACGCGGGCGTGGCCGCGGCCTTCCTGCGATGAGCGCGGGCGCGGGCACCGTCGCCGCCGTCGACCTCGGCGCGACGAGCGGCCGCGTGATCCTCGGCCGGGTCGACGGCCGCGGCGCCGGCGA
>JAPSJT010000228.1 GCA_031178045.1 Agromyces sp.
GACTTCGGCGGCGCGGGCGAGGGCGAGCTCTGGGCGATCCCGGCCAACGAGGAGGGATACGCGCTCTTCTACCGCGCCGACATCCTCGAGGCGAACGGAATCGAAGTGCCGCAGACGATCGACGAACTCGTCGCCGCGGCGAAGCAGCTGGACGGCACCGAGTTCGACGGCAAGACGATCTCGGGATTCGTGAGCCGGGGCGACAAGACGTACCCGACGCTGAACCCGTTCTCGACCTTCGCCGGAGCCTACGGGGTGAAGGACATCACCGACGGCAAGGCGACGGTGAACAGCCCCGAAGGCGTCGAAGCGACGACGAAGTGGGTGGAGCTCATGCAGTATGCACCGGATGCCGCGAGCACCTACACCTGGTACGAGGCGCAGCAGGACTTCCTCGCCGGCAACGCCGCCTTCTACATCGACGCCGACCACATGGCCCCCGACTTCGAGAAGGAGGGCAGCGCCATCGCCGGCAAGGTCGGGTACGCACTCCCGCCGGAGGGTCCCGAGGGACGGTCGTCGAGCCTGTGGCTCTGGTCGCTGGGAATGAACGCGGCATCCGAGCACAAGGGAGCCGCCTGGCAGTTCATCCAGTGGGCCACGTCGAAGGAGCTCCTGACCAAGGCGATCGGCGAGGGCAACATGAACCCGACGCGCATGTCGGTCGCCGACAGCCCCGAGATGGCCGCCGCCACCGAGGGCTGGGGTGACTACAACCAGGTGTGGAAGGAGATCCTCGCCGATCACGCCGCGTGGCAGTACTCACCGTCGGCGACGTGGACCGAGGTCGGCGACATCTGGGCGACTGCCATCCAGTCGGCCATCATCGGGCAGTCCTCGGTCGAGGACGCACTCGACGACGCCGCAGCGAAGATCGACGCCGCGATCGAATGACGGACGGTCCCGGCCGGTCTCCCTCGGGAGCCGGCCGGGACCCCCACGACCGAGACAGGGGCGATGCATTGAAGCACAAACCATATCTGCCATACCTTCTGGTGCTGCCGGCGCTCGCGCTGCTGGTGGCCATCCTCTACCCGTTCCTCACGGGCGTCTGGTGGTCGTTCAACTCGTACCGCCTGAATCGCGGCGATCCCGAGTTCAACTGGGGCAAGAACTTCCTGACGCTGTTCTCCACCGGCGAGGGACTCCATGCCGTCGGAATCACGCTCACCTACGCCGTCGTGGTCGTCGTCATCGAGTGCGTGCTGGGCATCGGGCTCGCGATGCTGCTGAACGTCGGCAGGTACGGCAACGTGTTCCGTCTGCTCATCGTGCTGCCGCTGCTGCTGCCGCCGGTGGTGGCCGCGCTGATGTGGAAGGTCATGCTGACCGAGAACGGCGTCGTGAACTGGCTGCTCGAATCGGTCGGGCAATCGAAGCTGCTCTGGCTGAACGGCCCCGACAGCGCACTCTGGTCGGTCGTGCTGATCGACGTCTGGATCTTCACCCCGTTCGTCGTGCTGCTCGCCCAGGCAGGACTCAAGAGCGTTCCGAAGGAACTCAGGGAGGCGTCATCCGTCGATGGCGCCGGCCCGATCCGCAACTTCCTCTCCGTCACGCTGCCGATGATCATGCCCGTGCTGATCGTGATCATCACCTTCCGCGGCATCGACTCGCTCAAGATGTTCGACATCATCTACACGACCACCAAGGGCGGCCCCGTCGACGCCACGACCAACCTCCATGTGCTCGCGTATCTCGACGGCATCCGGAACCTGAACTTCGGCATGGCGATGGCGGCACTGCTCGTGCTCTGGCTGCTGTGCTACCTGATCTCGCACTTCCTGTTGAAGGCGCGTCGCAAGGAGGCGATGGCATGAGCCTGCGCATCGATCCCGCCACCACGGTCGAGCCCGGTCGTCACCGCGCCGCCGCGGTCGAGCCCAGCCGTCCCCGACCCACCTCCACCGGGAGCGGTCGCGGTCGGGGTACGGCCGAGCGGCGCAGGCGCCGGAAGAAGGTGTTGAAGCACGGAGCGGCCATCACCGCGCTGAGTGTCTGGAGCATCTTCGCTCTGGCCCCGATCGCGTGGATCGTGATGATGTCGCTCAAACTGCCGGCCGACATCGTGTCGTACCCGCCGAAGTTCGTGTTCCAGCCCACGCTGGCGAACTACGTCGAGATCCTCAGCGGCCCCGAGTTCATGACTCCGTTCGTGAACTCGCTGATCGTCACCGCCGGGTCGCTCGTGCTGACGCTCGTCATCGGCCTGCCGACGGCGTATGCACTCGCGCGCTTCAAGTTCAGAGGTCGCGAGAACATCGCATTCAGCATCCTCTCGCTTCGCTTCGCACCGGAGCTGCTGATCATCCTGCCGCTCTACCTGATCTTCCAGAACGCCGGTCTGTACGACAGCTACGTGGGGCTCATCCTCGCCTACCAGCTCGTCACCCTGCCGATGCTGGTCTGGATGCTTCGCTCGTTCATCGAGGACCTGCCGGCGGAACTCGAGGAGGCGGTCGCGGTCGACGGCGGCACCCGATGGACCGCGTTCCGTCACGTGCTCTTCCGCCTGATCGCGCCCGGACTGGGTGCGAGCCTCATGCTCTCGTTCATCTGGGCCTGGAACAGCTACACGCTCCCGCTGGTGCTGAGCGGCAAGAACACGCAGGTCATCACGACCGGCATCCAGCAGTACATCGCCTACCAGTCCATCGACTGGGGGCCGATGGCCGCGGCGACGGTCGTGTCGCTGATCCCCGGCATCCTCTTCGCCCTCTTCTCGCTGCGCTGGATCGTCGGCGGTCTGACCGCCGGCACCGTCAAGGGCTGACCAGCCGCCCGGCGCATCCGTTCACTGAAAGGAACACTCCCATGCAATATCCGGAGACCATGCTCGCCAGCGTGCTCAGCGCGCCTGAGTCGATCGAGCTCACGCAGGTTCCCGTACCGGCTCTCGAAGCGGGCACCGTGCTCGTGCGGGTGACGGCCGTCGGAGTCTGCGGCTCGGACACCCACTTCTACGAGACCGGCGCGATCGGCGACATCGTGGTTCGCGGCCCCATCGTGCTGGGTCACGAGACGGCGGGTGAGATCGTCGCCGTCGGTCCCGGCGTCGATCCCTCTCGCGTGGGAACGAAGGTGGCGGTCGAGCCGCAGACGCCGTGCCGGCGATGCGACTTCTGCAAGCAGGGCAGCTACCACCTCTGCCGCGAGATCCGCTTCTACGGGGCATGGCCGATCGACGGTTCCTTCGCCGAGTACGCCGTGATCGACGACGACTTCGCGCACGAGGTGCCCGCGTCGATGACCGCTGAGCAGGCGGCGCTGGTCGAACCCGTCTCGGTGGCGGTGCACGCCTGCCGCCGCGGCGGCGTCACCGGCGGCTCGAAGGTTCTCATCACCGGCGCGGGTCCGATCGGCGTGCTCAACGCGCAGGTGGCACGCGCGTTCGGTGCCACCGAGATCGTCATGAGCGATCCGATCCCGCATCGTCGTGAGTTCGCCGCCGAGCACGGTGCTTCCGTCGTGCTCGACCCGGCCGACGCGGACCTCAGCGTCTACGAAGAGCACTTCGATGTGTACATCGACGCATCCGG
>JAPSJT010000057.1:0-13430 GCA_031178045.1 Agromyces sp.
TCGAGCGCCGCGATGAGCAGGTGCTGCACGGCGAGCCGTGCGTACCACTTGTGGTCGGCCGGCACGACGTACCACGGCGCATCCGCCGTCGCCGTGCGATCGAACGCGACCTGGAATGCCTCCATGTACTTCGGCCGAAGCAGCCGTTCGTCGATGTCGCCGGGGTTGTACTTCCAGTGCTTGTCGGGTCGGTCGAGCCGCTCTTCGAGGCGCGCCTTCTGCTCGTCGGCCCCGATGTGCAGCATGACCTTGATGATCGTCGTGTCGGATGCCGCGAGCTCGGCCTCGAAGTCGTTGATCGCGCCGTAGCGACGCTCGATCTCGTCGGCGGGGGCGAGTTCGCGCACGCGGCCGATGAGTACGTCCTCGTAGTGGGAGCGGTCGAACACCCCGATCATCCCCGCCTCCGGCACGGCCTTCCGTACGCGCCAGAGGAAATCGTGCTCGAGCTCCTCGGGCGTGGGTTTCTTGAACGCCGTGAGCTTCACGCCCTGCGGGTCGACCGCGCCCATCACGTGTCGCACGATGCCGCCCTTGCCCGCGGTGTCGAGCGCCTGCAGCACGAGCAGCACCCGCCGCGGATCGTCGCCGCCGCGACTGCTGGCGAACAGCAGCTCCTGCAGGTCGGCGAGGATCGCCGCGCTCTCCTTGAGCGCGAGCCGCCCCTCGGCCTTCCGGCCGATGAAGCCCGGGGTGGCGCGACTGTCGATCTTGTCGAGGCGGAAGCCGTCGCGAACGCGCAGCAGTTCGCTCGGATCGGCGGTCCAGTACGTCTCGCGGCCCATGTCACGCTCCTCTCACGCGACGCGCGAGGCGGCGACGCGCAGGCCTCAATCCTGCCGAGCGAGCGGATGCCGCGGCAACCCTCCACGCGGCCGCGCGCTCGCCGATGAGGAGATTCGGAGCGACGCGCCGTGACATCGCGGCCCGATCCCCGGTGCGCCGCGGTACTTCTCCTCATCCGCCGACGGCCCGCCGCCCGGCACCTGCCACCCGTCCCCGTTCCCTTCCCAGCCGACGGGCGAGCGGATGCCGCGGGCAACCCGCTAACGCGGCAGCGGCACCTCGACGAGCTGGGGCCCGTCGATGCGACCGGTGAGGGCCTCGTCGAGCTCGCCGCGCGTCGTCACGCGCACATACGTCCAGCCGTATCCGTTCGCGACGGCCGCCAGATCGACTTCCTGCGGCGTGAACAGCACACGGTCGAAGGCCTCGGGAGGGGCGGATGCCGCGACCTCGAGCGCGTCGAAGATCGTGCCGCCGCCGTCGTTCCCCACGATGAGCTGGATCCTCGGGCGGGCCTCGCCGGCCCCGATGAGCAGCGACCCCACGTCGTGCAGGAGCGTGAGGTCGCCGATGACCGCACGCGTCACACCAGTGCGGGCCGGAGACGCCGACCCAGCGGTCTCCGTCGCATCCGTCGCCTGCCGCGCACCGGGCTCGGCCGATTGACTCGCGATCGCGATGCCGAGCGCGGTCGCGACGGTGCCGTCGATGCCCGCGAGTCCGCGGTTCGCGTGCACCGTGATGCGCCGCCCCGGAACCGAGCGGTCGGCATCGCGGATGAGCCGCGACGCCCCGAATACGAGCCGGTCGTGCGGCCACGTCGCGGCCCAGACGGCGTCGACGAGCATGCGCCGGGTGACCGGCGCCCGCACGGCGGCGAGCTGGGCGCGCATGTACTCGCGTTGCGCCGCGAAGTCGGAGACGTGCCCGGTCTCGTCGACCCCACTCAGCCCGGATGCCGCCTGCGGAACACTCTCATCGATGAGCGCACGACTCGCGTGCACCCATCGGCCGAGCCACGCGCGCTCGTCTGGCGTCGGGGGCTGCTCCCTCGCCGCCACGCGCACGGCACGCTCGAATCGCCGCACGCGCCGACCCGGGTTGTACCACTCGATGCCGGTGGGAGCGACGGCGATCGTCTCGACGTCGTCGCGCTGCACGAGCGCGGGCACCTCGCGCGAGAGCGTCGGATGCCCGAACACCACCACGCGTTCGACCTCGTCGCCGAAGCCGGGCTCGCGCAGCAGCTCGCGGTACGCGACGACGAGGTTCGGCCCGAAGTGCGCCCCGCTCGTGACCTCGGCGAGCAGCGGCCAGCCACCCGCCCGGGCGAACTCCTCGGCGCGGGCTCCCGCCCCGGCGCCGGCGACGACGACCGTGCGCGGCCCCGGGTCGACGAGCGCTCCCGATTCCTGCGCGGGTGCCGCCGGGCCCGGAGCGCCGATGCCGGGTTCGTCGAAACGCGCGTCATCGTCGAGGCTGATCACGCCCGACAGCGGCTCCCGGTACTGCAGGTTGAGATGCACCGGCCCCGGCCCCGGATGCGGCACCGGTTCGCCGTTCCCGCCCCGACCGAGCGCGGCGTCGATCGCCTCGCGGGCGAGGCGTGCCGCGGCATCGGTCTCGCCCGGCTCACCCTCGGGCGCGGTCACGTCGCGCTCGAGTCGCACGGCCCCGGCGAAGATGCCGGGTTGCATGGTGGTCTGGTTCGAGCGGATGCCGCGGAGTTCCGCGGGCCGATCGGCGGTGCAGACGATCAGCGGCACGCCCGAGTGGTGCGCCTCGAGCACAGCGGGGTGCAGGTTGGCGACTGCCGTGCCCGATGTCGTGATGACGACGGCCGGGCGCCCCGACTCGACCGAGAGCCCCAGGGCGAGGAACGCCGCTCCGCGCTCGTCGATGCGCACGTGCAGCCGGATGCCGCCGGCACGCTCGAGTTCGGCTGCGGCGAGGGCGAGCGCCTGGGAACGCGAGCCCGGGGCCACCACGACGTCGCGCACGCCGGCCGTGCGCAGGGCGAGCAGCAATGCCATCGCGGCATCACTCGCGGGGCTCCGCCGGCCGTGCGCCGTGCGGGGCACCGGTTCAGCCATTCGGTCGCCCGGATGGGCCGGCCTCGTCGGGCGCGTCAGGTGCGTCGGGTCGCTTGTGCTCGTGCTCGGTTCCGCCGACGCCGCCGCTCTCGTCGCCATCGAGCTCGGCGAGCTCCTGCTCCATCCGGCGGATGCGTTCCTCCTGCGCGGCATCCTCTCGGAGGCCACGCAGGAACTCGGCGTCGTCGTCGGGCGCGACCGTGCGCCCCCTGGCGACGCCGCCTCGGTCTCGACGCCCGCGGCCGATGATGAACCACAGCACGCCGCCGATGATCGGAACGAAGATGATGACGACGATCCACCAGGCGCGGCTCAGGCCTCGGATGCGCATCCGATCGAAGAATGCGCAGTCGGCGACGGCGTAGATCGTGAAGATCACGGCGGCGACGCCGAGTCCGAAGAGCAGCCGGGCCATGCCCTCAGTCTAGGCGCGTCGGGCCGAGCACCGGCTGTGAGAGCGCTCAGGGGCGCCGACCTACACTTGCAGGGTGAAGACCGTGCCCGTCTGGATCTGGTACACCGCCCTGCGCATCCTGTTGTTCGCCGCACCGCTCGCCGTGCTGCTCTGGGCGGGCGTCAACGAGTGGGTGTCGGCCGCGGTCGCCGCCGTCTTCGGGCTCAGCGCTTCGCTGCTGCTGCTGCGCCGCCAGCGCGAGTCGATCGCCACCGACCTCTACGCCGCGCGCCACCGCGAAGCACCCGTCGTTCGCGACGACGACGAGGCGGAGGATTCGGCGCTCGACGCGACGAAGCCCGAGCGTCCCGCCGAGTAGCCGCGAGACGCCCGCCGGCCGAGGCATCCGCCGACGCAGGAGAATGGGCACCACCTCGGCCGTGCGCACAGCGTGAGGCCCATTCTCCTGCGCTGGCCTGCTACAGGGCGAAGGCCAGCCCGAGCCCGACGCCGTAGACGAGCGCCGTGAGGCTCGCGAGCTGCAGTGCGAGCAGCAACTCGCGCGGGGTCCTCGCCGTGAGCACGATGACGCACGCGGGGAGCGCCGCGAGCAGGGCGAAGAGCACGAGCCACGCGAGGGGGTAGAGCAGCGCGAAGAACGCGGCGATCGCGAACGGCACGAGCATGAACACGACGAAGAGGATGCGCCCCGCGAGCGGCCCCACGAGCACGGCGAGCGTCCGCTTGCCGGCGGCGCGGTCTTGAGTGACGTCGCGGAGGTTGTTCGCCATGAGCACCGCGCACGCGAGGAGCCCGGCGCCGACTCCCCCGAGCCAGGCCTCGAGGTTCACGTCGAGCGCCTGGACGTACGCCGATCCGGCGGTCGCGACGAGGCCGAAGAACACGAAGACGAAGAGCTCGCCGAGCCCGTAGTAGCCGTATGGCCGCTTCCCACCCGTGTAGAACCACGCCGCGACGATTGCGACGGCGCCGACCGCGAGCATCCACCACTGCTGCGTGACGATCGTGAGGGCGAGCCCCGCGAGCGCCGCGATCGCGAAGAAGCTCAGTGCGACGGCGAGCACCTGCTTCGGCTGGGCCGCGCCCGATCCCGTGAGACGCGCCGGCCCGACGCGGTGGTCGTCGGTGCCGCGGACCCCGTCGGAGTAGTCGTTGGCGTAGTTCACGGCGATCTGCAGGGCGAGGGCGACGACGAGCGCGAGCAGTGCGCGGGCCGGATGCCACGGGCCGTCGGGGATCGCGACGATTCCCGCTCCGGTGCCGAGCGCGACCGGGGCGATCGCGAGCGGGAGGGTGCGGAGGCGGGCGCCCGCCACCCAGTCGGCTGCGGTCGCCGGACCCCGTTCCGCGACCGGCTGCTGGCTCGCGGCCTTCGCGGGGTTGCCGGAGCGGCCGCGAGCGCCGTTCCTGCCGCGCGCGGCGCGGGCGCGGACGTCATCGGGGTTCATGCGCTGGGGTCTGGGGCGTGCCACATCGACATGCTAGTCAGGCAGTCCGAGAGGCGTCGGGCAATCGCGCGGTGCTATCCCGCCGTCGTCGCAGCCGCGAGGGCCTCGAGGGCGCGGCGGTCGGGCTTGCCCGACGGCAGCTGCGGCATCCGCTCGACGACGAGCACGCGCACGGGGCGCGCGGCGGGCGTGAGCCCCGCGGCGTCGGTCGCCGCGGCGAGTGCGACGAGGGCGTCGGATGCCGCGGCGGCATCCGACGCCGGGCCGACGACCACCGGGCGCTCGCCCCACTCGGCGTCGGCGGCGCGCACGACCACGGCGTCGCCGAATCCCGGCACGGCGCGCACGGCCCGCTCGACCTCGCCGAGCGCGACCTTCACGCCGCCCGAGATGATGACGTCGTCGGCTCGACCCCGGATGCGGAGGACGCCGTCGGCGTCGAGCTCGCCGAGGTCGCCCGTGCGGTACCAGCGGGTTCCGCGCGCGTCGGTCGTGAAGACGCCGGCGGTGCGTGCGGGCTCGCCGAGGTAGCCGTCGGCGAGCATGGGTCCGGCGAGCTCGACGACTCCGTCCTCGATGCGCACGCGCGTCTCGCCGATGGGCCGCCCGTCGTAGACGCAGCCGCCCGCCGTCTCGCTCGAGCCGTAGGTGCGCACGACGTTGGCGCCGAGTTCGGCGGCGCGGCGCGCCACGTCGGCGGCGAGCGCCTGGCCCCCGACGAGCACCGCGTCGTACGAGCGCAGGGCGGCGGCGATGAACGCGTCGCGCTCGGCGGCCTCGACGAGGCGGGCGAGCTGCACCGGCACGAGCGAGGTGTAGTGCGGCACGTGCGGCACGAGCCGAGCGGATGCCGCCGCGAACACGACGGCATCGAAGTGCTCGCCGTCCGGCACCTCGGGCTCGGTTCCGGCGAGGATGCTGCGCACGAGCACCTGGGCTCCGGCGATGTAGTGCGCCGGCACGGCGAGCAGCCACTGCCCCGGACCGCCGAGCGCGTCGTGCGTGGCCTCGGCGCTCGCGATGAGCGCGTCGGCCGAGAGCACCACCCGCTTCGGGGCATCCGTCGACCCGCTCGTCTCGACGACGAGCGCGACCCGGTCGTCGACCTCGCCGGCCTGGCTCGCGCTCGTCGCGCTTCCATGCGCTGGGGGCGCGGCCGCGACCGGCCAGACGGCGGGACCGCCGTCGAGCGCGACGCCCAGCGCGCGCATGAGCGCCGCGACATCCGACGCCGAAACCCGCTCGAGCGGTTTCATCGTGACGCCGAGCGGGCTAGTAGTGCCATGGGTAGGGGCCCCAGTCGGGGTCGCGCTTCGCGAGGAATGCGTCGCGTCCCTCGACGGCCTCGTCGGTGCCGTAGGCGAGCCTCGTCGCCTCACCCGCGAAGACCTGCTGCCCGACCATGCCGTCGTCGACGGCGTTGAAGGCGAACTTCAGCATGCGGATGGCGGTCGGCGACTTGGTGAGCACCGTGCGCGCCATCGCGAGCGCCTCGCGCTCGAGCTCGGCGTGGGGCACCACCCGGTTCACGGCGCCCATCTCGTAGGCGCGATCGGCGCCGTACTCCTCGGCGAGGAAGAACACCTCGCGAGCGAACTTCTGGCCGATCTGGCGGGCGAAGTATGCCGAGCCGTAGCCGGCGTCGAAGCTGCCGACGTCGGCGTCGGTCTGCTTGAAGCGTCCGTGCTCGCGGCTCGCGATGGTGAGGTCGCACACGACGTGCAGCGAGTGCCCGCCGCCCGCTGCCCAGCCCGGGACGACGGCGATGACCACCTTCGGCATGAAGCGGATGAGGCGCTGCACCTCGAGGATGTGCAGGCGCCCGGTCGCCGCGGCGGCCTTCGGATCCCGCACCACCTCGGTCTCGTCGGCGGAGTACTGGTAGCCGTCGCGACCGCGGATTCGCTGGTCGCCCCCCGAGCAGAAGGCCCAGCCGCCGTCCTTCGCGCTCGGGCCGTTGCCGGTGAGCAGCACGACCCCGATCTTCGGATCGGTGCGCGCGTCCTCGAGGGCGCGATACAGCTCGTCGACCGTGTGCGGGCGGAACGCGTTGCGGATCTCGGGCCGATCGAATGCGACTCGGGCGATCCGGCCGTCGCGGGAGCGATGGTACGTGATGTCGGTGAAACCGCCTGAGCCGGTGACGTCGGGTGCGGCATCCGTCCACTCGCTCGGATCGAACAGTTCGGAGACCTCATGCGCCATGAGTTCAGCCTATTCCCGCGCGAACCAGGGCGCGGCGGGCGGGTGCGGCATCCGCGGCTCAGCCGGTCGGAACCGCCGTGCCTCCGCTCACGAGGGCGACGACGCCCGCGTACACCGCCGAGCCGACCCAGATCGCGCCGTAGGTCAGCGGAATGAGCGCCGCGACGACGAGCACGAGCCCGATCACGCCGATGAGCACGTTGCGGCCGGTCGAGTCGGGACGCACCTCGTGCTCCTCCACGCCGAGCGTGTCGAGTTCGTTCGTCATATGCACCCCCGTGGCCGCCGGTCATTACAGTATGCGCCCCGATCCGGGTCGGTGCGCCGCCCCTAGACTGCAGGCATGAGCGCGATGCCGCACCTCGACGAACTCCTGTCCACCGCCCGGGTCGTCGCCCTTCCGCTCGTGACCCGGTTCCGTGGCATCGACGTGCGCGAGGCGATGCTCTTCGAGGGACCGGAGGGGTGGACCGAGTTCTCGCCGTTCACCGAGTACGACGACGCCGAGGCATCCACCTGGCTCGCCGCCGCGATCGACTACGGCTGGAATGCCCCGCCGCCCGCGCTGCGCGACCGGATCGTCGTGAACGCGACCGTGCCCGCCGTCGACCCCGACAGTGTGGCGGCCGTGCTCGCGAGGTTCCCCGGATGCCGCACCGCGAAGGTGAAGGTCGCCGGCGGCGATGAGCCGTTGTCGGCGGATGTCGCTCGCGTGCGCGCCGTGCGCGAGGTGCTCGGCGCCGAGGGCCGCATCCGGGTCGACGCCAACGGCGGCTGGAACGTCGACGAGGCCGAGCATGCGATCCACGCGCTCGCGCCGTTCGATCTCGAGTACGTCGAGCAGCCGTGCGCCACCGTCGAGGAGCTCGCCGAGATCCGCCGCCGCACGAAGTACATGGGGATCCCGATCGCCGCCGACGAGAGCGTGCGCCGTGCCGACGACCCGCTCGCCGTCGCCGAGGCGGGGGCCGCCGACCTCCTCGTGATCAAGGCGCAACCGCTCGGCGGCATCCGACGCGCGCTCGATCTCATCGATCGAGCGGGCCTGCCCGTGGTCGTCTCGAGCGCGCTCGACACGAGCGTCGGCCTCGCGATGGGCGCACAGCTCGCGGCATCCGTCCCGTCGCTCGAGTTCGATTGCGGTCTCGGCACGGCATCGCTCCTGGCTGCGGATGTCACGCGCGCGCCACTCGTGCCGGTGGACGGCTCGATTCCCGTTCGACGCGTGCTGCCCGATCCCGAGCTGCTCGAACGCCACGCCGCGGGCGCCGAGCGCACCGACTGGTGGTTCGAGCGCGCGGGCCGCGCCTACGCCGCGCTCGCGGACTTCCAGCGACGTACCCCGGCATCGTCGACGTGACCGGAATACGTAGTTCTCGCACGTGGAGTTACGTGGTCCTCCGTAACCGCCGAAGTGCGTCGACATCCACGCTGGAGGTCCAGCCGGACCAACAGGAGGATGAGATGACACTCTTCATGGATGTTCACGAGAAGATCGACGGGCTGACCGTCGAAGCAGTCGCCGGAGCGCACGCCAAGGACGTGGAGATCCAGGACCGCTACGGCGTCGAATACAAGCAGTACTGGTTCAACGAGGCGAAGGGCACGGTCTTCTGCCTCGTCGAGGCGCCCGACGCCGAGGCCGCCACGGCAGTGCACCGCGAAGCGCACGGGCTCGTGGCCGATCAGCTGATCCCCGTCGAAGAGGGCGTGATCGAGGCTCATTCGCACGGCTGACTCGAGAATGCTTCGCATCGCGCGTCGAACGAAGCCATAATCCAGGTATGACGGCGACCCCCGAGGTCTCGACCGGGCGCGCGACCAGCCGACGGCTGATCGGGCGGGAACGCGAGCTCGCGAGGCTCGATGCGCTCCTCGATGAGTCGATCACCGGGCATCGGGTGCAGACCGCGTTCGTCGAGGGCGAGGCGGGAATCGGCAAGACCCGCACGGTGGAGGAGTTCGCGTCTCGAGCCGCAGCTCGAGGCGCGAACGTCCTCGTCGGGCACTGCGTCGCCGAGGGCGAGTCGATCCTGCCCTACGCGCCACTCGTGGAGATCTTCTCCGACCTCGTGCGGCGCCGTGGCGCTCGAGAGGTGATCGACCTCGCCGGCCCGGGGGCGCACGAACTGGCTCGCCTGGCCCCGGCACTGGCCGAGCTCGAGCCCGTCTCCGAACCGACCCGCGCGAGCGCGAGCCGATTGTTCCACGCCGTACGCGCCGTTGTGGAGGGCCTCAGCGCAGAGGCCGCCGTGACCGTGATCGTCGAGGACCTGCAGTGGGCCGACCGCTCGACGCGAGAGCTTCTCGCGCTCCTGGCCACGCAGTTGCGCGGCGGCACCCTGTTGGTGTTCACCCTCCGCAACGACGAGGCGCCGAACGATGCCGGCATGGTCAGGTTCATCGCGGAGACGGGGCGCGGCTCCGGCCACCGCGTCGTGCTTCCTCCGCTCACGCGCGAGGAGCAGGCGAGGCAGGTGAGCGACATCCTCGGCGTCCCGCCTCGCGCCGCACTGTTCGAGGACGTGTACGCCCGAGCGGAGGGCAATCCGTTCTTCGCCGAGGAGCTGCTCGTGCTCGGCTCGGACGGGTCGATGCCGGCCACCATCCGCGACCTGCTCCTGGCGCGGCTCGAGGCGCTCGCCCCGGCCACACGTCAGGTCCTCCGTGCCGCGTGCGTGGTCGGCCGGCGGATCCCGCACCGGCTGCTCGACCGGGTCGCCGACGTGACCGGGCCGGCGCTCGACGCCGCCCTGCGACCCGCCGTCGACCACCACGTGCTGTTCACAGACGCCGCCGACGGCGGGACGTACGTCTTCCGCCACGCCCTGCTCCAGGAGGCGATTGCGAACAGCCTCCTCCCCGGCGAGGCGGCTCGCCTCCACCGACGGGCGGCGGAAGCGCTCACGGCGTCGCCGGAACTCGCCGGCGACGCCGGGTCGTCCGTCGCCGGCAGGATCGCGCATCACTGGAACGCGGCCGGCGATCGATCCCGGGCCCTCGTGGCATCCGTCGAGGCCGCCAGGGTGGCGGCTCGGGCGCTCGCGTTCAGCGAGTCGCTGTCGCACTACGAGCGCGCGATGCGTCTGCTCGACCTCGTGCCCG
This sequence comes from Agromyces sp., assembly GCA_031178045.1. Taxonomy (GTDB): domain Bacteria; phylum Actinomycetota; class Actinomycetes; order Actinomycetales; family Microbacteriaceae; genus Agromyces. The sequence goes on from JAPSJT010000057.1 coordinate 10,053, forward strand.
ATGCCGACGCGCTGTTCGACGAACCGCGCTATCGCATGCTCTGGTCGGCAGCCGAGGTCGCGCACCTGGCCGCGCGACCGCAGCGGGCCGCCGAACTCATCCGCGCCGCGATCGCCGCGGTCGACCCCGCCGAACGCCATCACCACGGCTATCTTCACGAACGGCTCGGACGGTACCTCTGGATGGCCGCGGAGGGCGAACAGGCGCTCGCGGCGTACGAGCGCGCCGTCGAGCTCGTGCCGGCCGAACCGGCCAGCTCGTGGCGAGCCGCCGTGCTCAGCGGCTACTCCCAAGTGCTCATGCTCGCGAGTCGTTTCGAGGAGTCGCTGCCGCTCGCCCGCGAGGCCGTTCGAATCGCGCAGGCGGTGCCGGGCGCCCGTTCCATCGAAGGCCACGCTCGCAACAACCTTGGCGTGGACCTGGGCTACTTCGGTCGGATCGACGAAGGCATCGAAGAGCTCCGAACGGCGCGTCGGATCGCCGAAGAGGAGTTCACCGATGTGGATGACATCGCCCGGGCGATCGTGAACCTGTACTCCGTACTGTTCGAGGCCGGACGCATCGCGGAGTCGGCGGAGGTGGCCATCGAGGGCATCGAAGTGGTCGAAGGGCTCGGCCTGGCGCATCGCAAGGGCGTGTGGTGCCGGTGCGACGCCGCGACAGCGCTCGTGAGCCTCGGGCGCAACGCCCAGGCCGCGCGTCTTCTGGAAGAGGCGGACGCGCTCGATCCGCAGGGCATCGACCGGGTGCGCTACGACCTCACGTTCGGGACGCTGAGCCTTCGGCTCGGAGACCTCGACGAAGCGCTTTCGAGCCTGGACCGAGCCCGACGCGACGGTGCCAGACTGCTCGACGGGCAGTTGCTCGGCCCGCTGTACGCGTCGCTCGTCGAGGTGCTCACCGCCCAGGGCGATCGTGACGCTGCGCTCGCCGTGGCCGGCGAGGGACGCGGAAAGCTGCTCGACGAGGAACCCGCCGCATTCTGCGTGCCGCTGTTCGCCGCAGCGGTCTCGGCGTCGACGGCATGGTCGGCGCCGACCGACCGGGTCGATCTCGACGCCGCGCGTGAGTGGCTCCGCCGGTCGGACGAGGCACTGCGCCGATCCCCGAGCCCATCGCCGATGACCCTCGCCCTGCACGCGGCCGCCGAATGCGAGCTCGCAGATGCCGAGGGAAGGACCGATGCCGGACGCTGGCTCGCGGTCGCGACCGAGTGGCGCCGCCTCGAGGAGCCGTACCGCGAAGCGCAAGCGCGCCTCGCTGCCGCCGCAGGCCTGCTGGGTTCCGGTGGAGACCGCACCGAGGCCGGTCGGCAGCTTCGCACCGCGTCTGCGATCGGGGAGCAGATCGGGGCGCGGCTGGTGGCACGAGCCGCTGAGGAGGTCGCGAGGCGCGCGAGGATCCCCCTGCACCGTGAGCGCGAAGGCGCCGACACCGAGTCCGCGTACCGGCTGACGCCGCGCGAGCGCGACGTCCTCGCTCTGGTCGCCGAGGGCCTGACCGATCGGAGCATTGGAAGCCGGCTGTTCATCAGTCACCGCACCGTCGAGCGGCACGTCTCGAACCTGCTCGCCAAGTTCGATGCCGCCCGCCGCTCCGAGCTCGCGGCGATCGCCCACCGCGAGGGACTCGTGGCTCCCGCCGACCCGTCCCGAACCCGCAGTCGGACTCCGAGCGAGGCCGGTCGACGACGCTGACCCCCACAACTGGGGAGCGGAGGCGAACGCCGGACTGGGGTACTCAGGGTGTGCACGGATGCCTCACGCCGACGAAGGCGCGACGGTGGGATCCGTGCGTGCCCGTACCCGACGGGCATCTCATCCACCCGAAGGAGAAGTCATGTTCAAACGGACCCTGACCAACGTCGCGGCCGGCGTCGCGCTCGCCGCCGCGGGCGTGCTCGCGACCGGCGCAGCCGCCTACGCCCACGAGTGTTTCAACCCGAACCGGTCCGAGAAGGGCAACGCGGGTGCATCGCACTCGGAGGCCTGGCTGACGGTGCACGTGGCCGAGCTCACGATGGGACTGCCGGAGGAGGACGCGACGTGCGTCCTCGAAGCGTACGCCGCGACCGGGGCGCCCGACTCCTTCACGATCATGGTCAAGGGCGCGGTCGGCCAGGGCGGCACGATCGCCTCGAACAACCCGCACGAGGAGAAGGCCGCAGACGGCCAGGGCATCGACGAGATCTTCGCGGCGTACGGCGCGGAGATCGTCGGCAGCTTCGAGGCCTGCGGCGCGGAGCTTCCGTTCCCGGTCTGACGCCGCGATTCACCGCCTCAGAGGTCCGGGCGAAGCGGCGCACACCCGCTCCGCCCGGACCTGTTCATGCCGCACCGCGAGCGGTGCGCCTCACCAGAGCACGATCCCCATCGGCGCCGACCGAGAGTCGGCGTACCCCTCGCCGCCGTCGAAGACGACCGTGAGCACGTGCACGCCCGCCCCGAGCTTCGGCAGCTTCACGTTCTTGAAGCTGCCGCCGTCACCGGCGCTGAGCTCCGTCGTCGCGATGACCGTGTCCCCGTCGAGGATGGTGACGGTCCCGGTGACGTCGCTGCCGTCGGCCGCCGTGACCTGACCCGAGAGCTTCACCGCCGAGCCGGCCTTCGCGAACACCTTGCTCGGCACGGCGACGACCGAGGTCGCCACGGTGGGCGGCGGCTGCTCGTCGACGAGCACGGCGACCGAACGCGCCGGCACCGTGATCGTGCCGCTCGCGGCATCCCACGCCGTCGTCTTCACGACCTCGTCGGAGCCCGTCGCCTGCGCCTCGGCGAGTTCGAACGAGCGCCCTTCGAGCCCGTCGACCTGCTCGGTCACGGCCGAGGGCGAGGCGTTGAACACGACGAGCGTGCCCTCGAGCTCGGGGTCGACGTCATCGCCCACGAGATCGTCGACGAGCATCGTGATGACGCCGGGCGTGGCATCCGGTCCGCTGTTCGGGAACGTGACCTTCTCGTCGATGAGCTCCGCCGAGCCGAGCTGCAGCAGATCGACCGACGAACGCACCCGCAGCAGGTCGAGGGCGGATGCCTCCGCCGCCGCGATGTCGGCCGCGGTCGGCTTGAGCGCGGGGTCGGCGAGCAGCGGCGCCATGACATCCCAGTTGTCCTCGTTGTCGGCCGCCGGAGGCAGGCCCGACCCGAACGTCGACTCCTGGCCCGTCCAGTCGATGCGGTTGAACCAGTCGCCCGAGTTGTAGCTGTTGCGGTCGAGCGACTTCGAGCGCAGCAGCTCCGTGCCGGCGTGCCAGAACGACGGCGTCTGCGACAGCGTCACCGTGGCGAGCGACAGGGTGTTCATGCGCACGCGGTCGGCCATCGGCAGGTCGGCCGGCAGTTTCAGCACGCCCAGGTCGTAGAGCGTCTCGTTGTCGTG
>JAPSJT010000057.1:13530-14738 GCA_031178045.1 Agromyces sp.
CCGCCGTTCGGGTCGACCGCGTACGAGCCCTCGGGCGCCTGGAAGTGGAACGGGTCGTAGCCCCAGTTGAAGCCGTCGAGATCGCGGATCGACTCGAGGCACGCCTGCTGCTCGGGCGACGCCGGACCGAACGAGGCGAGGTCGCACGCCGGCGTGGCCTGCGCCGCGCGGTGCTCCTCGATCGTCGCGATGTCGAACGTCGGCAGCAGGTGCACGGTGTTGATGCCGGCCTCGGCGAGCTGCGCGAGCTGCTCTGTTCCCGCCGAGTCGCGAGTGAAGGCGCGATAGGTGCCGCGCTCCGCCTCTGGCACGGTCTCGTCGGTGATCGAGAAGTCGCGCACGTGCAGTTCGTAGATCGCGCGGTCGACCGGGCGCTCGACGATCGGCGCGGGCGTCTCGGCCCACTGCTCGGGTGCGAGGGCCGGGTCGTCGAGGTCGACGACGACCGAGCGCGCCGAGTTCGTGGTGAGGGCGACCGAGTACGGGTCGGTCACGGAGTTCGTCTCGATGGCGCCCGTGGTCGGTGCGTAGACCTCGAGCGACCAGCGGTACTCGCTGTTCGCGTCGACGACGTCGTCGCTGACCGTCCACGTGCCGTCGGTCTCGTCGAACGCCGCCGGGATCACCGTGGGCTCGCCGGTCGACCCGGCCGCCCACACTTCGAGCGCGACGTCGCGCGCGGTGGGCGCCCACAGGCGCAGGGTCGGCTCGTCGCCCGCCCAGTCGACGCCGAGGGGCACGGATGCCACGGCGTCGGCGTAGAGGTCGTCGAGCACTCCGGGCAGCTGCACGCCGGTGAAGGCGGTGAGCTCGTCGCCGGTGCGCTGCGCCACCGCGAGCTGCTCGGTGAGGAGCTGCTGCACCGCGGCGCGGTCGATGCCGGCGGGATGCAGCGCGAGGAAGCCCTCGAGCTGCGGGAACTTCGCGAGCTGCTCCTCGGTGAGCCCGGCCGGATCGAGCTCCAGCTGCACCGGTTCGCCGCCACCGGCGACGGCGCCGTCGGCGACCGTCAGCGACGCGGCATCCGAGTGCTCGATCGTCCAACTCGCCTCGTCAGCGGAGGCTCCGCCGAGCAATGACGCCGGCCAGGCGATCGTGTCCTCGCTCACCCAGTGCGCGCGCAGCTCGCCCGAGCCCGCGAGCGGCGGGTCGGTCACGACGATCTCGAGCACGTGGGTCGCGATCGTGTACCGGAACTCGACGAGTTC
>JAPSJT010000058.1 GCA_031178045.1 Agromyces sp.
GTTGGATGACGGCGTTCTCGCCGCGGATCTCGAGCACGGTGACGGTGAATCGGTCACCCACCCGGTCCGAGAGCACGGCGGCTTCGACGAGCGCGACGGATGCCGCCTCGAGACGGTTCGCCCGTTGCGTCGACGCTCCCATCAGCGCCGGCAGCTCGTGGAGCGTCTCCCGCGCCCACCCGGGAACCTCCCGGCCCGCGACGAGCGACTCGCACACGACGAGGCCCCAGCGGTCGACGAGCCGGCGCAACGGCGCGGTGACGTGCGCATACGGCGCCGCGAGGGCGGACTGCTCGGGCTCGCGCGGCACCTCCCCGTCCATGGCCACGTAGCCGGCTCCTCGGAACAGGCTGCCGGCGGCTTGCAGGACGGCCAGTGCCGCGGGGTCGTCGCGGTCGAGTCTCCGCAGGTACTCGCCATAGGGCATCGATTCCGGCCACGGCCGGCCGAGCGCCCGAGCCTGCGTGCGGAATGCGGCGATGCGCTCGGGCGAGGGTCTCGGCATGGTGCGGAGGATGCCGATGCGGGAGTCGATCATGATCGCGGCGGCGGCCATCCCAGTCATGAGCGAGAGCTGGGCGTTCCACCCCTCAACAGGGAGGAGGTGCCTGCGCTTCAGCGCATAGCCGCCATCCGAACGCACGATCTCCTCCTCGGGGGAGTTGAGGCTCGCTCCGCCGCGCAGCCGCTCCTGCTCGATGCGGGCGAGCCCGACCTCGCGCAGGAGCTCGAGCGGATCGCCTCGTCGGGCGTCGATACGGGCCTGCGCCTCGTCGTAGCTCAGCCGCTCGCGGGATCGGATGTACGCACGCTCCAGACTCGTGCGTTCGATGTCGCCGTGCTCGTCGAGGTCGAACGACCAGACGTACGCGGTGCGGTCGACCCCTGGCAGCAGCGAGGCCCGGCCGTCGCTGATGACGGGCGGATGCAGGGGCACGCGTCCGTCGGCCGCGTACAGCGTCTGTCCGCGCTCGCGGGCCTCTCGGTCGACGGCGCCGCCTGCGCGCACGAAGCCCGGGACATCCGCGATCGCATAGTGGACGCGGAAGCCGCCGCCGCGCCTCGCCTCGATGTGCAGCGCCTGGTCGAGGTCGGTCGACCCGGGCGGATCGATCGTCAGGAACGGGACGGCGCGATGGTCGGCCGCGGGTGGCGGCACGGCGGATGTCGCGGCATCCGCCTCGGCGAGCACCTCGAGCGGGAAGCCGAGGGGAAGGTCGAGCGAGCTGCGGAGCTCCGCGAGGGCGGCAGCCAATTCGCTCTGCGCTGCGGACGCCGCGATGTGGGACCGGCGCGGAGGCATGCGCCCAGCCTATGAGGCACGGCGGCGCCATCCGGCGTCATTAGAATCGTCGGGTGCCCACACGCTTGTCGACCTACTTCCTCCGCACGCTCCGAGAAGACCCCGCCGATGCGGAGGTGGCCAGCCACCGCCTGCTCGTCCGCGCCGGATACATCCGGCGCCAGGCGCCGGGCGTCTTCGCATGGCTGCCGCTGGGCCTGCGGGTCAAGGCCAAGATCGAGGCGATCATCCGTGAGGAGATGACGAACGCGGGCGCTCATGAGGTGCACTTCCCGGCGCTCCTTCCGCGAGAGCCCTACGAAGCATCCGGCCGGTGGGAGACCTATGGAGACGGCATCTTCCGTCTCCATGATCGCAAGGGATCGGACTACCTGCTCGCCCCGACGCACGAAGAGGTCTTCACGCTGCTCGTGAAGGACCTCTACAACTCGTACAAGGACCTCCCGCTCGCGATCTACCAGATCCAGGACAAGTATCGTGACGAGGCGCGTCCCCGCGCCGGTCTCCTCCGCGGTCGCGAGTTCACGATGAAGGATGCGTACTCCTTCGACATCTCCGATGAGGGGCTCGACGCCAGCTATCAGGCGCAGCGCGACGCCTACGAGCGCATCTTCACGCGTCTCGGGCTCGAGTACGTCATCGTGAACGCCGACAACGGGCTCATGGGCGGCGCGCGGAGCGAGGAGTTCCTTCACCCGACACCCATCGGTGAAGACACCTTCGTGCGCTCGGCAGGCGGATACGCCGCGAACGTCGAGGCGTTCGAGACCGTGGTGCCCGAGCCCGTTCCCTTCGACGGTCTGCCCGCACCGGTCGTGCTGGATTCGCCGAACACGCCGACGATCGCGACGCTCGTCGATCTCGCGAATGCCGAGTACCCGCGCCCCGATGGTCGCCCCTGGACTGCGGCCGACACGCTGAAGAACGTCGTGCTGGCCGTGGCACATCCCAACGGCACCCGCGAGGTCGTCGTCATCGGCCTGCCGGGCGACCGTGATGTCGAGATGAAGCGTGTGGAGGTGGCCTTCGCACCGGGCGAGGTCGGGCCCGCGACCGAGGCGGACTTCGCGAAGCACCCCGGCCTCGTGAAGGGCTACATCGGACCCTGGTCGGCCGATGGCGCCGTGCTCGGCGCCGAGTCGGCCACCGGCATCCGCTATCTCGTCGACCCTCGCGTCGTCGATGGCACCGAATGGATCACCGGCGCGAACGTCCACGAGAAGCACGTGTTCGGGCTCGTCGCCGGCCGTGACTTCGTGGCCGACGGCACGGTCGAGGCGTCAGACGTCCGAGCCGGCGACCTCGCGCCCGACGGCTCCGGACCGGTCGAGCTCGCCAGGGGCATGGAGATCGGCCACGTCTTCCAACTCGGTCGCTTCTTCGCCGAGGTGCTCGGGCTCAAGGTGCTCGACGAGAACGGCAAGCTCGTCACCGTCACGATGGGCTCCTACGGCATCGGCGTCACCCGGATCCTCGCAATCATCGCCGAGGACAACAACGACGGCAAGGGCCTCATCTGGCCCGCATCGGTCGCCCCGTTCGACGTGCACGTGCTCGCCGCAGGCAAGGATGCGGCGGTGTTCGACGCGGCCGAGACGGTCGTGGCCGACCTCGAGGCATCCGGATACGACGTGCTCTACGACGATCGACCGAAGGTCTCGCCCGGTGTGAAGTTCGGCGACGCGGAGCTCATCGGCATCCCGAAGATCGTGATCGCGGGGCGCGGTGTCGTCGACGGCGTCGTCGAGGTGTGGGACCGGGCTTCGGGCGAGCGCACGACGGTGCCGATCGGCGACGTCGTGTCCGCGCTGCGCTGACGCCCGTCAGAGCCGCGCGTACCGCGCTCGTGCGAAGCAGTAGATGCCGTAGGCCACCACGCCCGCCCCGATCAGCCAGAGGATGACCTGACCGAACGGGAGGTCGGCGAGGCTCTTGAGGGCGGCGTCGAGGCCGCCGGCCTTCTCGGCATCGGCCGTCACGGCTGCGACCACGAACAGCACGCCGACGACGGCGACCGCGACGCCCTTCGCGACGTAACCCACGACGCCGAGGGTGCGAACCCCGTCGGCGACCTTGCCGGCGGGAAGCGAGAGATGCTTCTGGAAGTCGCGACGGATTCCGCGGACGATGAACGCGACCCCCACGGCGGCGATGACGAGCCCGATGAGCACGAGCAGCACGACCCCGCCGGGCGTCTCGAGCAGCTTCGCGCTGAACGACGTGGTCGACTGCGATGAATCCGACCGACCGCCGAGGGCGTATACGAGCGCCGTGGCGCCGATCGCGAAGTAGGCGAGCGCGGTGCCGATGTACTTGACCCGTCGACCCCACTTCTTCTTGGTGTCGGGGTCGCGCTCCAGGAACGCCTCGGCGAGCTGCCAGACCCCGAGGGCGAGCAGGCCGATCACGATGAGCCAGAGCACGACCGTACCGAAGGGCACGCGCGCGATCTGCTCCATCGCACCGCTCTGGTCGGCTTCGCCGCCGCCGCTGCCGACGGCGACCGAGACGGCGATCGCGCCGATGATGAGGTGCACGATCCCGAGCACGACGTAGCCGCCTCGCGCGAGCGCACGGAACGTACGCGAGTTCTGGGCCGCGTGGGCGGCGGTGGTGCCGGTTGCCGAGTTCATGGGCCGAGCGTACTGTCCGGCGCATTCCGCACGCGCCCCCTTGCGCCGCGACCGTTCGTCCCGCGTTCACCACGCGTTCACCCGTCATCAGGTGGCGCGACGGATTCCCCGAGCACGCTGCACCTGGAACCCCAGACCACGAGCGTGAGGACTGATCCGTGACGATCACCGACATCCAGTTGCTTCCGATGGCCGATCACGTGCGAGGCAAGCGCTCGCCCGTGACGTGTCACTTCAAGTGCGCGAACGCCTGCCTCGGTCCCGAGTGCAACACCTCGGCGAACCCCCACTTCCGGGACATCGCATCGGCCGCGCTGACGCGGCGAGCACTCCTCGGGCTCGGCGCCGCGGGCGCGGTCGGCGTCGCCCTCGCCGCCGCGTCGCCGAGCGGAGCGGCGGTCGCGGCTCCCGGTGGCGGCGCGTCGGGTGGGCAGGCCGGCCTGCCGTTCGACGCCATCGCCCCGGTGCCCGCGATCGTCGACGACTTCAACGTCCCCGCGGGGTACACGTGGGCGCCGATCATCCGTTGGGGCGACCCGCTCTTCTCGAGCGTGCCGGCGCTCGACTTCGAGAACCAGACCGCCGAGGCGCAAGCAGGCCAGTTCGGCTACAACTGCGACTACCTCGACATCCTCGCCGACCGCAGCGGCCGCACCGGCGTGCTCGTCAACAACCACGAGTACGTCAACCCGGGACTCATGTTCCCGCCGTCGGACGACGCCGCCGAGCTCGACCGTCGCGCCGCGATCTACAAGGCCGCGCACGGGTTCTCGGTCGTCGAGCTCCGTCGCAGCAAGCTCGGCCAGCCGTGGCGCTATCTCGTCGACGGTCGTCGCAACCGCCGGATCACCGCGGACACGGTGTTCGAGGTCACGGGCCCGGCCGCCGGCAGCGAGCTCATGAAGACGGCGGAGGACCCCGAGGGGCGCTGGGTCAAGGGCACGCTCGGCAACTGCGCCGGCGGCACGACGCCGTGGGGCACGGTGCTCTCCGGCGAGGAGAACTTCGACGGGTACTTCGTCTGGGCGGCGGACACGGCGGGCCAGAAGCGCTACCGGGCGACGCCGAGCACGAAGTCGACCTACACGTTCGAGCGCATCGACCCGCGCTTCAACGCGCAGGACCCGGCGTTCGTCAACGAGCCGAACCGCTTCGGCTGGATCGTCGAGATCGACCCGGAGGACCCGACCTCCACGCCGCGCAAGCACACCGCGATGGGCCGCTTCAAGCACGAGGGCGCGAACGTCATCATCGCGGAGGACGGCCACGCCGTCGCCTACATGGGCGACGACCAGGCGAACGACTACCTGTACAAGTTCGTGTCGAAGGGCGTGTTCGACCCCAAGCAGACCCCGGTGGCGCGACGCAACAACCTGAACCTCCTGAGCGAGGGCGACCTCTACGTCGCCCGCTTCAGCGGCAACTCGCCCGCTTCGGAGATCACCGGTACCGGGGCGCTGCCCGCCGACGGCCGCTTCGACGGCACAGGGGAGTGGATCCCGCTCACGCAGAACGGCGAGAGCGTCATCCCGGGCATGACGACCGAGGAGGTGCTCGTCTTCACGCGGCTCGCGGCCGACACCGTCGGCGCCACGAAGATGGACCGCCCCGAAGACGTCGAGCCGAACCCGAAGACCCGCAAGGTGTACCTCGCGCTCACGAACAACTCTTCGCGCTCGGCGGCGGCGGTCGACGAGGCGAACCCCGTCACCGGGAACCGCAACGGGCACGTCATCGAGATGACCGAGACCGCCGGGCAGAGCGGCCGAACGTTCGGTTGGAGCATCCTCCTGCTCTGCGGCGACCCGGCGGTCGACCAGAACACGTACTTCGCCGGATTCCCGAAGGAGCTCGTCTCGCCCATCTCGTGCCCCGACAACGTCGCGTTCGACTCCGAGGGCAACCTCTGGATCTCGACGGACGGCGCACCCAGCAAGATCGGCTTCAACGACGGTCTGTTCAAGGTCCCGCTCGAGGGTCCCGACCGGGGCAAGGTGCAGCAGTTCCTCTCCGTGCCCCGCGACGGCGAGACCTGCGGTCCTGTGATCCACGACCGGGAGGGCATGGTCTTCGTCGCGGTGCAGCACCCCGGTGAGGACGGCACGGTCGCCGCGCCGAACTCCTACTTCCCCGACTACGTGCCCTCGCACCGCCCCGACACCGGGCTCGTGGCGGCGCCGCGACCCTCGGTCGTGCAGGTCTGGCGGGCCTGAGACCGGGAGCACCGAAGGGGTGACGGATGCCGCGGCATCCGTCACCCCTTCTGCCGTCGTGCTCGACTACCCGCGAAGGCGGTCGCGGCGATGCTCCGCGTCCCGGCGAAGCGTCTGCACGTCGATCGGACCGGTGACCGAGAGTTCGTCCTCCCAGCACTCGATCCCGACGACGTCGGGAAGCAGGTCGCGGGTGAACACGGGGTCCCGCCCCTCGCGACGTTGCCGCGTGTAGTCGCGCAGCAGCCTGAACGCGATCCCCGAGAGCAGCGCGATCGCGATGAGGTTGATGAGCGCCATGATGCCCATGATCCCGTCGGCGGCGTTCCAGATGAGATCGGACGAGGCGACCGACCCGACGAGGATCGCGAGGACCACGAGCGAGCGATAGGCGGTGAGCACCGAGCGGCGGCGGGTGATGAACTCGATGTTCGACTCCCCGTAGTAGTAGTTGCCGAGGATCGAGCTGAACGCCAGCAGGAAGATGATGACGCTGAGCAGGATGCTGGACCAGCCGCCGAGATTCGACACGATGGCGTCCTGGGTGAGGCCGATGCCCCGCTCCGCGCCGGCGAGGTCGGGCGTCGACACCAGGATGATGAAGGCGGTGATGGAGCAGACGAGGAACGTGTCGAAGTAGACCCCGAGGGTCTGCACGAGGCCCTGCTTCACCGGGTGGGTCACCGCGGCGCTCGCGCCGGCATTCGGCGCCGAACCGAGACCGGCCTCGTTCGAGAACATGCCGCGCTTCACGCCCGTCATGATGATCGTGCCGAGCGTCGCCCCGAGGACCTCGTTGAAGCCGAACGCCTGCGTGAAGATCGAGGCGAACACCTCGGGGAAGCGGGTGATGTTCAGCGCGACGATCACGAGGCCGACGAGGAGGTAGAGGAGCGCCATGACGGGCACGACCGCCTGGGTGACCGAGGCGATCCGACGCACGCCGCCGAACACCACGAGTCCCGTGAGCAGGGCGAGCACGATGCCGACGACCCATGGGAGCCACGCGGGTGCGCCGCCCTCGCCGCCGATCGTCGACGAGACGGACGCGCTGATCGTGTTCGCCTGCAGGGACGAGAAGGCGAACGGGAAGCAGATGATGAGCACGACTGCGAAGAGGATGCCCATCCATCGCGCCTTCAGGCCTCGTTCCATGTAGTAGGCGGGCCCGCCACGGAAGCCGTCGGGGTCGCGTACCTTGTACAGCTGGCCGAGCGAAGACTCCACGAAGCTCGACGCGCCACCGACGAAGGCCATGAGCCACATCCAGAAGATCGCGCCGGGTCCGCCGATGGCGATCGCCGTGCCGACCCCTGCGATGTTGCCCACCCCCACGCGCGATGCCGCGGAGATCGTGAAAGCCTGGAATGCCGAGACCGACTGCGGCCGCCCCGAGGTGTCCTTCGGCGTCTTGTCGGTGAGTGTTCTGAACATCTCGGGGATCAGGCGGAACTGCACGACCCCGGAACGCACCGTGAAGTAGATCCCGAGTATCGCGACCACCGGGAGCACGATCCAGGTCCAGAGGGCGTCGCCGCCGGCCAACACGAGTTCGTTCACGGCATCCATCGCCCCAGTATGTCGAGGAATGATCCGGCATGCATCGGGCAGGGCGGACGATGGGTCCGGTCGATTCCCGGCGCTCGTCGCATCCGGTACGGTAGACAGTTGTCCGCACCGAGGGGAAGCGGCACGAGAGCTGAATAGAGGAGGCCGGCCATGGATATCGACCTCAGCGTGCTCCGCATGATGGAGCGCGAGAAGGAGATCCCGTTCGACGAACTGGTGGAGATCATCGAGCAGGCGATCCTGATGGCCTACTTGAAGCACACCAATCCCGGCCAGCACGGTCACGCGAACCCCAGCGGAGCGCGTGCGCACCTCGATCGCAAGACCGGCCACGTGTCGGTGTACGTGCCCGAACTCGACGACGAGGGCAACGTCATCGGCGAGGTGGAGGACAGCCCCAGCGACTTCGGCCGCATCGCAGCGTTCGCCGCGAAGCAGGTCATCAACCAGCGACTGCGCGACCTCGCCGACGATGCCGTGCTCGGCGAGTTCCGCGGCCGTGAGGGCGACATCGTCGCCGGCATCATCCAGCAGGGTCCCAACCCGCGGATGGTGCACATCGACCTCGGCTCGGTCGAGGCGATCCTGCCACCGGAAGAGCAGGTGCCCGGCGAGGAGTACCCCCACGGCCAGCGCATCCGCGTCTACGTCACGAGCGTCGCGAAGGGACAGAAGGGTCCGTCCATCACGGTCTCCCGCACGCACCCCGCCCTCGTGCGGAAGCTCTTCGCCCTCGAGGTGCCCGAGATCGCCTCCGGCGTCGTCGAGATCGTGTCACTCGCCCGCGAGGCCGGACACCGCACGAAGATCGCGGTGCGCGCGAACCAGCCCGGCGTGAACGCCAAGGGTGCCGCCATCGGCGAACTCGGCCAGCGGGTCCGCGCCGTCACCGCGGAGCTCGGGGCCGAGAAGATCGACATCGTCGACTGGTCCGACGACCTGGCGACGTTCGTCGCGAGTGCACTCTCGCCGGCGAAGGTCACGAGCGCGTTCGTCATCGACGAGTCCACCCGTGCGGTGCGAGCGCTCGTGCCCGACTACCAGCTGTCGCTCGCGATCGGCAAGGAGGGCCAGAACGCCCGCCTCGCGGCCAAACTGACGGGCGCCAAGATCGACATCCAGCCCGACTCCATCCTCGAGCAGAACTGAGCGGGCCCGTGGCGTCGGCGGACGCACAGCCCGGAGGTGTAGGATGGAACCCGTCAGAACGTGCATCGGATGCCGTTCGCGCGCCCCGCGGTCCTCTCTTCTGAGGGTCGTCTCCCAGGATTCCCACGTCGTCGCAGATGTGTCGGCTGTGCTTCCGGGGAGGGGCGCGTGGTTGCATCCGACGCTCGAGTGCTACCGGCTCGCCGAGCGGCGACGCGCCTTCGGGCGCGCACTCCGCATCCGCGGCGAGGTGGACACCAGCAATGTAGAGAACAGGCTGAACGGCTAATGGACAACTCATGAGCGGCTCGAAATGAGACCCGTCCGTCATTGATGGTCCCCCTGTTTCGGGGAGGACCCGGAACAGGAGAGAAGTGGCTGCCAAACCACGCGTACACGAGATCGCATCCGAACTCGGTGTCGACAGCAAGATCGCGCTTGAGAAGCTCAAGCAGATGGGCGAATACGTCAAAGGACCCTCGTCGTCCATCGAACCCCCCGTCGCACGTCGCCTGAAGGCGGCGCTCGAGGCCGACGGCACCGCCGCCAAGGCTGCTGCCCCCGCGCAGAAGCCGGCCGCGTCGCCGGTCAAGCCCGGCCCGAAGCCGGCACCCAAGCCCACCGCCGCCCCGGCGGAGCCCGAGGCGCCGGTCGCCGACGCACCGATGACGGTCGCCGAGCGCCAGGCCCAGGCCGAGGAGCGCGCAGCGCAGGCCGCCGCGGGCAAGACCGCCGAAACGCCCGCCGCTCCGGCCGCGTCCGACGCGGCGAAGCCGTCGACCGCGGCGAAGCCCGGCGGTGCGATTCCCCGTCCGGCCCCGCGCCCCGGTGCGCCGCGCCCCGGCAACAATCCCTTCTCGAGCTCGCAGGGCATGGGCTCGCGCCCCGCCCAGCCGCGTCCGGGCAACAATCCGTTCTCGAGCTCGCAGGGCATGGGCCAGCGCCCGAGCCCGGGCAACATCCCGCGTCCGCAGGCGCCCCGCCCCGGCTCGCCCCGTCCCGGCGCTCCGCGTCCGGCCGGTGCCGGTCGCCCGGGTGGCGGGTTCCAGCGTCCCGGCGGCGCCGGCGGTGCCGGTGCTCGCCCCGGTGGTGCAGGCGGAGGTTTCCAGCGCCCCGGCGGTGCACCCGGCGGCGGCTTCGGCGGTCCGCGTCCGGCCGGCGGCGGCGGTCGTGGTCGTGGCCCCGGCGGTGGTACCGCTGGCGCGTTCGGTCGCGGCGGCGGCAAGAGCAAGGCTCGCAAGTCCAAGCGCACGAAGCGGCAGGAATTCGAGATGCGGGAGGCTCCGTCGCTCGGCGGCGTGAGCGTTCCCCGCGGCGACGGCAGCACCGTCATCCGGCTGCGTCGCGGCGCCTCGATCTCCGACTTCGCCGACAAGATCGACGCCAACCCCGGCTCGCTCGTGACCGTGCTGTTCCACCTCGGTGAGATGGCCACGGCGACGGAGTCGCTCGACGAGGCCACCTTCCAGGTGCTCGGCGAGGAGCTCGGCTACAAGATCCAGGTCGTCTCTCCCGAAGACGAGGACCGCGAGCTCCTCGAGGGCTTCGACATCGACCTCGACCAGGAGCTCGAGGACGAGACCGACGAAGACCTCCAGCAGCGTCCCCCGGTGGTCACCGTCATGGGCCACGTCGACCACGGTAAGACGCGCCTGCTCGACGCGATCCGCAACGCGAACGTCGTGGCGGGCGAGGCCGGTGGCATCACGCAGCACATCGGTGCGTACCAGGTGCACACCGAGCACGAGGGCATCGAGCGCGCGATCACCTTCATCGACACGCCGGGTCACGAGGCGTTCACCGCCATGCGTGCCCGTGGTGCGCAGGTGACCGACATCGCGATCCTCGTGGTCGCGGCCGACGACGGCATCATGCCGCAGACGATCGAGGCGTTGAACCACGCGCAGTCGGCGAACGTGCCGATCGTCGTCGCGGTCAACAAGATCGACAAGCCCGACGCGAACCCTGCCAAGGTGCGCCAGCAGCTCACCGAGTTCGGCCTCGTGGCCGAGGAGTACGGTGGCGACGTCCTGTTCGTCGACGTGTCGGCGCGCAACAACATCGGCATCCAGGAACTGCTCGACGCAGTGCTCCTGACCGCCGACGCGGGTCTCGACCTTCGCGCCAACCCCGACAAGGACGCGCGTGGCGTCGCGATCGAGGCGAAGCTCGACAAGGGCCGCGGTGCCGTGGCGACCGTGCTCATCCAGTCGGGCACGCTCCGCGTCGGCGACGCGATCGTCGCGGGCACCGCCTACGGCCGCGTGCGTGCCATGGCCGACGAGAACGGCGACCCCGTGCTCGCCGCGACTCCGTCGCGCCCCGTGCAGGTGCAGGGCCTCTCGAGCGTTCCGCGGGCGGGTGACACCTTCCTCGTCACCGAGGAGGACCGCACCGCCCGTCAGATCGCCGAGAAGCGCGAAGCCGCCGAGCGCAACGCGCAGCTCGCCAAGGCGCGCAAGCGCATCTCGCTCGAGGACTTCACCCGTGCGCTCGAAGAGGGCAAGGTCGAGGCGCTCAACCTCATCATCAAGGGCGACGTGTCGGGTGCCGTGGAGGCGCTCGAGGAGTCGCTCATGAAGATCGAGGTCGACGACTCGGTGCAGCTGCGCATCCTCCACCGCGGTGTGGGTGCCGTGACCGAGAGCGACATCGACCTGGCGACGATCGACAACGCGATCGTCATCGGGTTCAACGTGCGGCCCGACGTGAAGGCCCGCGAGCGCGCCGCCCGCGAGGGCGTCGACGTGCGCTTCTACAACGTCATCTACAACGCGATCGACGACATCGAGAACTCGCTGAAGGGCATGCTCAAGCCCGAGTTCGAAGAGGTGCAGTCGGGTGTGGCCGAGATCCGCGAGGTGTTCCGCTCCTCGAAGTTCGGCAACATCGCGGGTGTCATCGTGCGGTCGGGAACGATCACGCGAAACGCGAAGGCCCGAGTCATCCGCGACGGCGTCGTGGTCGGCGACAACCTGGCCATCGAGTCGCTGCGCCGGTTCAAGGACGATGTCACCGAGGTCCGCACGGACTTCGAGGCGGGCATCGGCCTCGGCAAGTACAACGACATCCAGATCGGTGACGAGATCGAGACGATCGAGATGCGGGAGAAGCCCCGCGCCTAGGTGTGGTGGCAGGGGCCTCCGGTTCTTCTTCCAAGTGAAGAGACGGGGGCCCCTGCACCCCGATTCACTTGGAAGAAGAACCGAAGGCCCCCTCGACGGATGTCGCACAGCGCATCTCGATGGCGGGGAGAGGGGTGGAGGACATGGCTGATCCGGCACGGGCGAGGAAGATGGCCGACCGCATCAAGGAGATCGTCGCACGGCGGCTCGACAAGGGGCTCCGCGACCCGCGGCTCGGATTCGTGACGATCACCGACGTGCGCGTCACGGGTGACCTGCAGCACGCGAGCATCTTCTACACGGTGTACGGCAGCGAGGAGGAGCGCCGCGACTCGGCGCTCGCCCTCAAGGCCGCCACCGGGATGCTCCGCAGCGAGGTGGGGCGCAACATCACCGCTCGGCTCACGCCCTCGCTCGAGTTCATCCTCGATGCGATCCCCGAGAACGCCGAGCATATCGAGTCCCTCCTCCGCGAGGCCCGCACCCGGGACGCGGAGACGAGCATGCTGGCGTCGGGAGCCGCGTACGCCGGTGATGCCGACCCGTACGTCAAGCCCCGCGACCTGGACGACGAGGACGACGACGTCGATGAGCTCGACGACGAGGCATCCGACCTCGCCGACGATGCCGAGGCCGGCGGCCCGCGCTGACGTTCAGCCGGCTGCTGCCGGCGTCGGGCGAGCAGCGCCTGACCGCCCGAGCAGCTGGTCCTCGACGGCCGAGATGCGGGCGCGAAGCGCCTCGATGAAGGCGAGCACCGTCGGCTGCCGCAACGCCTCGGGACGGCAGACGAGCCAGTAGGGGAGCCGCTCGTCGATCTCGTCGGGGAAGAGCCGTACGAGATCGTCGTGGCGGTCGGCGAGGAACGCCGGGAGCAGGCCGAAGGCCGCACCCGCGCGGGTCGCATCGACGTGCACGTACACGTTCGTGCTCGAGACGGCATCGACCATGCCCCGGGTCGATCGCCTCGCCTCGTCGAGCGCGTCGACCTGCAGCATCGACTCGATGAAGTAGACGAGCGGAGCTCCGTCGAGCTCGGACGTCGAGGCGGGGGTGCCGAACCGCTCGAGGAACCCGCGACTCGCGTAGAGCCCGAGCGCATAGTCGGCGAGGTGGATCGCTTCGGCCCGATGCACATGCGGCCGGCCGACGACGACCTCGAGGTCGACGCCCACCCGCTGCTGCGCCGCCCGCCGCGTCGTCGAGACGATCTCGAGCGAGACGTCGGGGTGGATGCGCCGCACGGCGACGATGGCCGGCGCCGCGATGAAGCCGCTGAACCCGTCGGTCGCCGACAGGCGCACCACGCCGGAGAGCTGCGCAGCATCCGGCCGCAGCGCGCCGAGAGCGCGCTCGACCTCCTCTGCGGCGGCGACGGCGTGCTCGCCGAGGGGCGTGAGCACCCAGCCCGCCGCGCCGCGGGCGAGGACCCGCCCGCCGAGGGCGTCTTCGAGGGCGGCGATGCGTCGTGCGATCGTCGTGTGGTTGAGGCCCAGCTCCGAGGCCGCGGCGGTGTAGCGGCCGGCTCGCGCCACCGAGAGCAGCACGAGCAGGTCGTCGGGGCTCGGTCGGCGCCCGGGGAGCGTCGTCACGGACATTCCTGCATACTCCCACAGGGCGGGATCCGCCCGCCCGCGGCGCGGAGCGGCGGGGCCGATTCACGTCTCGGGCAGTTCCAGCGCCCCATCGGGGCGGGCGACGGCGAGCCCGTCGGCGACGAGGCCGTCGACGGCACGCGCGAGCTGCGAGGCATCCGTCCAGAGCGCGGCGAGCTCGCCGCTCGCGACCGGTCGGTGCGCCGCCCGCAGCTCGCGCATGACGAGACCGCGCACCTGCCGGTCGGACCCTTCGAAGCGCGCCTGGGTGCGCTTCCGCGGGCCGTCGTAGGGCGGATAGCCTGCCCGGCGCCACTCGCACGACGCGGCGACGGGACACTCGTCGCAGCGCGGTGAGCGCGCGGTGCAGATCGTCGCACCGAGCTCCATGGCGGCCGCGTTGAAGACCCTGGCTGCGGCATCCGACTCGGGAAGCTGGGCCGACATGGCGGCGAGGTCGCGAGCCGTCGACGGGGGAGCGGGCTCGGCCTGCCCGGCGACGGCCCGAGCGAGCACGCGTCGGGTGTTCGTGTCGACGACCGGGTGCCGCCGGCCGAAGGCGAACGCCGCGACCGCTCGTGCGGTGTACGGTCCGACGCCCTGAAGCGCGAGCAGTTCGTCGAGCTCGGCCGGGACCTGGCCGTCATGACGCTCCACCATCTCGACGGCGGCGCGATGGAGCCAGAGCGCGCGTCTCGGGTACCCGAGCCGGTCCCACGCCCGTACGGCTTCCGAGGCCGGCTCGGCAGCGAGCGCGGCGGGCGTCGGCCAGCGCTCGATCCAGGCCTCCCACCGCGGCGCGACGCGGGCCACCTGGGTCTGCTGCAGCATGAACTCGCTCACGAACACGGCCCACGGCGACACGTCGGCGGCGCGCCACGGCAGCGGCCTCGCGGCATCCGCGAACCAGTCGTTCAGGGTGCCGGCGAGGTCGGGTTCGAGCGGTCGCGGCATCCCCTCAGACTATGTCGCGGCGGCGGCGGCGCGGCTAGGCTCGCAGCCATGGAACTCGTCACGACGCCTCGCGTCGCGTTCCTGCGCGGGCTCGCCGACGAGATCCTCGCCCACTACGGCCGCGGGCGGATGATCGTCGCGATCGACGGCCCGCTGCAGAGCGGCAAGACGCGTTTCGGCGACGACCT
>JAPSJT010000229.1 GCA_031178045.1 Agromyces sp.
CGGCCATCGGCCGGGCGATCCTCTCGGCCTCGGCGCTGCTCGACCTCGAGGCCGTCGCGATCGGCGGCGGCTTCGCGAACGTCAGCGCCGACTACTTCGCGCTCATCGAGCAGACGATCGAGGCCGAGCGTCCGCTCGGGTCGATCGACGTCGCCGTGCTGCCCGCGGGTCTCGGCGGCGACGCGCCGCTCATCGGCGCCGCGGCGCTCGTGCACCGGGTCTGATCCGAGCGACGCGCGGCGGTCGCTCGCGGAATCAGCGCGGGCCGATGTTCGGGTCGTTCTCGCCGTGCTCGGGGATGTCGGGGTCGTCGTGTCGCGACAAGGGGTCGTGCGCGACGACCTCGTCGATGTCGTCGGTCGAGACGTCGTCGTCGGCGCGCTCCTCAGCTGCGAGGGCGGCCGCCGACGCATGGCGACGCCGCTCGAGTTCCTCGGGTCCGAGTTCGACGGTGGCGGCGGGGCTGATCAGTCCGAACCGACGTTGCAGCCCTCGCATCCATCGTGGGCCGCGGCCGGATCCACCCGGCACCTGCGGTTGCTCCGCCTCGAGCCCGTACAGGTCGCCGATCTCGTCCATGAAGCGGGCGCGCTCGGCCTTCGCGTACGCCCGCCGCTCGCGAGCGAACGCGACCCACGTCGACCAGCAGATGAGGAGCATCACGACGCTGAACGGCAGGGCGAAGATGATCGCCGCCGTCTGCAGGGCGGTCAGTCCGCCGGCCAGCAGCAACGAGATCGCGAGCAGGGCGGTCACGCCGACGAAGACCGCGCGCACCCAGCGCTTCGGATCGAGTCGCCCGCCCGTCGCGATCATGCCCATCACGAGCGCGCCGGAGTCTGCCGACGTGATGAAGAAGATCGCGATGAGCAGGATCACGCCGACCGTGAGCACCGGAGTGCCCGGTACGTGCTGGAGCAACTGGAAGAGCGCCCCCTGCAGATCGACCGAGCCGTCCTCGTTCGTCAGCGCGCCCGGCGTCTCGAGCTCGACCGCGAGGGCCGACCCGCCGAGCACGCTGAACCAGAGGATGCCGATGAGGGTGGGCACGAGGATGACGCCCGCGACGAACTCCCGCACGGTGCGCCCCTTCGAGATGCGAGCGATGAAGATCCCGACGAAGGGCGCCCACGAGATCCACCAGCCCCAGTAGAACGAGGTCCAGGAGGCCTGCCAGGTCTCACCCTCGCTTCCCTGGAAGGCGCTCACGTTGAACGAGAGCCCGACGAATCCCTGGATGTAGTTGCCGATCGACTGCACGAACTCGCGCAGGAGGAACTCGGTCTCCCCGAAGACGAGTACGTACAGCACGAGGAGACCCGCGAGGCTGAGGTTCGTCGTCGAGAGCCACTTCATGCCGCGGGTCACTCCCGACAGCACCGAGGCGAGCACACAGATCGAGATGACGACGATGATGCCGACCTGTACGACGGCGTTCGGCTCGAACAGGCCCGCGGCGTCCAGGCCGGCACTGATCTGCAGCACGCCGAGACCGAGTGAGGTCGCAACGCCGAACAGCGTGCCGACGAGGGCCACGATGTCGATCGCGTGGCCCCAGCCGCCCTCGACCCGGCTGCCCAACAGTGGCTCGAGGGTCCAGCGGATCGAGATGGGTCGGCGGCGCCGGTGGATCGCGTACGCGAGCGACAGCCCGACGACCACGTAGATCGACCACGCGTGCACGCCCCAGTGCAGGTACGTCTGGCTGAGTGCGGCCTGCGCGAGCTGCTCGGGCGTGCCGGTCAGCCCCGGCCGGGGACTCGTCGCGTGGCTGAGCGGCTCGCTCACGCCGTAGAAGACGAGGCCGATGCCCATGCCCGCGGCGAAGAGCAGCGAGAACCACGAGAAGCGACTGAACTCGGGTTCGTCGCCGTCCCGGCCGAGCGTGATGTCGCCGAAACGGCTGAAGCCGGTGTAGAGCGCGAACGCCACGAAGAAGGCCGCGATGAGCACGTAGTACCAGTTGAAGGCGTTCACGATGCCGGCCTGCACGGCGCCGAAGAACACCTCCGCCAGGTGCGGCGCCATCAGGGTGAAGCCCGCGAACCCGACGACGACGACGGCGGCCGGCCAGAACACCCACCGCTGCACGGGCGGCAGCCGCCGGGGACCAGCGGCGGCATCCGAGGTTCCGGTCGGCGACATCGGGTCGCTCATGTCGTCAACGCTAGCCCGTGCGGGGCGCACGTTCCGAGGCGGGTCCTAGGTGGAAGCGTCGACGTCGTTCGCGCTGTCGAAGCCAGTCTCGACACTGGTGTCGGTGTCGATGTCGGATGCCTCGCGCGCGCGTTCAGGGGCCTCGGGGTCGCGCTGCGCCGCGACCTCGGGATCCTCCTCGGGCTCGAAGGTCGTCGGCTCACCCGCCCCGACGCCGACGCCGCCCGGTTCGTTGGGGATCGTGCCTTCGGAGCCGAGGCCGTCGGCCTTCTTCGTGCCGTCGGTGGGGGTGGCGCTCGTGCTGTCGCTGTCGCTCATCTCGATCACTCCTCGTTCCTGTTCGGTCGAACGCGGCCTGTTCTCCACGCTCGCACGGCGCCGCGCGGCTCGCGCGGGGTTGACACCTCCGCGCCCACCGCCGCTGCGTCGGACTGGCGGTATCCTTTCGGGCAACGGATCGAACGCCACCACTGATCGGGAACCCCGGGGGAGCGCGAATGTCACGAGGCATCCATCGCGTCGCGGTGCTCGTGCTCGAGGGAGCGAAGCCGCTCGATGTCGGCATCCCCGCCCAGGTGTTCACATCGCGTCGCGGCATGCCGTACGAGGTGCGGGTCTGCGGTGCGGCGCCCGGACTCGTCGCGGGCGGCGACGGGCTCTCGTATCACGTCGCCGAGGGCCTCGAGGCGCTCGAGCGCGCCGACACGATCTTCATCCCCGGCTACCGCGAGCCCGCTCGCGAGGATCCGCCGGCGGCCGTCGTCGACGCCCTGCGTGCCGCACACTCCCGCGGCGCCCGGCTCGCCGCGATCTCGACGGGCGCGTTCGCCCTCGCCGCGACGGGACTGCTCGACGGCCGCCGTGCCACGACGCACTGGCGCTACGCCGCGGTGCTCGCGCGGCGGCATCCGCTCATCGACGTCGACCCGAACGTGCTGTTCGTCGACGAGGGCAGCGTGCTCACCTCGGCCGGCGCCGCCTCAGGTGTCGACCTGTGCCTGCACCTCGTGCGCCGCGATCACGGCGTGGCCCTCTCGAACACGGTCGCCCGGCGCCTCGTGGCGGCGCCGTACCGCAGCGGCGGCCAGGCGCAGTACGTGCCGCGCAGCGTGCCCGAGCCGCTCGGCGACTTCTTCGCCGCCACGCGCGACTGGGCGCTCGGCCGGCTCGACGAGCCGCTCACGGTCGCCCTGCTCGCGAAGCACGCGCGGGTCTCGCCGCGCACCTTCTCGCGGCGTTTCGTCGAGGACACGGGCTACACGCCCATGCAGTGGGTGCTGCGGGCGCGCGTGGATGCGGCCCGCGAGCTGCTCGAGCGCACGGACCTCGGCGTCGAGCAGATCGCCGACCGCGTCGGCCTCGGCAC
>JAPSJT010000230.1 GCA_031178045.1 Agromyces sp.
GCAGCGGGGCGATGTAGCCGTCCATCGAGAAGACGCCGTCGGTCACGATGACCCGGCGCCGGGCGTCGGATGCCGCGACGAGCTGCGCCTCGAGGTCGGCCATGTCGCGGTTGCGGTACCGGTACCGCGCCGCCTTCGAGAGCCGGATGCCGTCGATGATCGAGGCGTGGTTGAGCTCGTCGGAGATGATCGCGTCGTCGGGCCCGAAGAGCACCTCGAAGACGCCGCCGTTCGCGTCGAAGCACGACGAGAACAGGATCGTGTCGTCGTACCCGAGGAACTCCGACACCCGTCGCTCGAGCGCGAGGTGCAGCTCCTGCGTGCCGCAGATGAACCGCACGCTCGCGAGGCCGTAGCCCCACTCGTCGAGGCCCCGGTGCGCGGCGTCGAGGATGCGCGGGTCGTTCGCGAGCCCGAGGTAGTTGTTCGCGCAGAAGTTCAGCACCTCGCGCCCGGCGACCTCGATCTCTGAGGACTGGGGACCGCGGATGCCGCGTTCGCGCTTCGTGAGCCCGGCCGCCTCGATCTCGTCGAGCTCGGTGCGCAGTTGATCCTGAATCGTTTTGTACATGCCTAGACCTCCGTCCAGTCGAGGATGACCTTGCCGACCCCGCCCGAGGCGGCCGCATCGAACGCCGCGCGCCACTCGCGCGCCGGGTACCGGTCGGAGATGATCGAGGCGACCCGCGAGCGCAGCGACTCGCTCGTCTGCAGCATCGCGCTCATCGAGTTCCAGGTCTCGAACATCTCACGCCCGTAGATGCCCTTCATGGTGAGCATGTGGGTGACGACCTTGCCCCAGTCGATCGCGTACGGCTCCGACGCGAGGCCGAGCAACGCGATGCGGCCGCCGTGGTTCATGTTCTCGATCATCTGGGGCAGCGCGGATGCCGCTCCGCTCATCTCGAATCCGACGTCGAAGCCCTCGCGCATCCCGAGGCGGCGCTGCACGTCGTGCAGGTTCTCGCGGGACACGTCGACCGCGGCATCCGCGCCCATCTGCAGCGCCAGCTCGAGCCGCGACGGGCTGATGTCGCTCGCGACGATGAATCGGGCGCCGACGTGGCGGGCCACGGCGATCGACATGAGGCCGATCGGGCCGCAGCCCGTGACGAGCACGTCCTCGCCGACGACCGAGAACGCGAGCGCCGTGTGCACGGCGTTGCCGAACGGATCGAAGATGGCGCCGACGTCGGGCGCGATGTCGGCGTGATGCACCCAGACGTTCTCGCCGGGCATGACGATGTACTCGGCGAACGCGCCGTCGCGGTGCAGGCCCACGCCCTTCGTGCGGATGCACATCTGGCGGCGACCGGCGCGGCAGTTGCGGCACATGCCGCACACGATGTGCCCCTCGCCCGAGACGCGATCGCCGACGGCGACGTCGTGCACGAGTTCGCCGACCTCGACGACCTCGCCGTAGAACTCGTGACCGGGCACGAGCGGCGTGCGGATCTCGGCGGCGGCCCAGTCGTCCCACCGCTCGATGTGCAGGTCGGTGCCGCAGATCCCGGTGCGCAGCACGCGGATCTTCACGTCGGCCGGGCCGGGTTCGGGCTCGGGTCGTTCGACGTACTCGAGACCGGGGCCGGCGGCGGGCTTGAAGAGGGTCTTCATCGATACCTCGTTGTTCGGTGCACGAGCCGCTGGGTGCGGCGGCTCGGGCGAGTGGTCCGGTGGGTGCGCCGGATGTCGTAGCCATCGTATCGGCGCGCGGGTGGGCGGGTCGGGCCGCGGGATCGCGTGATCCGGACGCCGTGCGGTGCCCGGGGCCCGGACCGCCCCGCTCCGGTTGCGGTGCCCCGCACACGGTCGATATGGTTCTCGGGACCACAGAATCGAATCGATTCGACCCCGCCTGCGGGCGGCCGACGATGAAGCAGAGCAGATGACCGGAACTCCCCGCGACGACACGAGCACCGCCACCCCGAGACGAGAACTCGCGGCGTGGCGGAACGCGATATTCACTGTGTTCTTCCTCTCGGGGCTGAGCCTCGCGAGCTGGGTCGCCCGCCTGCCCGCGGTGCGCGACGACGTCGGCCTCAGCATCCAGGGAGTCGGTCTCGTCATCCTGTCGGGCTCGATCGCCTCGATCCTCGGCCTCATCGCCGCTCCGTGGCTGATGGCCCGCTTCGGCGCCCGGCGCGGCATGGTGGGCGTGCTCGTGGCCGTCTCGGTCGGCCTCGTCTTCGTGGGGATCGGCGGCTCGGTGCTGCCGTCCGTTCCGCTCGTCGTCATCGGCCTCGCCCTCTTCGGCTTCGGCAACGGCGCCGTCGACGTCATGATGAACGTCGAGGGCGCCGAGGCCGAGCGCGAGCTCGGCAAGACGGTGATGCCCCTCATGCACGCCTTCTTCAGCTTCGGCACGGTCGCGGGCGCCGGACTCGCCGCCGCGGCATCCGCCATCGGCCTCTCGGTGTCGGTGCATCTCGGCATCATCGCGGTGCTCATCGCCATCGCCGTCGTGATCGCCGTGCGCTACGTCCCCGTGCGCGAGGAGCTCGGCGACGACACGCACGTCGACGCGCCGCGTGAGCCGCTCGGCGTGCGCCTGAGGCAGAGCCTCCGCGTCTGGGCCGACGTGCGCCTGCTGCTCATCGGCGTCGTCATGCTCGGCATGTCGTTCGCCGAGGGCAGCGCGAACGACTGGCTCGCACTCGCGGTGGTCGACGGCCACGGCTACGACGAGACGACCGGCGCCGCGGTGTTCACGGTGTTCACCGTCGCGATCACCGCCGCACGCGTGCTCGGCGGTCCCTTCATCGACCGATTCGGACGTGTCGTGATGCTGCAGAGCATGTCGGTCATCGGCGTGGCCGGCCTTGCGCTGTTCATCTTCGCGAGCGAGCCGTGGCTCATCGTCGTCGGCACGCTGCTCTGGGGCATCGGCTGCTCGCTCGCGTTCCCGGTGGGCATGTCGGCCGCGGCGGACGTTCCCGATCGAGCGGATGCCGCGGCTCGCGTGAGCGCCGTGGCCATGATCGGCTACTGCGCCTTCCTGGTCGGCCCGCCCCTCATCGGCTTCCTCGGCGAGCAGTTCGGCATCCTCAACGGACTCATCCTGCTCCTCGGCCTCATGGCCGTCGCGGGCCTCGCCGCGCCGGCGGCGAGGGAGCGATCGCGGGCCCGGGCGACGGCGGACTGACTCGCACCGCGGTGGGCGTTGCGTCGCGTTCGCGCAAGGGCTACCGGCCGCGGCATCCGCTCGGCACAATGCCGACATGAGCGATTGGAAGAGCCCCGCAGACGACCGAGCGGACCACGGTGGCGACGACCCGGCCGACGACCGGCCCCGCCCCGAGCACACCCGCCCCGAGGGGGTGACGGACGCCACGATCGAGGCACTCGGCAAGTACTCGGAGGCGCTCGAGGTGCTCGAGGACGCCCGGGGCTCCCTCTACCGATTCCACCGCCTGACCGGCACGGCCGACCTGGCGATCGGCGAGGCCGTGCGACTCTTCCGTGAGGCGGGCCACGACGACCTCGCCGACGAGATCGAGACCGACATCGT
>JAPSJT010000231.1 GCA_031178045.1 Agromyces sp.
AGCAGCTCGGCGAGCGTCATACCGCCTTCGAACGGAGTGAACCGAGTCGCGGCCGGCGAGATCACGGATTCGTAGTCGTGGAACTTGAAGGCGCCTCCGCCGAGGGGCGGTTCGAGCATCGTCCACACCGCCGGTATCCCGTATGCGTCGGCGACCACGAGCCCGTGCAACGACGTGGTGATCACGGCGGCGCTCGACGCGATCTCGCGAACCACGCGCTCGGCGGTCTGGTGCACGTTCACGACTCGCACCCGGTATCCGGCTGCGTCGGCGAGAGAGAGGAATGCCGCATGCGACCGGTGGTGACCGTGCGGAACGAGGGCCACGTCCCACCGCAGCTCGGGCCGCGGTCGGTGGCGGGCCACGAGGATGCCGGGATCGCCGAGCGCCACCTCGTCGGCCGCGCCGATCAGCTCTCGAGTCAGGCGCCCCCGAACGGCGAGCACCCGAGCTCGCGGCAGCGCACGCGGCTCGCCGTTCATGAGCCCGCTCCCCCAGATCACGCCGTCCCAATCGTCGGGCAGGAACTCGAGGATGCTGCCCACGCCGGCGAGCCGCGCGCGGCCGGCACTGCGGTGGATGGGCAGCACCCCGTAGTTGGGAAGGAGCCACGGCGTCAGGTCATCGCCGAAGTTCGGGTGGCCGTCCCACCAGTGCGCCGGCACGACGATGCCATCGCGCCACATCGGACGCCGCGTCGACGCGACCGCGATGCGGCGAAGCTGGCGGACACGTCGCGTGAGCGCGCCCGAGTAGCTCATTCCTCCCCTCCCGCTCGAGCGGATGCCGTGGCATACAGCCGCGCGTAGGCGGAGGCCACGCGCGGCCAGGTGAACTCGCCGACTCGGTCACGGCCGGCGGCGGCGAGCTGCGAACGCAGCGCGCCATCGGCGCTCACTCGTGAGAGCGCGCCGCCGAGCGCGACCGTGTCCTCGGGATCGACGAGGATCGCATCGACGCCATCGCGCACGAACTCCGGCGCGCCGCCCCGATTCGTCATGATGAGCGGCGCCCCGCTGCGCCATGCCTCGAGCGCCACGATGCCGAAGGCCTCCATTCGGCTGGGCACGACCACGGCGAGCGCGTTCTCCATCGCCCGGGCGACGGCTGAGGCATCCAATCGGCCGGCGAACTCGACGCGTCCGGCGACATCGAGGTGCTCCGCCAGCTCCTGCAGGCGCTCCAGTTCCGGTCCGTCTCCGGCGATGATCAAGCGGATGTCGCGGTCGAGCGTCGCTCGGGCGAATGCGTCGATGAGCAGGTCGAAACCCTTCATCCGCCCGAGCCGCCCGACGCCGAGCAGGTACCGGCCCGTCGGAGCCGTCCCCTCGACGCGGTCGAGGCCGTCGAGAACGACGCCGTTCGGCACCACCGTGCCGCCGACCAGGCCGTGGTTCGCGCGCAGGTCGTCGATGACGAACCGCGATGGCGCGGTCACTTCGGTCGCGACCTTCAGTCCGCGCCGAAGCGCCCACCGGAGCAGCGCGGACCGCTCGAACACCGCGTGATCGTCGGCGATGGTCTCGCCGTGCGAGGTGATCATGAGCGGGATCCTGAAGCGCCGGGCCACGGCGAGCGCATAGGCACCGTTCGGTCCGAAGCAATGCACGTGCAGGAGGTCGGGTTCGAATCGCCGTCGCGCGTTCGCCCAGGAGCGCCACGCCGAGGGAAGCCGGAACAGGAACCCGAGCGCGGCGGCCGGCGAGGCCCGTGGCAGCGGCGTCGGCAGGTAGCGCACCGTCACGCCCTCCACATCGCGAGTGCCGAGTGCCTCGCCGCGGTCGACGGTCCAGATCTCGACGTCGACGCCGACGGCCTGCAGTTCACTCGCGACCCGGCGCACGTGCTCCTCGACGCCGCCGACATACGGTGCGAACGACGAGCTCACGAGCGCGACGCGCCGCCGCGCGCCATCGACCGCCTTCGGGGCGCCGGGACTCCGAGGGTCCACGCGTCAGCCGCGGCGTCCGCTCCGGCGCGTCACCGGCGCGGGCTTCTCGCCGACGAGGGCTTCGAGGTCGGAGTCGGGGTCGGAGCCGGTGTTCACCGCCGATGCGGGCTCGACGGGAGACGCTTCCCCTGTCGCTGCGGAGGGTGCGGGGTCGCGCCGATACTCGTACGAGTAGGCGGCGGCGTCCGCCCCGCGCAGCGGCGCCCGGTTCAGCACGACGCCGAGGGCGCGCCCACGTGCCTTGTGCAGCGTGTCGAGGGCCTTGTCGAGCAGATCGAAGGTCGTCTTCCGCAGGGTGACGACGATGAGGGCGCCGTCGGCTTGATGCGTCAGTACCGCGCCATCGGTCACCGGCAGGAGCGGCGGGGCGTCGATGATCACGGTGGCGTGCTTGGTCAGGTCCGCGATCAGCGCACGCATGCGCTCCGACCCGAGCACCTCGCTCGGATTCGGGGGCACGCTGCCTGCCGCCAGCACCAGGAGGTTGCTGGACTTCGGCGTGCGCTGGAGCACTTCGACCAGGGATGCCCGGCCCGCGAGCACGTCGCTGAGCCCGGCTCCCTCGGGCAGGCCCATGGTCTTGGCGACCATCGACCTGCGCAGGTCGCCGTCGACGAGCACCACCATCGTGCCGCCCGCCGCGAGCGTCAGTGCAAGATTGCACGCGATCGTCGACTTCCCGTCGCCGGGAAGCGGACTCGTGACCACGATCGTCTTGGGCGGGTGGTCCACGTCCATGAACTGCAGGTTCGTGCGCAACGCCCGCAGCGCCTCGGAGACCGCGAAGGTGCTGTTCCTGCCGCTGGATTCGGTGGAGGGTTCGATGAGCCGGTTCCGGTCATCGAGTCCGGGCACGATCGGGATGGTCCCGACCACGGCGACGCCGGTGCGCTGCTCGACGTCATCCGCCAGTCGAATGCGCCGATCCGACACGGTGCGGATCATCGCGAACGCGATGCCGAAGCCGAGGCCGAGGATCCCGCCGACCGTCACCGCCATCTGCACGTCGGGGAAGCTCGGCGAAGTAGGGAGTGACGCCACGTCGCCGGGGAGGATCGTGACGGGGGAAGGACCCGTACTGCCTTCACTCTCGATGATGTCGACCTGGACCTTCATCGCATCGATCCATGCTTCTGCAAGTGCGCGGGCAGACTCCGGCGACGGCCCCTGAGCACTGACGTCGATGAATGTCGTGTCGGCCGGGTTCGACACCTCGATTCGTTTCACGACGTTCTCGGGGGTCGTGTTCAGGCCGAGCTCGTCGATCGCGTGCTCGGCGACGGTGCGCCATCCGGCGATCTCGAGGTAGGTGGGCACCTTCGACCGGGCGAGCGAATCACCGAGGGTGGATGTGCCCAGGTCTTCCACACCGGTCGACGAGACGATGCCGCTCGCATTCGCGACGTAGACGGGAGTCTGGAGCAGCGTCCAGCCGTACCCCGCGCTCGCACCGACGACCGTCATCAGGAGGATGGCGATCCAGTGCCTGCGTAGTCCTCGCAGGTAGTCGCGGAGCTCCATGCAACCTCCGTGGTGTCCA
>JAPSJT010000232.1 GCA_031178045.1 Agromyces sp.
CGACGTCGGCCAGCGCCGTCGTGAAGAGCACCGTCGCCCCCTCGGGCAGACCGAGGACTCCGTCGAGCATCGAGGCCGCGCGCGCCGGATCGACCACGCGGAAGAATCCGTCGTCACCGACGATCCCGGCGCCCTGGTTGCGCCAGAGGTCGACGACGCCCTCGGGAACGTTCCCCGCGAAACGGGCGATCGTCTCCTCGGCGATCGGCGCGACCAGCTCGAAACTCCGGAACGTCGTCATGCGGGCCTTTCTGGGCGTGGAGAATGCGGGCGGCGGCCAGCGGATGCTGCGATGCCGAACCTGCACGGATGCGGCGGCGCCTTCCTCGCGAGAGTCTACCGGCGCTCTTCGTGCACGGAATGGGGAGGACTCCCCGTGCGGCGGCTACGCGTCGGGCGCATCAGGCGCGGGGACACGCCGTCTCAGCGGCGCCGCGTGCTCAACGCCACGTGAAGAAGACGAGGGCGCGGAGCGCGATCAACGCCTCATCGGACAGCTCGGGCAGGCGCATGGCGCCGGTCGGTCCGTTCAGTCGTCGCCGGAGTGGCCCGGCACTTCGACGCCGATCGCCTGGAACGGCCGGAGGAGCACCTCGTACTGCGCTGCCGTCAGCGTTCCACGCTTCTGGATCGCCCGTGCCCCGATCACGGCCGCGCTCTTCGCGTCGGAGTGCAGACCCGGCCGATGGGCATCGAGCTCCTCAGCCCTGGGCAGGAGCGTCGAGCGAACGGCGTGGTCGATCTCGGAGTTCTCGGCGGCCGACGGCTTCGTGGCCCGGCTCGCATCACGGCCGCCCCCGCGGCGCAATGCAAGTGCTGCATCGAATGCCTCGGCCAACGACGACGCGGGCAACCGCCCGACTTGATCGATGAACCGCTCGGTCGCGGCATCCAGCATGTCGTTCCTCCTCAACGCCCCGAACAACAGCCTATCGGCGGTGTTCGCGCGTGTTCGCACGGGCGGCGACGTCGCACGCCCGCCCGCCCGCGCTTCGCTAGGCGAGGAGGTCGGCGTCGGCGCGGAGCAATCGTTCGCGGATCTCGTCGGCGTCGAGCCTGACGTACCTCGAGAACTTCGCGGCATCGATGTCGCTGGCGAAGTGAATCTGACGCGCTCCGCCGGGGAACGGCCCCGTGAGGGTGAAGCCCCGATCGAGGTCGCCGCTGAGAGCGAAGCCGTCGGCAACCGCACCCGGGCCCACCGCGGGCTTCGCGATCGGGCGCAGCGGCCGCAGGCCCACCCTCATCCGTGCTGCATTCGCATACGAGATGGTGAGGTAGCGCTCGACATCGGCCCAGAGGGGCGACGACATGGCGATTCCCCGGTCCTCGTTCCGCCAGGTCTTGCGCACGACGAATCGATCGCCGTCGCTGGTGACGTCGAGGCGCACCTCGCCGTCGTCGATGGCGAACCCGCCCTCGATCGACGCGACGCCGAGCCCCTGATCGATCAGCCACTCCCGGAGCACGGCGCTTCCGCCGATCCATTCCGATGTCACCGCAGGACCTCCAGGTCGATGAGTTCGTCAACCGAGAGGAAGACGGGCCGACCGCTCGGGGCTGTCCGGAAGAACCGGATCTGCCAACCGCCGCCAGAATAGCCGAGCGCCTCATCGATGACGGACACCTCGATCTGCACGCCGGCCGGGAGCGGCGGCGTGAGGTCGAAGCCCATGTAGTCCATCCCGAGATGCCCGGGGGTGAGACCGCGCTGCTCGAAGGGCGTGCCCTCGACCGTGAGGTAGTCCCCGGTCCAGCGGCCGATGCGATCGAGCCGCCCGAACTCGGGATAGTCGCGCAGGAGTGCGTCGGCGTCGTCGTAGTGGACACGCGTTTCGGCCGCAGCTCCGTCGTTCGCAGGCCAGCGCACTCCACCTGGCGAGCCGTCGGGCCGGTCTGGCAGAGCGTACCGCTCGTTCCACCCGGACTCGTCGAGCGGATCGCCGTACTCGTCCCGTCCGTAGGGTGCGGCGGGGTCCTCGACCAGCGCGGCGACCTCCGGGTTCGGAGACGCCGGCCGCTGATACCACGGCTCGACGTGGCCGTGCGCCGGGTACGGTCGCCCGTAGTGGGGATCGGGGCTGCTCGTGTCGGCGTACCTGCTCCAGTGGGACCCGTTCGGGTCGCTCGAGTACATCGGGCCCTCCGCACGCGGCATCGGCGACGGCGCCGAGGACCTCGTGGGCGCGGCGGACGGACGCGGATCGACGGGCTGAGCGGAGTCGAGCGTCGCCTGTGAGGCGGAATGCCCGCCGTCACGGACGTTCGTCGCGCCGAGTTCGACGTTCAGGTGGATGTGCGGCTGCAGCGACGCCGGGATGTCCGAGATGGCATCGCGGACGTCGAACCGCAGGTCGTCGATTCGATGACGCCACTGGTTGCCCAGCGAGCTGTTGATGCCGAACGATCCCGCACCGTCGAAGCGGTCGGCGCGGCCGCCGGCGACCTGATCCGGACCGTGCAGCACGGCCTGACCCGACATGTTGACGCCGGCCGTCTGGAGGGCCCGGTTCGCCGCAGCCTGCTCGGCCTGCGCGACTCGATTGTGCGAGTCGTAGAACGAGACGTTGTGCTGCCACTCGGCGATCGTGAGCTGGTTCAGCCCTTGCTGCTGGAGGCCGACCTGTCGCTGGAACTCGGCCCAGTCGTGGGCGTCGTTCGTCAGGTTGAAGCTCTCGACGTCGATCGGCTCGGCCAGCGAGTAGGAGCCGTCGTCGTTGCGCACGATCGGCGAGCCGTCCTGTGCCGCGAGAGCATCGAGCTGCTGTCGGATCTCGGGAGTCAACTCGGGGATGTCGTAGCCGTTGAACGTGGTGCCGGCCCCGGCGGACCCGTCGGATGCGTGATCGGGAAGTACCGTCGACTGCCCCACCCAGCGCGACGACGCCTCACGGTCAGCAGCGGATTCGGGGTCCGGCGAGGACTTCTGACTCGCGTCGCCCGCGCTGCCGTCGGAAGATGCCGGAGACGACGGGCCCGCCGGTGTCGACGGGGAGGGGGCATTCGGATCCGCCGCCGGCGACGCCGGCTTGGGTGCGACGTGCTCTGGATGGATCGAGGCGTCCCAGGCCGTCGCGTTCGGCTCATTCGGGGGCCACGGGCTGCGCGTCCCGGTCTGCGCGTCGATCGACCACACGGTCGTGCCGTCGAAGTACGCGTTGAACCAGTGGCCGTCACCCGTGGACCGGTCGATGCCCACCACGCAGTGCGAGCCGGCACCGAGCTGGCGCAGGGTCGCGTCGATCTGCTCGGGCGTCATGGGGGTCTGCGGGTTGCCCGTCCGCGCCTCCATCTGCGGCACATCGAGCGTTCCTGTGGGTGCCTCCGAGGTCGGTTGCCCGTTCAGGAAGTCGTTCAGGATCGAGGAGGTGTTGCCGCAGTTGGTCGCGTACCCGTTCGCGGGGTCGGACGGGTCGTAGTTCGGGTTGATGTCGGCGAGCGCCTGGTCGATCTCGTCGATCGTGCGTTCGGTGCGGTTGTT
>JAPSJT010000059.1 GCA_031178045.1 Agromyces sp.
GGCTTCCTGTCGACGCGGATCACGCTGCAGACGACGTGGAGCGCCTACGACTCGATGCTCGCGGCTCCCCTCGTGATCGACCTCGCCCGATTGCTCGCGCTCGCCGACGCGGCCGGCCAGAGCGGCCCGCTCCCCGCGCTCGGCTTCTTCTTCAAGGACCCGTGGGGCAGCGACGTGCACGCCTTCGCCGACCAGGCGACGGCGCTGCGCTCGTGGGCCGCCGACACTGCGCTGTCGTCGGCGCCCGAATCCGTCGCGATCGGCAACGCGCGGTGACGCGGTTCGCCGACGTCCTCGAGCTCGTACGGGCTCCGGCGATGCTCACCGTGCTCGGCGACACCGCGGTGGGCGCCTCGTCGAGCGGCGGCCGGATCACCGGCCGCGCCTGGCTGCTCCCGTTCGCCTCCGCGGCCCTCTACAGCGGCGGCATGGCGCTGAACGACTGGGCCGACCGCGAGGTCGACGCGATCGAGCGCCCCGAGCGTCCCATCCCGTCGGGCCGCATTCGGCCGAAGCAGGCGCTCGCCGTCGCGGCCGCGTGCGGTGTCGTCGGGCTGGGACTCGCGGCGGCAGGCGGCGGCCGGCGCTCGTTCGCCGTCGCCGTACCGCTCGTGGCTGCCATCGCCACGTACGACGTCGTCGCGAAGCCGACGTCCGCAGGGCCCATCGCAATGGCCGCCTGCCGGGCGCTCGACGTGATGATGGGCGCGCGCGGCTCGCTCCGCGCGCTGCCCGCTGCGCTGACCGTCGGCACCCACACGGCGGCGGTCACCGCGCTCTCCCGAGGCGAGGTCCACGGCGGGACGGCGGCCGAGGTCGGCGTCGTGCTCGCGGCGACCGGTGCCACGGCGGCCTCGATCGACGCCGTGGCGCCGTCCACGACCTCGCCGGCTGCACGCATCGCGGGCGCCGTCGGCGCGGGCGCCTATCTCGCGTCGGCCCTTCCCGGACAACTCGCCGCGGTCGCCGACCCTTCGCCCGTCCGGATCCGGAATGCGACGCGCGCGGGCATCGGCTCGGTCGTGCCGCTGCAGGCGGCGCTCGTCGCACGCAGCGGAGCGATCGCGACGGCCGTCGGGCTCGCGGCCCTCGACGGCGGCCGCCGCTGGCTCATGGCCCGTCGACGCGCGGGAGACGTCACGTGACCCGCTCGGGTTCCGCTCGCGCGACGGCCGTGCCCGAACCGTCGGGCGCTCCGGCCGCATCGGCGCTGCCCGGAGCGACCTTCACCATCGGCTACGGCACGAACGGCTTCGTCGACCACTCGCTCGATGACGCGGTGCTCGTGCTCGACCGGCTCGGGTACCGGGCACTGGCGCTCACCCTGGGGCATCCGCATCTCGACCCCTTCGCGGCCGGTGCGGATGCCGCAGCGGCCCGCCTGCGGCACCGCCTCGACGAGCTCGGCTGGCGCGCCGTCGTCGAGACCGGCGCGCGGTACACGCTCGACCCCTTCCGAAAGCACCGCCCCACGCTGCTCGACGATGACGCGAGCCGGCGCGTCGAGTTCCTGCGCAGGGCCGTCGATCTCGCCGCCGCGCTCGACGCGGACTGCGTCTCACTGTGGTCGGGGGTGCTTCCGCGCGACGTCGACCCCGATCGCGCCGCCGACCGGCTCCGCACGCGCCTCGCCGACGTCGTCGCGTATGCTGCGGCATCCGGTGTCACCCTCGCCTTCGAGCCCGAGCCCGGCATGCTCGTCGAGACGGTCGCCGACGCGTTGCGGCTTCGCGCCGACCTCGGCGACCCCCAGGCGCTCGGCCTCACGGTCGACCTCGGGCACTGCGTCGTCGTGGAGCCCGAAGGCGTGGTCGGCGCCCTCCGTGCGGCCGGTCCGCTGCTGCGGAACGTGCAGGTCGACGACATGCTCCCCGTCGCCCACGAACACCTCGAACTCGGCATGGGCGCGCTCGACCTCGGCGCCGCGTTGCGCACGCTCGACGAACTCGGCTACCGCGGCATCGCCGCGATCGAGCTGCCACGGCACGCGCACGATGCGCCCGCCGTCGCCGCCCGATGCATGACCGCACTGCACGAAGCCTGGGAGGGACGATGAACGACGCGTGGATCGACGACGGTGCGCGGGCGATCGCCGCGGAACCGGCTCGCATCGCCGAGCTGTTCCCGGCGGCGGGTCGGGCGGTCGGGCGCGATCCGGTGGACCCCGACGGCGACCCGCTCGGCGTGGTGCACGGCACGCTCGACGACCGCGCGCGCGAGGAACTCCTGAGGGCCCTGCTGACGGCACTTCCGCCCGAGGCCGCCGCAACGGCGGTCGAGGAGCTCTATCGCTACGGCGACGACGCCGAGCGGCGCGGCGTGCTGCGTGGGCTGAGCGCCGCGCAACCCGACTCGGCGCTGCTGCAGCAGGCGGGACTCGCGCTCGTCGCCGATGCGCTCCGGACGAACGACCCGCGCCTCGTCGCCGCCGCGATGGGCCCGTTCGGCGCGAGGCACCTCGACCAGCACGCCTGGCGGCACGGGGTCCTGAAGGTGCTGTTCATGGGTCTCCCGCTGCGGGTCGTCGCCGAGCTCGACCGCCGTGCCGACGACGAGCTCGCGCGCATGGCGGCGGCCCTCGTGGCCGAGCGGCGCGCCGCATCCCGCCCCATCTCCGACGACATGTCCCGGCTCGCCACGACGGCGGGCGTCACCACCGCGAACGACCTCCAGGAGGACTGACCCGTGCGCATCTTCGACCCGCACATCCACATGACCTCGCGCACGACCGATGACTACACGGCGATGTACCGTGCCGGCGTGCGGGCGCTCGTCGAGCCGTCGTTCTGGCTCGGGCAGCCGCGCACCAACGCGGGCAGCTTCGCCGACTACTTCGACGCGCTCATCGGCTGGGAGCGGTTCCGGGCGGCGCAGTACGGCATCCGCCATCACGCCACCATCGGGCTCAACCCGAAGGAGGCGAACGACCCGCGTTGTCGTGAGGTGCTCGCCCTGCTCCCGCGCTACCTCGCCAAGGACGGGGTCGTCGCCGTCGGCGAGACGGGCTACGACTCGATGACCCCCGCCGAGGACGAGGTCTTCGCCGCCCAGCTCGAGCTGGCGCTCCGGCACGGCCTGCCGGCGCTCGTGCACACTCCGCATCGCGACAAGGCCGCGGGCACGCTTCGCACCCTCGACGTCGTGCGGGAGTCGGGCCTCGCTCCCGAACGGGTGCTGGTCGACCACCTCAACGAGATGACGGTGGCGGCCGTCGCCGACAGCGGGTGCTGGATGGGTTTCTCCATCTATCCCGACACGAAGATGGACGAGCATCGGTTCGTGGCGATCCTCCGCGAGTACGGCACCGAGCGGATGCTCGCGAACAGCGCCGCGGACTGGGGCCACTCCGACCCGCTGAAGACGCGGGCGACCGCCGAGGCGATGCTCGAGGCGGGGTTCACCGAGCACGACGTCGATGTCGTGCTGTGGCAGAACCCGGTGGCGTTCTACGGGCAGAGCGGGCGGCTCAATCTCGACCCGGTTCCCGGCTTCGAAACGGATGCCGCCGACGACGCGCTCGCCGCCGCGGGCGCGACGTTCGAGGGCAACTCGGTGCTCCGGGGAGTGCGCGCCTGATGGAACTGTCGTACTGCACCAACGTGCACCCCGCCGAGGATCTCGACGGAGTGCTCGCCCAGCTCGACGCGTACGCGGGGCCGGCCCGCCGCGCCGCCGGACTCGAGCGGCTCGGGGTGGGACTCTGGCTGCCCGCCGAGCTCGCTCGCCTCCTCGCCGAGGACGGCACCGCACGAGAGCGCGTGCGCGCCGGGCTCGAAGCGAACGGACTCGAGGTGCGCACGATCAACGCGTTCCCCTATGCGGCCTTCCACGCCGAGGTCGTGAAGCTCGACGTCTACCGGCCCGACTGGACCGACGCGCGGCGGGCGGACTACACGCTCGACTGCGCGCGAGTGCTCGCCGAGCTGCTGCCCCCGGGCGGCTCGGGCAGCATCTCGACGCTCCCCCTCGGCTGGCGAACGCCGTGGACCCACGATGACGATGCGCGAGCGACCGCGGCGCTCGTTCGCGTCTCCCATGGCCTCCGCGAGCTGCGGGAGCGCACCGGCCGCACCGTCCGCCTCGCGATCGAACCCGAGCCCGGCTGCGTGCTCGACACGGTCGCCGACGTGGTCGCCTGGCTCGGCCCGCGGCTCGGCGCGGACCGCATCGACCCCGAGTACATCGGCATCTGCCTCGACACCTGTCACCTCGCGGTCTCGTTCGCCGACCCCGCCGAGACCGTCGCGATGGTGGATGCCGCCGGCATCCGCATCGTGAAGGTGCAGGCGTCGGCAGCGCTGCACGTGCCCGATCCCGCCGACCCCGCGAGCCGCACCGCCGTGAGCGCGTTCGTGGAGCAGCGGTACCTGCACCAGACCCGCGAGCTCGGACCCGACGGCACGGTGCTCCGCGTCGACGACCTGCCCGAGGCGCTCGACGGGCTTCCGGCCGCGGGGCCCTGGCGCGTGCACTTCCACGTCCCGCTGCACCTCGCCCCCACCCCGCCGCTCATCGCGACCACCGACGTGCTCCGCGCCGCGTGCGCGGCGGTGCGGGCGACCCCGCATGGCGACGAAGCCCACCTCGACGTCGAGACGTACACCTGGTCGGTGCTGCCCGGCGGCGTGACCGACCTCGTGGCGGGCATCGCCGCCGAGCTCCGGTGGGCGGTCGACGAGCTCCTCGCCGAGCCGTCCCGGAGCCGGCACGAGCTCGAGGAGGCGACCTCGTGACCCGCGTGCTGCTCCTCGACGTGGTCGGGCTCACCGAGCGCGCGCTCGCGCACATGCCGCGACTGCGGGCGCTCGCGGCGGGCGGCGTGCAGACGCGCCTCGGCACGGTGCTGCCCGCGGTGACGTGCAGCGTGCAGTCGACGATGCTCACGGGTCTCGCGCCGTCGCAGCACGGCATCGTCGGCAACGGCTGGTACCTGCGCGACATCGGCGAGGTGAACCTCTGGAGACAGCACAACGCGCTCGTCGGCGGGGAGAAGGTGTGGGAGACGGCCCGCCGCAGCGAGCCGGGATTCACGGCCGCGAACATCGGCTGGTGGTACGCGATGGGGGCGAGCACCGACGTCACCGTGACGCCGCGCCCGGTGTACCACGCCGACGGCCGCAAGTCGCCCGACTGCTACACCCGGCCGCCCGAGCTGCACGACCGGCTCTCGGACGAGCTCGGCACATTCCCGCTCTTCGACTACTGGGGTCCGACGGCCTCGATCAGATCGAGCCGCTGGATCGTCGAGGCGACCCGCAAAATCCTCCGCGAGCAGGGCTCCGACCTCGTGATGGCCTACCTGCCGCACCTCGACTACGACCTGCAACGGTTCGGGCCCGACTCGCCGGAGGCCGATCGCGCCGCGGCCGAGCTCGATGCCGCGCTCGCGCCGCTCCTCGATGACGCGGCGGCCCACGGGGCATCCGTCATCGCCGTCGCCGAGTACGGGATCGCGGCGGCGGATCGACCGGTCGACATCAATCGCGCCCTGCGACGGGCCGGACTGCTCGAGGTCCAGGTGCAGCAGGGCCGGGAGCTGCTCGACCCCCTCACCTCGCGCGCATTCGCGGTGGCCGACCACCAGGTCGCGCACGTCTACGTCGCCGACCAGGCCGACCTGGCCCGTGCCCGTGACGTGCTCGAGCAGACGCCGGGCGTCGACGAGGTGCTCGACCGCTCCCAGCAGGCGCGGTACGGGCTGGACCACGCACGGTCGGGCGAGCTCGTCGCGATCGCGCAACCCGGTGCGTGGTTCACCTACTACTACTGGCTCGACGACGAACGAGCGCCCGACTTCGCGCGAGGCGTCGAGATCCACCGCAAGCCCGGGTACGACCCGGCCGAGCTGTTCCTCGACCCGGCCGACCCGTTCGTCAAGCTCCGGGCGGGCATGAACCTCGTGCGGAAACGCCTCGGGTTGCGGTACACGATGAACGTCGTGCCGCTCGATCCGTCGTGCGTGCGCGGCACTCACGGACGGCTGCCCGAATCGACCGCCGACACCCCGCTGCTGCTCTGCTCCGACGCCTCGCTGCCGTTCTGGGACGCCGCTGCCGAGCTCGTACCGGCCGCGGCGGTTCGCGATCTCGTGCTGCAGGCGGCGGGCGTGACGGCGGGCGCGGGCACGCGATGACGACGCACACCGGGGCTGGGACCGTCGCGATCCCGCCGGAGGCGGAGGTCGAACAGGTCGTGCTCCTCGACGACTCCGGCGCGATGATCGGCGTCGCCGACAAGGCCGGCGTGCACGGACGCGACACCCCGCTGCATCTCGCGTTCTCGTGCCACGCCTTCTCGAGCGACGGGCGGATGCTGCTCACCCGGCGTTCGCTTGCGAAGCGCACGTGGCCGGGAGTCTGGACCAATGCCTGCTGCGGCCATCCCGCCCCCGGCGAGGACCCGGAACAGGCCGTCGCACGCCGGGTGCGGCACGAACTCGGCGTCGAGCCGCGGGACGTCCGTCTCGTGCTGCCCGACTTCCGTTACCGCGCGGTGGCCGCCGACGGCATCGTCGAGAACGAGGTGTGCCCGGTGTACTTCGCGGTGCTCCCGCCCGAGCTGTCGCCCGATCCCGACGAGGTGCTCGAGTGGGCGTGGGTGCGGCCGAGCGCGTTCCTCGACGCGGCATCCCGGTCCCCCTTCCTTCTGAGTCCGTGGAGCGTGCTGCAGGCCGAGGAACTGCACCGAGCAGGCCTGCTCGCGTCGTTACTGGGCCCATCTTCGAACAGGAGTGTGGAATGATATGACTATGAACGACGTAAGTTCGTCGACTGACGACGCGCATGTCACCGCACTCGGCTCATCCGTCGCGAGCGACCTCTTCCAGATCCTGCGCGACGGGCGGCCACGCACTCGCACCGAGCTCTCGGCCATGACCGGCCTCGCCCGGTCGACGGTCGCGCTCCGCATCGACGCGCTCATGAGCCTCGGCCTCGTCGGCCCGGTGGGCGACGCCGTCTCCACCGGTGGTCGACCGTCCAGCCAGTTCGCCATCACCGCGAGCGGCCGAGTGGTGCTCGGGGTCGACGTCGGCGCCTCGCACGTGCGCATCGCGGTCAGCGATCTCACCGGGCGCATCCTCGGCGAGAGCGATGACCGCATCCGCGTCTCCGACGGCCCCGAGGCGGTGCTCGGCTGGGTCTCGGTGGCCGCACGGGAGCTCCTCGAGCAGGTGGGCCGCGACCCGAAGGACCTCCTCGCGATCGGCATCGGCCTGCCCGGTCCGGTCGAGCACAGCACCGGGCGGCCGATCAACCCGCCGATCATGCCCGGGTGGGACCGCTTCGACGTGCCGGGCTGGTTCAGCGACGTGTTCGACGCCCCCGTGCTCGTCGACAACGACGTGAACATCATGGCCCTCGGGGAGCGCGAGCTCTCGTGGCCCGAGGTCGATCACCTCATGTTCGTGAAGGTCGCCACCGGCATCGGCTCGGGCGTCATCTCCGGCGGGATCCTGCAGCGCGGTGCGCAGGGCACGGCCGGCGACATCGGTCACGTGTACGTCGCGAGAGGTGCCGACGTCCCGTGCACGTGCGGGAACCGCGGATGCCTCGAGGCCCTCGCCTCGGGTCCCGCCATCGCCAGGGTCCTCCGCGAGTCGAGCCTCACGGCCGAGACGAGCCAGGACGTCGTCGATCTCGTGAAGCGCGGCAACATCGACGCCATCCAGTCGGTGCGTCAGGCCGGACGAGACATCGGCGAGGTGCTCACGACGTGCGTGAGCCTCATCAACCCGTCGGTCATCGTCATCGGCGGCAACCTCGCGCAGGCGGGCGAGCATCTCATCGCGGGCGTCC
Source organism: Agromyces sp. (assembly GCA_031178045.1). Classification (GTDB taxonomy): domain Bacteria; phylum Actinomycetota; class Actinomycetes; order Actinomycetales; family Microbacteriaceae; genus Agromyces. Next base: position 7,797 of record JAPSJT010000059.1, read on the forward strand.
GCGAGATCGTCTACACCCGCTCGATGCCGCTCGCGACCGAGCACCTGCAGATCACGCAGTCGAAGGCGGGGTCGGATGCCGCGGTGCTCGGCGCCTGCATGCTCGCGATCCACCACGCCCTCTCGCCCGAGAGCGTCGAGGCGATGGTGATCGGCGCACCGACGCGATAACCGGCGGCGTCGCATCCACCCGGACGCACGAGAGGCCCCGTCTCGCGACGGGGCCTCTCGGCGTCGGCGGGACCGGGCCCGCGCTACTTCGTGCTGAACGCGGCGTCGAATGCCGCGACGGGTGCGTCGAAGGCGAGTCGGCGAACGAACTCGAGTGCTTCGGGCGCGCCGATCAGCCGGTCCATCCCGGCATCCTCCCACTCCACCGAGATGGGCCCCTCGTACCCGATCGTGTTGAGCATCCGGAACGCATCCTCCCAGGGCACGTCACCGTGCCCCGTGGAGATGAAGTCCCAGCCGCGACGGGGATCGGCCCAGGCGAGATGCGATCCGAGGCGCCCGTTGCGGCCGTTCGTCATGCGCTTGCGGGTGTCCTTGCAGTCCACGTGGTAGATCCGGTCCTGGAAGTCCCAGAGGAAGCCGACCGGGTCGAGGTCCTGCCACACCATGTGCGACGGGTCCCAGTTGAGCCCGAACGCCTCGCGATGCCCGATCGCCTCGAGCGTGCGAACGGTCGTCCAGTAGTCGTAGGCGATCTCCGACGGATGCACCTCGTGCGCGAAGCGCACCCCGACCTCGTCGAACACGTCGAGGATCGGGTTCCAGCGGTCGGCGAAGTCCTGGTAACCGGCGTCGATCATCTCCTGCGATGCCGGCGGGAACATGGCGACGTACTTCCAGATGCTCGACCCCGTGAACCCGACGACGGTGTCGACGCCGAGCTTCGCGGCGAGACGCGCGGTGTGCTTCATCTCCTCGGCGGCGCGCTGGCGCACGCCCTCGGGCTCGCCGTCGCCCCACACGCGCGCCGAGAGGATGTCGCGATGCCGCGCGTCGATCGGGTCGTCGCAGACCGCCTGACCCTTCAGGTGGTTGGAGATCGCCCACAGCTTCAGGCCGTACCGGTCGAGCAGCGCGAGCCGGTCGGCGATGTACGCGTCGTCGTCCCACCGCCACGGATCGAGGTGATCGCCCCAGCAGGCGATCTCGAGGCCGTCATAGCCCCAGCCGGAAGCCAGTCGAGCGACCTCCTCCAGGGGCAGGTCGGCCCACTGACCGGTGAACAGGGTGATCGGTCGTGTCACGGAATCCTCCTCGATGCGTTGTGACGTTAGGGGCTCAGGCGACGTTGGTCCAGATGCCGCGCTCCGCGGAGCTGCGTTCCACGGCGCCGAGCACGCGCTGCACGTGCAGGCCGTCGGCGAACGACGGCTCGGGCTGGGCGCCGGCAGCGATCGCCTCGACGAAGTCTTTCGCCTGGTGGCTGAAGCCGTGCTCATAACCGAGCATGTGCCCGGCGGGCCACCATGCGCCGATGTACGGGTGCTCGGGCTCGGTCACGAGGATCTTCGTGAAGCCCTGGCGGGTGGCGGGTGCGGTGCCGTCGTAGACGTGCAGCGCGTTGAGGTCCTCGAGATCGAAGGCGATCGCGCCGCGCGAGCCCGACACCTCGATGCGGAGGGCGTTCTTGCGGCCGGTGCTCATGCGGGTCGCGACGTACGAGCCGAGTGCTCCACCGTCGAACCGGCCGGTGAAGAGCGCGACGTCGTCGACCGTTACCGTGCCGACGCCCGCGCCGGCGGTGCCCGAGAGACCCGAGCCCGACTCGAGGAGCGGGCGCTCCTTCACGACCGTCTCGATCGTGCCGGCGACGTCGACGAGCCGCTGGCCCGTGATGAACTGCGAGAGGTCGATGGCGTGCGCGCCGATGTCGCCGAGGGCGCCCGAACCGGCGTGCTCCTTCTGCAGGCGCCACGCGAGGGGCGCGTTCTCATCGACGAGCCAGTCCTGCAGGTACTCGGCGCGCACCTGGCGGACGTCGCCGATGCCGCCGCTCGTCACGATTTCGCGCGCGAGGCAGGCTGCGGGGACGCGCCGGTAGGTGAACCCCACCATGGCGAAGACGCCGCGCGTCGCGGCATCCGCTGCGGCCGCTGCCATCGCCTCGGCCTCCTCGACCGTGTTCGCGAGCGGCTTCTCGCAGAGCACGTGCTTTCCGGCGGCGAGTGCCGCGATGGCGATCTCGGCGTGCGAGTCGCCGGGGGTCACGATGTCGATCACGTCGATGTCGTCGCGGGCGATCGCCTCACGCCAGTCGCTCGACACCTCCGACCAGCCCCACTTCGCGGCGGCGGCTGCCACGTTGCCCCCGTTGCGGCCCACGAGGAGTGTCATCTCGGGCGTGGCCGGCAGATCGAAGAAGCGTGGCGCGACGCGCCATCCCTGCGAGTGCGCGGCACCCATGAATCCGTAGCCGATCATGGCTACCCGCAGCGTGGTCATCGTTCTCTCTCGTTCCTTCGAGGGCTTGGTTCATGGAATGCCCGCGTCGCATCGGCGACGCGGGCATCCGTTCGGAGCGGAGAACCGGTGAGCGGTCGTGCTCGTCGACGCGCGTGACGTCCGCTCACCGGTTCACCGTCAGGATGCGAACGCGGTCGGCAGGTAGACGTCCACGTTCTCGGCGGTGACCACCGGCGCGTCGAGCACGATGCGCTTCGGCACGTCCTGCTCGACGAGGTCGCCGAGGGACTTGCCCTGTGCGACGAGGCGAGCGAGCGCGATGCCGTCGGCCGCCTGGGTCGACGGGTAGATGACCGTCGCCTCGAGCACCGAGTCGCCCGACTTGATCAGGTCCATGGCGTTCTTCGAGCCGGCGCCGCCGACCATGAAGAACTCGTCGCGACCCGCGGCGTCGATCGCAGCGAGCACGCCGACGCCCTGGTCGTCGTCGTGGTTCCAGAGGGCATCGATCTGCGGCGCGGCCGACAGCAGCTGCGAGGCGGCAGCCTCGCCGCCCTGCACGGTGAAGTCCGCGGCGACGCGGTTGCTGACCTCGAGTCCGCAGTCTTCCAGCGCGTCCGCGAAGCCGCGCGAGCGGTCCTGCGTGAGCGGCAGGGAGTCGATGCCGGCGACCTCGGCGACGACCGCGTCGCTCTGGCCGTCGAGCTTCTCGCAGATGTAGGTGCCGGCGCTGACGCCCATGCCGTAGTTGTCGCCGAGCACGGTGACGCGGGCGGCGAACGGGCTCGAGAACTCGCGGTCGACGTTGATGACCGGGATGCCGGCCTCCATGGCCTTGATCGCGACCTCGGTGAGCGCGGCTCCATCCGTCGGGAGGAGCACGATCGCGTCGACCTCGTCGTTGATGAAGGTCTCGACCTGGCTGATCTGCAGGTTCGCGTCGTTCGTGCCCTCGGCGACGATGAGCTCGACGTCGTCGTACTTCTCGGCTTCGGCGATCGCCGCGGAGTTGATCGCGCCGAGCCAGCCGTGGTCGGCCGCCGGTCCTGAGAACGCGATGCGGACCGTGTCGCCCACCTCGGTGTTGTTGGCGTTGTTCGTCGGCCCGGTGTTGGTCTCTTCAGTCGAGGCGGTGCAGCCGGTCACGAGCCCCGTGACCGCCAGCATGATGCCCGCTGCGGCGAGCAAGTGCCGACGGGAGTGCGCTGTGCGCATGTGCTTCCTCCGTTTCAGTGATTCGCAGACGTGCCGGCGAGACGCATTCGGCACGTGCCCGGGGAGGGGTTCGGCAGCTGCTGTCCTCGCTGACATGGTCACCGTAGCATAAGTCCTCAGCCGCGTGTCATCTTTTTGTCGCCCATCGTCGAAAGTTCCCTCACGGTCGGCCGACGTCGGCCGCGTCGCACGCGCGCATGCGCGAGTAGGGGAGGTCGCGAGTTCTCCCGGGCGAGGGGTGGGCGGATACGACTGCCATCTGTTATGTTCGTCGCATGATCAAAGGTGATAACACTGCGTCATTACTCTCGATGCGCGGGATCACGAAGGAGTTCTCCGGAGTGCGGGCCCTGTCGGGCGTCGACCTCGAGGTGGCCGCCGGTGAGGTGCACTGCGTGCTCGGACAGAACGGCGCGGGCAAATCGACCCTCATCAAGGTGCTGGCGGGCGCGCACCAACCCGACGGTGGCGAGATCCGATGGAACGGCGAGGTCGTCCAGATCGACAACCCGGTCGCGGCCATCAAGATGGGCGTCGCGACGATGTACCAGGAGCTCGACGTCGTCGACGGCCTCTCGGTCGCGGAGAACATCTTCCTCGGCCACGAGTTCGCGACCGGCGGCGTGCTCCATCGCGGCCAGACGGCCAAGCGGGCCCGCGAGCTGCTCGCCCGTCTCGGCCACGGCACGCTCTCCCCGCATCGCGAGGTCGGCACGCTGTCGGCGGCCAACAAGCAGATCGTCAGCATGGCTCGCGCGCTCTCGCACGACGCGAAGCTCATCGTGATGGACGAGCCGAGCGCGGTGCTCGACTCCGAAGAGGTGAAGAACCTCTTCCGCGTCGTGCGCGAGCTCACGAGTCAGGGCATCGCCATCATCTACATCTCCCACCGGCTCGAGGAGATCCGGCAGATCGGCGACCGGATCACGGTCATCAAGGACGGGCGGAGCATGGCGAGCGGCCTCCAGGTCGCCGAGACTCCGACTCCCGACCTCATCCGGCTCATGACCGGGCGTTCCGTCGAGAACGTCTTCCCCGCACGCGGTCCGGTGCCCGACGACGCCGAGGTCGTGCTCGCCGTCGACGGGCTCGGGCTGCGCGGCGCCTTCACCGACGTCTCGTTCGAGGTGCGTGCGGGTGAGGTCGTCGGCCTCGCCGGGCTCGTCGGCTCGGGCCGCTCCGAGATCCTCGAGACGATCTACGGGGCGCGCAAGGCCACGGCCGGGAGCGTGAGCGTCGGCGGATCCCGGTTGAAGGCCGGTTCGGTGAACGCCGCCGTCGAGGCGGGAGTGGGTCTCTCCCCCGAGGAGCGGAAGAGCCAGGGGCTGCTCCTCGAGGAGCCCATCTTCAAGAACGTCACCCTGTCGACGTTCGCTCGCTTCGCTCGAGCATCGCTGCTCGACGAGCGTCGCGAGCGCACGGCGACCCGGGAGCAGATCGAGGCGCTCGAGCTGCGCCCGGCCGATCCCGACCGCATCACCGGAACCCTCTCGGGCGGCAACCAGCAGAAGATCCTGCTCGGCCGCTGGCTCGTACACGGCACCCGCGTGCTGCTGCTCGACGAGCCGACCCGCGGCGTCGACGTCGGCGCCCGAGCCGAGATCTACGCCCTCATCCGGCGCCTCGCCGACGCCGGCAACGCGATCGTCGTCGTCTCGAGCGAGATCGAGGAGGTGCTCGGCCTCTCCGACCGAGTCCTCGTGATCGCCGACGGGCGCGTACTGCACACCACCCCAGCCACGGAGATCGACGAGCACGGCGTGCTCGATCTCGTCATGAAAGGAGTCGCCGCGTGAGCGACCAGACCACCCTCCCCGCCATCGACGCGGAGGTCTCCAAGAAACCCGACCAGCGGAAGGGCAACGGGCTCCTGGGCGGCTCCGTCGGCCGCAACCTCGGCCTCGTGATCGCCCTCCTCCTGCTCGTCGCCGTCGGTGCGATCACCGCCGGGGATCGATTCTGGAACGTCGAGAACTTCCTCACGATCATCCGATTCGCGTCGATCATCGGGGTCATCAGCATCGGCATGACCTTCGTCATCACGGCCGGCGGAATCGACCTGTCCGTCGGCTCGGTCATGGGCCTCGCGACCGTCGTCGCGTCCTTCTCGTGGATGCAGGCGGCCGCTGATCAGACGAGCTGGCTGCTCATGGTCGTCGTCGCCCTCGCCGTCGGCTCGTTCGCCGGGCTCGTGAACGGCCTCGTGATCGCCTATGGCAAGGTGGTGCCGTTCATGGCGACGCTCGCCATGCTCGTCGGCGCACGCGGCCTCGCGGAGCTGCTCTCGAACAAGCAGACGCAGATCGTGAGCGTCCCTGGATTCCTCGACTTCTTCCGCGGGAGCTTCCTCGGCATCTCGTGGCTCATCTGGATCTTCGTGCTCGTCGCCGTCGCCGCCTGGTTCCTGCTCAACCGCACGACCTTCGGTCGCCGCACCGTCGCCATCGGCGGCAACTTCGAGGCGGCTCGCCTCGCCGGCATCCGCGTCAAGCGCCACCTCGTCGCGCTCTACGTGCTCGCCGGCCTCACGGCCGGTATCGCGGCGGTCATGATGCTCGGCCGCACGACCGCGGGCACGTCGACGCACGGCCTGCTCTTCGAGCTCGACGCGATCGCCGCCGTCGTCGTCGGCGGCACGCTCCTCGTCGGCGGCCGCGGCACGATCGTGGGCACGGTGCTCGGCGTGCTGATCTTCGCGACGCTCACGAACGTGTTCACCCAGAACAACCTGTCGAACTCGGTGCAACAGGTCGTGAAGGGCGTCATCATCGTCGTCGCCGTGCTGCTGCAGCAGCGCTTCGCGTCTCGCCCGGGCGGCCGCTCGAGCTGACGCCCACCGCTTCGAGACGACGATGCTCCCCGGCGATCCGCCGGGGAGCATCGTCGTCTGCGGGAGACGTCGGGGCCGGCACATCGGCCCGCCGTGGAGGTGGCGCCTCCGGACGCAGCGGGTGCGTCGGCGGCGAGGCGGCCGAACGGGCCCGGGACCTGGGCCGTGTCCTGGGCCGCGCCCTGGGCCGCGCCCGTAACGCGCGACCCAAGACCCTGCGGCACCCCTCTACCAGAGACGGAACCAGCACGGTCATCCTAGGCGACCGGCCC
>JAPSJT010000233.1 GCA_031178045.1 Agromyces sp.
CGAGGATCCCCGGCTGGGGCGCCGACCTCGATCCGGCCGACCGGCCGTCGGTCCCGCGAGAGCGGATCGACCCGGCCGGCACGGGCGCGCACTGGTCGTACCCGCCGCGGCAGCCCGAGCTCGTGCCGCGCGAGCGCTCCATCGAACACCTCGAGCTGCCACCCGTGTTCGGCACGTCCGTGCCGCTGAAGGGCCTGTCCGGCGTCATCCGTCGTCTCGCCTATCGTCGCTACAGCGAGGCGCGCGCGGCCCACTGGCTGCTGCTCATCCTGGGCGACCGGGTCGACGCCGTCGAGAGCCACCTCCGATCGTTCGCGACCCTGCGCCCCGACAACCCGATCACCGAGACGGGCGTGCTGAGCGAGTTCCGGCGGCACGGCTTCGCCTCGCGGTTCGGGGTGCGGCGCTCGGACCGCTCGCACATGTGGCTCGACCCCATCCTCGTCGCGGGGCCCTGGATCCTCGCCGGCGCTGCCGTGTTCTCGCTGCTTCGTCGGCTCGTGCGATAGGTCGACGCGGTCAGTCTCGAGGCTTGTCGGGGCGGTTCGTGGCTCCCGGCGCGGTCTCGCGACGCGGCTCGTTCGACTCGGGCGCCGGCTCTGGGGCGGGCGCGTCGTCGACGGGCGGCTCGAGCGTCTCGTCCGCCGGCGATTCGACCGGCGCCTGGGTCGATGGGGCGACCGGAGGAGCGGGCGACGGCGACGGCGACGGCGACGGCAGGATGTGACCGAACGCGTTCGGTGATGCCGGATCGGTCGAGGTCGGCCGTGACGTCGGGAGGACGACCGGCACCGATGCCTCCTCGTCGTGCACGGGTGCCGAGAGCTGCAGCATGGCGACGGAGCCGCCGATCAGCGCAGCGGTCGCGACGCCCGACCCGATCACGAGAACGTGCACGCGACGCTCGCGCAGCCAGGCCGCTGCGGCGGCGAGCCTCGGCGAGGTGCGGGCGCGCATCTGCGCGGTCGCCGTCGTGACTCGGCTGATCCAGCTCGCGGCGGGTGCGGCGCTCGGCGCGGCATGCCGCCCTCGTGCGCGTTTCAGCGGCTCGCCGGGCCGGGGTTCGTCGACGACCGGCATCGCTTCACCTCGTCTCGGGATCGGTCGGGGCCACTGCGCTGGCCCCCGAACGAGGATAGACGGCGGACGCAGATGTCGTCAGTCGGATGTCGCGGGGCCCCGGTGCCTCGGCTTCCGGGCAGGCCGGTCGCTCCGTTCGGACCCGGCCCCGGAACGCCGCGACGGGCCGCCCCGGTCGGGTCGGAGTTCGATGAGCCGGCCCGAGATGCGGGTGCCGTCGAGCCGCTCGAGCGTCTCGCGCGGGAGGTCGGCGGGCAGTTCGACGAGCGAGAACTCGGGCCGGATGTCGATCGCGCCGAAGTCGGCCCGGCTCAGGCCGCCCTCGTTCGCGAGCGCTCCGACGATCTGGCGCGGTTCCACGCGGTGGCGCCGGCCGACCGCGATGCGGTACGTCGCCATCCTCGTGTCTCCGGGCCGCGGTCGCCGCTCGGGTCGGTCGCCACGCTCGCGCCGGTCGCCGCGCTCGGGGCGGTCGCCTCGCTCGGGTCGCTCACGACGTTCGCCGCGCTCACGATCGGCGCGCTGCGGTCGGTCGGGTTCGGGCTCGAGCAGCAGCGGCGACTCGCCCTGGGAGACGACGGCGAGCGCGGCGGCGACGTCCACCTCGGGCACGTCGTGGTGTCGCATGTAGTGGGCGATGATGTCACGGAAGCCCTCGATGCGCTCGGCTTGCTCGAGCGCCGCCGTGATGCGGTCGTCGAAGCGGGCGAGGCGCGTGACGTTGACGTCGTCGACGCTCGGCAGCTGCATCTGCGTGATGGGCTGCTTCGTGGCCTTCTCGATGCGCGTGAGCAGACCGCGCTCCCGCGGGGTCACGAAGCTGATCGCGTCACCCGTGCGGCCGGCCCGACCGGTGCGGCCGATGCGGTGCACGTACGGCTCGGGATCGGTGGGGATGTCGAAGTTCACCACGTGCGAGATGCGGTCGACGTCGAGGCCGCGCGCCGCGACATCCGTCGCCACCAGGATGTCGAGCTTGCCGCTCTTCAATTGGTTCACGGTGCGCTCGCGCTGCACCTGCGCCACGTCGCCGTTGATGGCGGCCGCGGAGTACCCGCGCGCACGCAGCTTCTCGGCGAGCTCCTCGGTGACGTTCTTCGTGCGGACGAAGACGATCATGCCCTCGAAGTTCTCGACCTCGAGGATGCGGGTGAGTGCGTCGATCTTCTGCTGGTACGAGACGATGAGGTAGCGCTGCGTGATGTTGGCCGACGTCGTCGTCTTCGTCTTGACGGTGATCTCTTCGGGATCGTTGAGGTACTGCTGCGAGATGCGGCGGATCGCCGGGGGCATCGTGGCCGAGAAGAGCGCGACCTGCTTGTCGTCGGGGGTGTCGGCGAGGATGGTCTCGACGTCTTCGGCGAAGCCCATCTTGAGCATCTCGTCGGCCTCGTCGAGCACGAGGTACTTGAGCTCCGTCAGGTCGAGCGTGCCCTTGTCGAGGTGGTCCATGATGCGACCGGGCGTGCCGACGACGATGTGCACGCCGCGCCGCAGCGCCGACAGCTGCACGCCGTAGCCCTGCCCTCCGTAGACCGGGAGGATGTGGACGCCGCGCAGATGCGACGCGTACTTCTCGAACGCCTCGCAGACCTGGAGGGCGAGCTCGCGGGTCGGGGCGAGCACGAGCGCCTGCGGGCTCTTCTGCGACACGTCGAGGCGGTCGAGGATGGGCAGCGCGAATGCGGCGGTCTTGCCCGTGCCGGTCTGGGCGAGGCCCACGACGTCACGGCCGGCGAGCAGGGTGGGGATCGTCGCGGCCTGGATCGCCGAGGGCGTCTCGTAGCCGACGTCGTCGAGGGCCTTCAGCACCGCCGCGCCGAGACCGAGGTCGGTGAAGGTCATCGTCGGGGCGGGCTCGACAGGAGCCTCGGCCTCGACGGGAAGATCGTGAGTGGTCACGCTTCAGGGTAATGCGCCCGGCTGTGAGGCCGCAGGTGAGGATGCCGCATCGCGCAGCAGCAGGCGAAGCAGGAGGAAGAGCAGCACCGTGCCGCCCACGTACGCGAGCAGGTCGACGGGATCGAAGGCGTTGCCGAGCACGAGCCGTGAAGCGGGGAGGATGCCTCCGACGAAGTCGGGCAGCGCGGTGAGCTGGAGCAGCTCCACCGCGGCGGCCGCGGCGAGCGCGGCGATCGCGATCGCCCACGCGGGCAGGCGCGGTGCCGCGATGACGCCGATCATGCCGAGGAGCACGACGTAGAGCACGCTTCCCGCGAGGTCGAGCACGGGAGTTCGGCCGAACTGGGCGAGCAGCCCGAGCCCGACGCACGCGGCGGCCACCGCGAGGGCCCGCAGGCGGATGCGACGGGTCGGAGCGGTCGAACGCGGCATCCGGCCAGTGAAGCACACGCACGGCGGCGCGACGCTCGACCGGT
>JAPSJT010000234.1 GCA_031178045.1 Agromyces sp.
AGGGACTGTACGGCCCCGGCGAACATCACCCGATAGGCGGGCATCATGCCGCGGGCGAGCGGCGGGTCGCGGATGAACCGCACGGCCTCGTCGACGCGTTCGTCGCGCCTCAGCACTCCGGCGTCGGCGAACGCCTGCAGGCGGGCGCGGAGCTCGGCTGCGCTCGTCGGGGCATCCGCGAGCCCGAGGAGCTCGCCGGCGATCGCCCACTCTCGCACGTACGCGTCGGCGCCGCCCGGAATGGGCTGCTCCCAGATCTCGTGGCACGTGAGGAACGCGTCGGTGAAGGCGAGATGCACCCATTCGAGCAGCTCCGGGTCGCTCGCGCGATATGGCCGGCGGATGCCTCGGGCGTCGGTGTACTCGCCCTGCACGCGCCGGTGCAGGCCCCGCACCCGCGCTGACGCGCGCTCGGCCGTGGCCCGGTCGCCGAACGTCACCGTGACGAGCCAGCGGATCGTTCCGGAGAGCCGCCCGAGCGGATCCTCTTCGTAACGCGACCAGTCGTGCACGCCGGCCATCGCGCCGGGGTGCATCGTCTGCACGAGCAGGGCCCGGATGCCGGCGACCATCGTCGCCATTCCGCCGTGCACCGCCCAGGCGGCGGAGCCGGGGCCGAAGTAGCCCTCGTCGTCACCGTGCACGAGTTCGTCGACCCACGGTGGGCGACCGTCATCGGTACCCGAGAGGGTCTGCAGGAGGTGCGATCGCCAGCGGTCGCGGACCAGGCTCATGACGGCAGTACAGCACCTGAGGCTGAGTGGGCCGTGAATCGGTCACTCACGACGAGGGGCAGCCCCATCGTCGAACCGCAACTGCATGACCGCCCGATCCGCCTTCGGCCGGGCGACCTCGGTGAAGCCCGCCGAGAGGAACATCGTGACCGTGCCGTGGAAGAGATCGGCGGCGGGGATGCCGGGCCGGGCCAGGTGGTCGATGGCGTACGCCTCGACGACGCGAGCTCCGTGTCGGCGCGCGAAATCGACCGCCCCTTCGGCGAGTGCCCGACCGACCCCGCGCTTGCGATGGGCACGTGGAACGACGAAGCACGTCACCGCCCACACGGCGTCGTCGTCGAAATCGGCGTCTGGCGTCGCGGCGGCGATCGTGCTGTTGGACAGGCGGGGATAGGCGCCGCGAGGTTCGACGGCGCACCATCCGACGGGGGTCTCGCCGTCGTAGGCGAGCAGCCCCGGGCCGGCTCCTGGCGCTGCGAGCTGTGCGGCGAGCCGGTCGTGCAGGCCCTCGTCGCCGACGGCCCGCCAGTCTTTGCCTGGAATCTTGTACCACTGGCACCAGCAGTGCGCCGGATCGCCCCTCGTGCCGAAGACGGCCTCGACGTCGGCGAAGGGTGCTTCGTTCGCCGGAACGATGCGAAGTCGCGGGGCGTCGGTCTGCTCTGACACGGGAGGCTCCATGTCGTTCACGTTAGTCGGGGCATCCGACACAGGATCCGGGCGGTCACCGGGAAAAGCCGTGAAGCAAGGTAACGATGAAGTATCATCAGAATATGACGTCAGAACCCACGGTGCTCGACCGCCTGCTCGAGATCAGCGAGCTGTTCCAGCGCGATCTGGCCCGCGCGTTCGCGGGCACGCCGCTGACGCCCGCGCGCACCCGCGTGCTCTGGGAATTGCAGCACGGCGGCCCGTCAACGCAACAGGCGCTCGCCACGCGGCTGGAGGTGAGCGCTCGCAACATCACGGGTCTCGTGGACGCACTCGAGGCAGCGGGCTACGTCGCCCGGTCGCCGCACCCGAGCGATCGACGAGCGACCATCGTCTCGCTCTCTCCATCCGCCCGACGCCTGATGCAGACGATGCAGCAGGAGCACGCCGAACTCACCGCCGAACTGCTCGGCGCAGTCGCGGAGGCCGACCGCCCCGCTCTCGCCCGAGGCGTCGATGCGATCGCCGCGCGCCTGCGCGAGCTCATCGCCGCAGAAGAGGCGCGCACGGCCGACCGCGAAGCAGCAGGAGCATGAACGCCACCATCGCGGCCCCGCCCGAAGCATCCGTCTGGCGACGCCTGGGCGGCTTTCTGAAGCGTGCGCTGCTCCTCGAACTCAGCATCTACGCGAGCATCGGCCGATTCATCGCCCGTCGTCCGGCCATTCCGCGAGGTGCCGCGGGCTTCAGCTACCACAAGCCGGTCTTGACCGTGCTCATCATCTTCATCGTGCTCTCGGCCGTTGAGATCCCGATCGTCGACCTCATCGTGCACCGCTGGCCGGCGGTGCGCGTCGGCTTCCTCATCCTCGGCATCTGGGGCGTCACGTGGATGTTCGGCTTCCTCTGCGCGTACCTGATGAAGCCGCACACCGTGGGCCCCGACGGCATCCGCGTGCGGCAGGGACTCGAGGTCGATCTCGAGTTCAGCTGGGACGACATCGCCTCGGTGGCCCGCAACCGGCGCGTGGATGAGCCGAAATCACCCCGGTTCGAGGAGGCGGACGGCTCGCGTACTCTCGTGTACCGCATGCAGGACGAGACCGACATCGAGATCGAACTCGAACGCCCCACCACCGTGCGGCTGCCGGGTGGTGGGGCGAAGGGCGGCGACCAGACGATCACCGGGGTGCGGATCTGGGTCGACGACCCGACGGCCTTCATGAACGAGGTGCGCAAGCACCTCTGAGCCGAGTCTCCGCCAATGCGGTGCCGCGTCAGGCGCGAGCGGGCTCGGGGGTCGCCGCGGGCTCGTGCTCGGCGTCGCCGGCGGGGGAAGCGCTCGGCTCGTGCTCGGTGTCGGTGACGACATCCGGTTCGCTCGGCTCGACAGCCTGGTCGGCGTCGTCGTCGAGGTCGTCGGATGCCTCGATGATCGTGTCATCGGGTGCCCCGGCGCGCGTCGCGAGCAGCGAGGCGGCGTGGTTCCGGGCGTGGGTCGCGAGCGCGAGCAGCAGCCCGATCACGCCGGCGATGAGCAGGAAGCCGCCGATCGTGCTCTGCGTCTGAAGATTGAGGTACTCGAGGTAGTCGTCGCCGCCGCTGGTGTAGAACTCGGCCTGCGCCGCGTTTCCGGCCAGCAGCATCCAGGACCCGAAGGCGAGTACGGCGACGGCCACCACCCACAGCGCGAGCAGGGGGATGTTCAGGGCGGGGCGGCGCAGGGTGGTGTTCGACAAGGGTCCTCCAAGGTCGTGGTCGGTCGATCTGCGCCAGCCTAGGAAGCACGCCTATGACTCTCGTATGAATCCGGGATGCATCCGCCGAACGCGAGAGCGCAACTGCCGATCGCCTGCGCGGGGCAGAGGTGGATGCCGCTGCGAGGCGCTGTTCGTGCACGAGCACGCCAACGGATGCCGCTATGATGGTCAAGTTGTCTTCCGCAGAAGCGGACGGCATCGGGCTGTGGCGCAGCTTGGTAGCGCACTTGACTGGGGGTCAAGGGGTCGCAGGTTCAAATCCTGTCAGCCCGACCAGAAAGTCCCGGAAACTCAAGGGTTTCCGGGACTT
>JAPSJT010000235.1 GCA_031178045.1 Agromyces sp.
GCTCGGTGTCCCGGTCCCAGTGGCAGCCGTGGTGGATGCGCTTCGCGATCGGCGTGGCGACCCGCTGCACGGCGCGCTTCAGCGTGCCCGGAGGCGCGACCACGTGGTCGACGAACACGACGCGACCGCCCGGCACGAGTACGCGTCGCACTTCGGCGAGCGCCGTGGCCTGATCGCGCACGGAGCAGAGCACATAGGTGCCGACCACGGCGTCGACCGAGTGGTCGGGAAGCGGGATCGACTCGGCGACGGCGTCGAGGGGCGCGGCGTCGTGCCGCCACTCGCGGGCACGCTGCCCGAGTTCGGCGCGCCGCTTCGCGTCGGGCTCGAGGCCGATCCACGTGACCTCGGGGTCGAACGCGCCGAAGTTCTCGCCCTCGCCCGCACCGATCTCGAGCACGCGGCCGCGAACTCGCGCGACGAACGCGCGCTCGAGGTCGTCGAGCTCGTCGTCGCTGATCGGGGTCGGCTGCGCCACCCTCGCACGCTACCGCGCACCGGGCCCCGCGTCATCCGCTCCCTCGTGACGACCGCCCCGCGAGCGGATGAGGAGAAACCGCAGTTCCGCCCGCGAGCCGCCCGCGCTGCCCACGGCGCGCCGTGCGAACTCTCCTCATCCGCCAACGGAGTCGGCACTCACTGCACGGCCGCGGCACCGCGGCATCCGCTCAGCCCTGCACGCGCCCCGAGTTCGCCGCGATGCGCTTCAGCAACGGGGGCTTGGCGATGATCCACGCGACGACCATGACGGCGACGGATGCCGCGAACACCGCGAACCCGATCCAGTCCTCGGCGTCGCGGGCGGCGTACATCTGGTTGAGCTTGCGCAGCGCGCCGGTCATCAGCACGAGCACCACGTGCACGAACGTGAACGCGAGGAAGAAGAGCATCACCGGATAGTGCAGGGCGCGGGCGAACCGCTCCGGAACGGCACGCACGAGCGGGCCCTCGACGGGCCACACCGACGAGAGCCGGAGTCCCGTGAGGATGGCGAGCGGGGACGCGATGAAGACGATCGCGAAGTACGCGAGCTGCTGCAGCGCGTTGTAGACGACCCACGAGTTCTCGCTCGGCCACTCGAGGGACCCGTACTGCAGCGCCGCCGAGAGCGCGTTCGGCACGACCGCCCAGTCCGTCGGCACGATGCGGAGCCACTGGCCGGTGGCGAAGAGCAGCACGACGTAGACGATGCCGTTCAGCACCCAGAACGCGTCGAGCCAGAGGTGGAACCACAGGAATATGCCGAGCCGGCGCGGCGCCCGAGCGGTGTGCGGCCAGCGGGTGTTGTCGCGCGTCCAGAACCCCGGCGGCCGCTTCTTCGATCGCAACTGGTAGCCGGTGCGGACGATGAGCAGGAGGAAGAAGCTGTTGAGGAAGTGCTGCCAGCCGAGCCAGGCCGGGATGCCCACGGGCGTCGCCTCGGGCGGCGCGAGGATGCCGGGGTAGCTCGCGATGAAGTCCTGCCCGCCTGGCGTTCCGCGGATCCAGCGAGCGACCAGCACCACGACGGCGACCGCCACGACCGAGACCACCGTGGCCCACAGCACGCGCGTGCGTTGCGCCCTCCACCACTCGGCGACGCGAGCGGACTTCGTCGAGGTCACGGTCATCGAGCGGCGATTCCTTCTGTGGCGGTGGGGATGCCTCGACCCTAGCGCCGCACGAAGGGAGCACGAAGTCGACGTGCAACAGGCCGCCACGGTACCCGTGCTCCCGGCACGACGGGTTCCCAGACGGCGCCACTAGTGTTGCAGCACGGGGCCGTTCGGGCTCCCGATCAGAGGGCGTCACCGTGTCAGACAAGTCACCGAAGAAATCGTCCAGCAAGACCGCCGCTTCGAAGACCCTCAAGGAGAAGCGCGCCGACAAGAAGGCGAAGGTCGCGAACCGCGCGGGCAACGACGTCAGCGACGCGACGCACCGCAAGTAGCGAACGATCGAAGACGGCGCCGATCACGAGGTTCGCGAGCGGCGCCGCTCGTCGTGCCCGCCGGGCACATCGTGAGCCGTGCGCGCGCGATCGTCAGCCGAGGCCGGCCGCGCGTCTCGCCGCCTCGACGAACGCAGGACGCACGCGGTCCCAGCCGTCGAGGTAGCCACCCACCATCGCCGCGTCCCGAAGCAGCACGAGCTGGCCCGCGGCCGTCGGGGCATCCGTCGACCCCGCGGCCTCGGCGAGCGCCTCGAGCTCCGAGCGGAACCATTCGCGGTGCCCGGCGACGGCCCGACGCACGTTGCTCTCGGGGTCGGGATACTCGGCCGCCGCATTGATGAACGGGCAGCCACGCGTGTGCAACCGCGAGACGTCGTCGGCGAGTCCCTCGATCACGAGCTCGAGCACGCGCCCGGGGTCGTCGGTGAGCTCGCGGGCGCGATCGAACGCACCGCGGATGACGGCGTCCTCGACGCCGAGGTAGGCCTCGACGAGATCCTCCTTGCCCGGGAAGTGCCGGTAGAACGTCGCTCGAGTGACCCCAGCCTCGGCGATGATGCGATCGACCCCCACCGAATGGATCCCCTCTCGGTAGAAGAGCCGCGACGCGGTTTCCAGCAGGCGAGCGCGGGCGACGGACGTGCCCCTTGGAGTCGTTCGTGCAGCCATACCGAGAATGATAGAACGATCTTTCTCTTTTTGCTTGACAGCGCCGACGCGCGGCGAGTAGCTTCGTCCTCACAAGACAGAACGATCGTTCTACCTCGATCGAACCTCAGAGAAGGAGCACGAACCATGACCGCCACCGACAAGGCACCGATCGTCCTCATCCACGGCCTGTGGATGACTCCGAAGAGCTGGAACACTTGGGCCGAACGCTTCCGCTCGCTCGGGCACGAGGTCATCGTTCCCGGCTGGCCCGGCATCGACGACCGTGAGGTCGCCGACATCCGGTCGAACCCCGAATCGCTCAAGGGAATCGGCCTGAAGCAGATCGCCGACCACTACGAGCACCTCATCCGGGCTCTTCCCCGTAAGCCGATCATCATGGGGCACTCGTTCGGCGGTGTGATCACGCAGATGCTGGCCGATCGCGACCTCGGCATCGCCTACGTCGGCGTCACGCCGGGCCAGCCGGCCGGCATCACGACCCTCCCGCCGTCGACGTTCCGCACCGGCTTCCCGATCCTCTCGAACCCGTTCGATCGGAACGGCGCCAAGCCGATCTCGAAGTCGCACTTCCACTTCACCTTCGGCAATGACCTCAGCCGGGCGGCATCCGACCGGATCTGGCAGGAGTTCGCCGTGAACTCCTACAACCGGGTCTTCTTCGAGGGCGTCGCCGCGACGCTGAGTGAGAAGCGCGGGGCGAGCCGCGTCGACTTCGCGAAGCCCGACCGCGCACCGCTGCTCGTCATCACCGGCGACAGCGACCACGTCGTGCCGCCGGCCATCGGTCGCGCGATCGTCGAGAAGTACCGCTCCACGGGCAGCCCCTCGGTGGTCGACTACCGCGAGTTCCC
>JAPSJT010000236.1 GCA_031178045.1 Agromyces sp.
AGCATGCCGATGTAGGCGGCGATCGTGTCGAGGCTGTCGGCCCCGGTCACGAGCACGGACGCCGCGTCGGAGACCGCCTCGACGACGCCCACGGCGGGGTTGATGCGGTCGAGCACGTCGGCCGCGGGCGCGGCGATCCTGAGCCGGGCGTGCACGTTCCAGCCGCTCGCGGCGATCTGCCGCATCGCGAAGGCCGTGTAGTCGCCGCCGGGAAGCGGAGTGGGGGAGAAGCGCCGGCGCGTCGGCATCCGCGGCTCGATCCAGTCGGCCCGGAAGGTTCCCCATTCGCCCGACTGCGGGTCTCGGCCGACGAGATGCCAGCGCCGCTGCCAGGAGAGCAGTCGATAGGGCTCGACGAGTCGGGGTTCGCCCCGGTAGTCGAATCGGAGCCACTCGACGTCGCGGATGGCGCCGGCCACGGCTTGCAGCACGGCCGGGTCGACTTCGGGGTCGGCGGCATCCGTGCCGGTGTTCTCGGGGGCGTGGTCGACGACCGTGGAGAGCGCCTCGACCGTCGGCCGCAGCCGAGGCGGCAGCACTTGCTCGAGCTTGGCGAGCGCGCGGCCGCTGGACTCCTCGATGCCCGCGACGCCCGTCGCGGCCCGCAGGCCGATCGCCACGGCGATCGCCTCCTCGTCGTCGAGCAGCAGGGGTGGGAGCTTTCCGCCGGCGCCGAGCCGATATCCGCCTGCGGCGCCGCGGGTGGCGTCGACCGGGTAGTCGAGTTCGCGCAGGCGGTCGATGTCGTGGCGGATCGTGCGAGGCGTGACACCGAGCCGGCGGGCGAGCTCGGCGCCGGTCCACTCGGGGCGCGACTGCAGGAGCGAGAGGAGCGCGAGCAGCCGCGCAGCGGTGTCGGACATGTCTCTCACCCTCTCGGCACATTAGGAACTGAACGCTCCTAATAGGACCGTAGCGTCGATGACATGACCAACACCACCGCAACCAGCACCGACATCCGCCCCTTCCGCATCGAGGTCGCTCAGGCCGAGCTCGACGACCTCATGGCGCGGCTCGCACGCACGCGGCTGCCCCAGCCGGCCCCGAGCGACGACTGGCAGACCGGCACGCCGAACGGCTACCTCCGCGAAGCCGTCGACGCCTGGCGCGAGTTCGACTGGCGGGCGGCCGAAGCCCGCATCAACGCGTTCCCGCACTTCGTCACCGAGATCGACGGCCAGCCGATCCAGTTCATCCACGTGCGTTCCGAGCACCCTGGAGCGACGCCGCTGCTGCTCGCCCACACCTACCCCGGGTCATCCGTCGACTACCTCGATCTGATCGAGCTGCTCGTCGACCCGGTGGCGCACGGCGGCAACGCCGAGGACGCCTTCGACGTCGTGATTCCGGATGCCCCGGGCTACGGGTTCTCGAACCCGGTCACCGAGCCCGGCTGGACGACTGCGCGGGTCGCCCGGGCGTACGACGAACTGATGCGCCGGCTCGGGTATGCCGAGTACGGCATCCACGGCTCCGACAACGGCGCGATGGTCGCCCGCGAGCTCGGGCTCCTCAACCCCGAGGGCTTCCTCGGCCTGCACGTGCTGCAGCTCTTCTCGTTCCCGTCGGGCGACCCCGCCGAGTTCGAGCGGCTCGAACCGCAGGACTACGCCGGGCTCGAGCACATGCAGTGGTTCCAGTCGGTCGGCGGCTACAACACGATGAACGCCTCTCGCCCGCAGACCGTGGCGGTCGGCCTGAGCGACTCGCCCATCGGGTTGCTGGCCTACAGCGAGCTCTTCAACAACTTCGGGAACGGCACCTCGCTCGTGCCGCTCGAGAAGATCATCCTCGAGGTGTCGGTCAACTGGTTCGCGAATGCCGCCGCCGGCATGAGCCGCAGCTACTTCGACAACGCGCGCGTCGAAGCAGAGCCGCTGGTGAACGCGGCACCGACCGGTGTCGCGGTCTTCAAGGACGACTTCCAGACGATCAGGGTCTTCGCCGAGCGCGACAACTCGAACATCGTGCACTGGAGCCGGTTCGAAGAGGGTGGCCACTTCGCCGCGCTCGAGCGGCCCGAGCTCGTCGCGGGCGACATCCGCGCGTTCTTCGCTGCACTGCGCGCCTGACCCGCTCCGCACTCATGTCCCCGACAGAATGAGGGGCATGGGTGCGGTGGTCACGGGGGAACGCGACGGCGAGCAGACTCACGAGCAGGCGGATGGGAGCGCGCCGAGCGCGTCGAGCACGCCGAGCCCCGACGAAGTGAAGCGAGCGCGCCGGCACCGGCGGCTGCGTCGACTCGGCTGGACGCTCGCGGTGATCCTCCTCGTCGCGGTCGTCATCGGCATCGTGCTCCGCTCGACCCCGTGGCCGTCGGCGATGCTCATCCGAGCGGTGTTCGAGCAGGGCGGCGACGCGACCGTCGCCGAGATGGAGCCCTACGTGCCCGACGTCGAACTCGCCGAACACCGTGACCTCGACTACGGCGGCGGGCACGGGGAGACCCTCGACGTGTTCCACCTGCCGGGTGATGACGCGCGGCCGGCGGTCGTGTGGATCCACGGCGGCGCATGGATCTCGGGTTCGAAGGCCAACGTCGAGCCGTACCTGCGCATCCTGGCCGCCGAGGGGTACACGACCGTGGCGGTCGGGTACTCGGTGGCGCCCGAGCAGATCTACCCGACGGCCGTGCACCAGGCGAACGATGCCCTGGCGTACGTCGAAGCGAACGCCGCCGAGCTCGGCATCGACCCCGACCGCATCGTCCTCGCGGGCGACTCCGCCGGCTCGCAACTCGCGAGCCAGGTGGCGGCGCTCACGACGAATCGCGAGTACGCCGGGCTGCTCGACGTCGAGCCGGCGCTCGACCCCGACCAGCTCGTCGGGACCGTGCTGAACTGCGGCGTCTACGACCTGACGGCGATGTCCCGGCTCGACGGGCTCGTGGCGTGGGGGTTCAAGACCGCACTGTGGTCGTACACGGGCACCCAGGACTGGTCGGCGTCAGCCCCCGGCTCGCTGATGTCGACGATCGACTTCACGACGTCGGACTTCCCGCCGACCTTCATCTCGGGCGGCAACGGTGACGGGCTCACCTGGCTGCAGTCGATCCCGATGTCGCAGCGACTGCAGGAGCAGGGGGTCGAGGTCTCGTCGCTGTTCTGGCCGGCCGATCACCAGCCGGCATTGCCGCACGAGTACCAGTTCCACCTCGACTACGAGGAAGCCCATGTGGCGCTCGCGCAGACCCTCGACTTCCTGGAGAACGTCACGAAGTGACGTCGCTCGCCGAGTGCGCGACGGCCCACCCGAGCGCGAAGTCGGCGACCTCTTCCCAGCCGTCCTGGCTGACGATGCGGTGCGTGCGTCCTGGGAACTCGCGGTAGTCGACCACCGAGGGGCTGCCCGTGGAGCGGTACTTCTCGACGATCGCGCGACCGATGGCCGGCGGCACGACGTGGTCGCTGTCGCCGGTGATGACGAGCAGCGGTGCGCGGT